>JANWXE010000141.1 GCA_025055385.1 Burkholderiaceae bacterium | reverse complement strand
GCACCGCCTGTCGACCATCGTCAACGCCGACCAGATCATCGTGCTCGATCAGGGGCGCATCGTCGAACGCGGCACGCACGAGCAGTTGCTCGCCGCCGGCGGCGTCTACGCGCGTCTGTGGCAGATGCAGGCGCGCGAGCGCAGGGAGGCCGAACTGGCCGCCGCGTAAGCGGCGCAGGACAACAAGATGGTCGCTAACCGGCTACCACCTCAGGCATTTGGGGCCGCGACGCGCCGGTAGACTCGACACCGGTGAGCGTTATGCCGGCTGCATGCGTCGCCCGCTGTGGACTGGTCGATACAGGAGCGTTCATTGATGCGTCATCCGATTGGTTTGCCCTCTTTCCTGTTAGCGTGGGCGGCCGCCCTCGCTGCCCCCGTGCTGGCGCAGCCGAAAGCGGAGGCGCCGAAGACCGAAGCCGTACGGGTGCCGCCCACCCTGCAACGCATCCGTGACACCGGCACGGTGCTGATCGCGCATCGGACGGACGCGGTGCCGTTTGCCTATCTTGCGCCCGACAGACGCCCAATCGGCTTTGGCATCGATTTTTGTTTACAGATTGTCGACGCGCTGAAACGGGAACTGAAGCGGCCAGACCTGAAGGTGGCTTGGGTGCCGGTCGATGCGCGCACGCGGTTTACCGCCATTAAGGAGGGCAAGGCGGATCTGGAGTGCGGCAATACGGTCAACAACCCTGAGCGGCGCAAGGACACCGGCTATTCGATGCCTTATTTTTTTACCGGCCCACGCATCCTGACGCGCGTGGACTCCGGCATCAAGGACCTGATCGACCTGCGCGGCAAGCGGCTGGTGGTGGTAGCTGGCACCAATTCGGTGCCGATTATAAAGAAGCATATCGAGTCCAATTATCTCGTGGGTGCCCGCATGATTGAGGTCAAGGGCTACCCGGAAGCTTTCAAAATGGTGGAGGCCGGTGAAGCCGATGCGTTCATCACGATCGAGCCGCTGCTGTACGGCCAGCGTGCCGCCGCCAAAGAGCCGTCTCGCTATCACGTCGTCGGCGGCTACTTGATCCTGGAGCCGGTGGCACTGCTGTTGCGCAAGGAAGACGTGGAATTCAAGCGTTTCGTCGACCGCCAGATCGCAAACCTGATGCTTGATGGCACCTACGCGAAACTGTACAAAAAGTGGTTTCAGTCGCCGATCCCGCCTGACAACGTCACGCTGGACATGCCGATGTCTTCGGTACTGCGAGATCAGCTGCGTTGGCCAATCGACCGCACCGGCGACGAAAACCCAGATAGGTAACCTTGCCGCCGCGCGGCGGGGCCGTTTGCCGGTGCTGCGCTGGCGCGGCAAGATTAAATGGTTGTCGTGCAGGATGCACGACCCATCCATCGGAGGAGGATTCCATGAAGCGCAACTTGCTGCGGGTCGTGCTTGCCGCGGCTGCGGTTGCTGGCACTCTGGCGGCCGCTCCTGCTCAGGCGGGCAAGACGCTTGATGCGATTAGGCAGCGCGGCCATCTGATCTGCGGCGTCAATACGGGGCTGGCCGGTTTCTCGCAGGCCGACAGCCAGGGCAACTGGTCCGGACTGGATGTTGACATCTGCCGCGCGGTTGCCGCTGCCATCCTCGGCGACGGCAACAAGGTGAAGTGGGTGCCGCTCACCGCCCAGGCGCGTTTTACCGCACTGCAATCCGGCGAGATTGACATCCTGTCGCGCAATACCACTTGGACGCTGACGCGGGATGCCTCGCTCGGCCTGCACTTCACCGCCGTTACCTACTACGACGGGCAGGGCTTCATGGTGCCGGTGAAAAGCAAGATCAAAAGCGCCAAGCAACTGAAGGGCGCCACCGTCTGCGTGCAGTCGGGCACGACGACCGAGAAGAACCTGACCGATTTCTCGCGCGCCAACAATCTGAACATCAAGCCAGTGGTGTTCGAGAAAATGGAGGCTGCCACCGGCGCTTACTTTGCTGGCCGCTGCATCGCCTACACGACCGATGCCTCAGGGCTCGCCTCGGTGCGCAACAAGGAGGCGAAGAATCCGCAGGAGCATGTAATCCTGCCCGAGCTGATCTCCAAGGAGCCGCTTGGGCCGGCGGTGCGTCGCGGCGACGACGAGTTTTTCGCGATCGTCAAATGGGTGATCTTTGGTCTACTCGAGGCGGAGGAATACGGCGTGACACAGGCCAACGTCGATCAGATGCTGGCTGAAAGTCAGGATCCGGTCGTGCAGCGCCTGCTCGGCAAGAGCGAGGATATGGGCAAGCTGCTGGGGCTAGAACGCGACTGGATGGTGCGCGTGTTAAAGACAGTGGGCAACTACGGGGAGATCTTCGAGCGCAACGTGGGGCCGAAGACGGCGCTTGCGCTGCCGCGTGGCCTCAACAACCTCTGGAACAAGGGCGGGTTGATGTACGCGCCGCCGTTTCGCTAGGCGCGCGGTACAGGCGGTTGCACCGCGTCGTCCGCTGGAACGTCTGCGGTTTTGCGTGCCATGGACGAGGCGGGTCGGACGTTTGCGATGTCGCACGGCGTGTCTGGACGCGCTCGGCCTGCCCGGCGTGGCGCCTTGCGCTGGCGCAGCAGGACCGTGCGCGGCCTGTTGCTGCAGGTATTCGTCGTCGCGCTGCTGGCGCTGGCGGTCTGGTATTTGGCCGCCAACACGCTGGAGAACATGCGCGTGCGCGGCATCCAAAGCGGATTCGATTTCTTGCGCACGCCTGCCGGCTTCGACATCGGCGAAAGTCTAATCCCTTACGACGCGCTACAGCCCTACTGGAAGGCGTTTCTGGTCGGGCTGCTGAACACGCTGCGGGTGGCGGCGCTTGGCATTGTGTTGGCCACGGCAGTTGGCACGCTGATCGGCATCGGACGCTTTTCGCGCAACGCTCTGGTGCGCGGCCTGTGTTACGCCTACGTTGAGTTCTTCCGCAACGTGCCAGTGCTGCTGCAGTTGCTGATGTGGTACCTCATCCTCACCGACATGCTGCCACCGCTGTCGGAGGCCATTTCGCTCGGCGGCCTGTTTTATCTCAGCAACAACGGCTTCAAGTTTCCGATTCCCGTCTGGGAAGCCGGTCACGGCTTTGCGCTGCTGGGGCTGCTGGCCGGCGCGGTGGCAGCCTGGGGGTACCGCCGGTGCGCGATCCACCGTTTCGAGGCGACCGGCCGCGCGCGCAGCACGGTCCTGGCGCCGGTGGCAATCGCGCTGGCGGGCGCAGCGCTCGGCTGGGCACTCGGCGGAGCGCCAACGGCGTTTTCGGTGCCGCAAATCGACGGCTTTCTGGTCAGTGGCGGCGCCACCGCCACGCCGGAGTTTCTCGCCGTCCTCATCGGGTTGGTCTTCTATACCGCCGCCTTTATTGCCGAGGTGGTGCGTGCCGGCATCGGCTCGGTGCCGCACGGTCAGCTGGAGGCGGCGGCGAGTCTCGGCCTGACGCGGGCGCAGTTGTTGCGGCTGGTCATCCTGCCGCAGGCGTTGCGCGTGATCGTGCCGCCCTTGACCAGCCAGTACCTGAACCTGACGAAGAACTCCTCGCTTGCGGTAGCGATCGGCTATCCCGACGTGGTCTCGATCGCCAACACCTCGATCAACCAAACCGGGCGGGCCGTGGAGTGCATCGCAATCATCATGGCCGTGTACCTGAGCACCTCGCTGGCCACCGCGGCCTTCATGAACTGGTACAACCGGCGCGTGGCGATCCGGGAGCGCTGACGATGGGCACGGCGCGTGCAGGCGGCGGCCACGGCGGGTGCGGCGTCGGCGCCGCTCGGTCACGGGGCGGAGGCTGAGCATGGGCGCGGTGTTCGAGCCGATTCCGCCGCGGCCGGCGCCGGTGAAGACCGAGGGATTGCTGCCTTGGATCCGCGCCAACCTGTTCGGGGATGTGAAGAGTGCGCTCGCCACGCTGATCTTGGTGGCGCTTGCGGCCTACTACCTGCCCGCCTTTTTCGGCTGGGCCGTCGCGAAGGCCGTGCTCGCCACCGATGCGAACGCCTGCCAGGCGGCGCGCGGCAGCGGCGCCTGCTGGGGCGTGGTGATCGAGAAGTTCCGTCTCATCGTCTTTGGCCGCTACCCCTTCGAGCAGC
>JANWXE010000124.1 GCA_025055385.1 Burkholderiaceae bacterium | reverse complement strand
CTGCGGGTTACGGTCGGCCAGGTACTGCACGATGGCCGGCCCTTCGGTCAGCACCTGGCCATCGTCCAGCTCGAGCGCCGGGACGTAACCCTTGGGGTTGATCGTCGTGAAATCGCGGTCGTCCGCGGTGCGCTTGGTTTTGAGGTTGACCTTCACCAGCTCGAACGGCACGCCCAGCTCACGCAGCACGATGTGCGGCGACAGCGAACAGGCACCGGGGGAGTAATAAAGTTTCATGACCTATCTCCTTGCAGGATATTCAGATGGGACGCCCGCGGCGGGGCGCAGCTCAGCAGGCTACTGCTTGATTGCCTCCACCGGAATATGGATCGTCACCTCGTCGCTCACCGCCGGCGCATATTTGCCCATGTTGAAATCCGAGCGCTTGACGCGCGCCACTGCATTGGCGCCGCAGGCATCTTTCTTCAGGATCGGGTGCGGCATGCAGTGAAAGCTCGTCACCGTCAGCTTCACCGGCCGCGTGATGCCCTTGATCGTCAGCTGGCCGTCGACCTCCACCAGCCGCTCGCCCTCGAAGCGCAGCCGGTCTGCGCGGTAAGTAATGGTCGGATGCTTAGCCGTGTCGAAGAAATCTTCGGCTTGGATGTGCTCGTTAAAGAGCGCGTAGCCGGTATCGACCGACTTGGCGTCGATCGTGACCTCTACCGAGCCGCTCCGGGCCGCACGGTCGAGCACGATGCGGCCGCTTGTCTTCGTGAAGCGGTGCGACTGGATGGAATACCCGAGGTGGTTGTATTCAAAGCGCGGATAGGTATGTGTGTTATCGATCGTGTAGACCTCTGGCGCCGCCGCCGCTACCAGCGGCAACAGCATGGCGCATGTCAACAACAGATGCTTCCTCATTTCGTATTCCCCTTGCGGTTGACGGCGGCCGCGGCGGGTGCCGCGACCAATTGAAAGCGGATCTCCACTTCGTCGGCTAAGGCGGACAGATCGGCCCAGGCGCCCTCGCCGACGCCGAACTGCAGGCGGCGGATCGGCAGCGCCCCGCTGACCAGCAGGCGGTCGCCCTCGCGCTTCACCGCAAATGGCGCGCTGACGACATGGCTGCGCCCCTTGATCGTCAGCTCGCCGGTGACTTCGAAGCGGTCGCCGCCGAGCGCGCGGATCGACTGCGCCACGAAGCGCGCGCGCGGGTGATTGCGCGTATCGAAAAAGGCGCGCGTCTGCGCCGTGTCGTTCGCCTCCGCAATGCCGGTGTCGATGCTGGCCAGGTCCACCTCGATCACCGCGCGCGCTTGCTGCGGCCGCTGCGGATCGAAAACGAACTGGGCCTGAAAGCGCGTAAATCGCCCCTCCATCGGCACACCCATCTGCCGGTAGCCGAAGGCGATGCGGCTTGACTCAACAATCAGGCGGTCGTACTCGACTGCGCCAGCCGCGCCAACACCGGCCAGCAGCATGAAGACGGCCGTCAACAGCAAGCCTTTCATCGTTGATCTCCTGGCGCTACCCGCAGCATGCGGCGCAATACGTCGTCGCGATCGACCAGGTGGTGTTTCAGCGCGGCCGCCACGTGCGCCGCCACCAGCACAGCTAGCGTGTAGTTAAGCGTCATGTGCAAGCGTTTGAGCGTCGCCGCAAGCACCTCGTCGCGACCGACGAGGTCCGGCAGCGGCAGCACGCCAAACCAAACTGTCGGCACGCCTTTGGCCGAACTCATCAGCCACCCCGACAACGGAATCGCCAGCATCAGCGCGTACAGCGCGCCATGCGTGACCGCCGCCGCGCGGCGCTGCCAGGCCGATGCGTGCTGCGGCAACGGCGGCGCCGGATGCGTCAGCCGCCACGCCAGCCGCAGCAGCGCCAGCGCAAACACCGTCACGCCGATCCATTTGTGATAGCTGTACAGGCGCAGCTTGGCCGGCGAGAACTCCAACGTCTGCATGTATAGGCCAAGCGGAAACGCAACGACAATGAGCGCCGCCACCGTCCAGTGCAGGACGATCGCGGTGCGCGTGTAACGGCCGGAAGAGCCAACTGCCACCGACGCCAAACTCATCGGGTCATTCATATCGCGAGACTTTATTGATGCTGGCGCGCGGCGCAAAGGAGCGCTGTTGCAAAGATTTCTTGCGGTAATTGGGATAATCACCGTATGGACCGCTTCAACGCGCTGCAGGCATTCGTCGCCGTGGTCGAATCCGGCAGCTTTGCGCGCGCAGCCCAGAGACTTGGCACTTCCACCTCAACGCTGTCGCGCCTGATCGCAGCGCTGGAGCGGCACCTCGGCGCACGACTGCTTCAGCGCACGACCCGCAAGCTGTCGCTAACCGAAGCCGGACAAGCGTTTTACGAGCGCGCCGCGCAGCTGCTGAGCGACCTACAAGAGGCGGAGGCGCTGGCTGCTTCCGCAGCCGCCGCGCCGCGCGGAACGCTGCGCCTGACTTGCTCGCATGCGATGGCGGTGCAGCGCATCGGGCCGGCGATCGCCACTTTCGTCGCCCGCTATCCGGAGATGCGCTTTGAGGTCTCGGTGTCCGACCGCATCGTCGATCTGGTCGAGGAGGGCTTTGACCTCGCGATTCGCATCGGCCACATCGGCAGCGATCAACTGGTGGCGCGGCGTCTCGGCATTGCCCGCCTACTGCTGTGCGCCGCCCCCGCCTACTTGCAGGCGCGCGGAGTGCCGCGCGCACCGCAAGACCTCGCCGCTCACGCGGCGCTGACATATGCGTACTCGCCCAACCCCCGGCTGTGGCGCCTGCTGGACGCACAAGGGTGTGCGCACGAGGTACGCGTCGCCGGCCCGCTGCATGCAAACAGCGGTGAGCTCGCGGTGGCCGCTGCCATCGGCGGGCTAGGCATCGTGCTGCAGCCCGATTTTCTGGTCGACGGCGCGCTGCGCGCCGGCGCGCTGGTGCGCGTGCTGCCTGACTACCAGGGTGTCCCCGCCGACATCTGGGCTGTCTACCCGAGTCGGCGCCATCTGTCGGTTAAGGTGCGGCTGTTCGTCGAGCACGTGGCCACCTACTTCATACCGCCGCACCCCGCGCCGGCGAAGCACGACTAGGCGATTGGGCCAGTCGGCCCAGCGCAGCGCGCCTCGTTCGTTAACGGCACGCCATGCATGTTGCCAGGCGCTTGGCGCCGGCGGGCTTGACGGCGCCGCCGTTTACAGGAATAGTACGAACGTTCGTTTTTTGCCGTTGCACGCTGTGTCCTTCGCCACTGCTGTCAGCCCGCGCCGCACACCCGCCCGCAAAGGGGCGAGCACGCGTGCGGCCATTGTCGACACGGCACTAGCGATCGCGCGCCGCGCCGGGCTAGAAGCCCTGACCATCGGCATGTTGGCCGAGCAGCTCGGCATGAGCAAAAGCGGCGTGTTCGCGCACTTCGGCTCGCGCGAAGAGCTGCAGCTGGCGGTCCTGAAAGAGTACGCTGCACGTTTCATCGACGAGGTGCTGCGCCCAGCGCTGCGGCGCCGACGCGGCTTGCCACGCCTGCAGGCCATCCTAGCCAACTGGCTGCGTCTGCTCGCACGTGAGATCGAACAAGGCTGCTTGATGATCGCCGGCGCCAGCGAATACGACGACCGCCCCGGGCCACTGCGCGATGCGCTGGTGCAGATCGTCATGGGCTGGAAAAGCGAGCTGCTGCGCGCCATTGAGGCGGCCAAAGCTGAGGGTCATCTGCGCGCCGACGTCGATGGACATCAGTTGGTATTTGAGATTTATGGCCTCATGCTGGTGCTGCATCAGGATGCGCGGCTGCTGAAGAGTGCTGACAGCGTCAAGCGCACGCGCGCCGGGCTCAAGCGCCTGATTGATGCGGCCCGCGCCGATTCCCGTCCCCCATCGAAGGCCGCTCGCGCACGCGGCCGTTTAACGTAAAGCAGGAGAAACGGTTATGCCCACTTACACGCCGCCGTTGCGCGATCAGCATTTTGTCATACACGAGGTCCTCGGCGCCGTCGAGGAACTCAAGCAGATGCCGCGCTACGCCGACATTGATGCGGAGACGCTCAACCAGGTGTTGGAGGAGGCCGGCAAGTTTTGTGCCCAGGTCCTGCTGCCGTTGAATCGCAGTGGCGATGAAGAAGGCTGCCACTATGACGCCGCCAACCGCAGCGTGACCACGCCAAAGGGATTCAAGGAAGCTTATCGCCAGTTTGTCGACGGCGGCTGGCAAGGGCTGTCTGCCGAGCCCGAGTTCGGCGGTCAAGGATTGCCGCACCTTTTGCAGGTGGCCTTTTATGAGATGCAGTACTCGACTAACCAGGCCTTCGCGATGTATCCGGGGCTAACCAATGGCGCGTACGAATGCCTGCTGCGCTATGGTACGCCGGAGCAAAAAGCACTATATCTGCCCAAACTGGTTTCCGGTCAGTGGTCCGGCACGATGTGCCTGACTGAGCCGCATTGCGGTACCGATTTGGGTCTGTTGCGCACGAAAGCCGAACCGCAGGCCGACGGCAGCTACAAGTTGACCGGCACCAAGATCTTCATTTCCTCCGGCGAGCACGATCTGACCGAGAACATCGTGCACCTGGTGCTGGCGCGCCTGCCCGATGCGC
>JANWXE010000137.1 GCA_025055385.1 Burkholderiaceae bacterium | reverse complement strand
CATCCAGTTCGTCGGCCACTACTTCGAGGGTCGCAAACCGGCCTTCCTCGACGATCTGCTGGGGCTGCTGATCGGCCCGCTGTTCGTCGTCGCCGAAGCCGGATTCGCGCTCGGCATCGGCCGCGCCCTGAAGGCCGAAATCGAGGCGCGCGCCGGCCCGACACGCGGTGGCGGCCGCGGCGCGGTCGCCGCTTAGGCATCGACGGCCCGCGGGCCGCGTTCTTCCTCGGCCAGGCGCCGGATGTAGGCGACGAAATCCGGATCCTCGCCGATCAGCAGGCGCTCGAAGTTGGCATAAAAATCGTCGCGCCGCAGCCACTCGCGCATGAAGTCCTCCCACACCGCCCAGCGCCGCCGCTGGCTTTCGTTCATGCGCGGCTTCCAGGCGGTGAGATAGGCGCGCTCGAACAGCGACATCAGCATGTCGAAGATGATCAGCATCCGCTCGCGCTGCTCAGGCGTCAGGTCGGCGGTGGCCTGGCGCGTGGTCAGATGCAGGTCCGGATTGTCGATCACCACCTTCAGGAAATCCGTGTAGGCGTTCGACAGCATCTGGTAGACCTCTTCTTCCTCGTTGGCGCGCTCCTTGCGCTGCTCGTAGATGAAGGTGAACAGCGCGAGCGGGAGGCCGAGCGCGGTAACGATGTAGCTGGCCAGCTCCCAGAAATCGCGGTCCAGCCAGTTCATACGATGGCCAGTGCCTGCTTCCGCGACGGCGGGGGGAAGCGGCGGTCGAGCGCCGCCCAGGCATCGGCGTCGAGCGCGACGCCAATCGCCGCCAGGTTCTCGCGCAGATGCGCCTCGCGCACCGCCTTCGGGATGGCGATGACATCGGGTTGGCGCAACACGAAGGCGAGCGCCACCTGCGCGGCGCTGGCGCCGACGCGGCGGCCGATCGCCGCCAGCGTCGGATCGGCCGCAGCCGCCCCCTGGTCGATCGGGCAGTAGGCCATGACCGGCATGCCGCGCGCACGCTGCCAGGGCAGCAGGTCGAATTCGATGCCCCGCCGCGTCACCGAGTAGTACACCTGATTGGCCGCGCAGCGGTCGCCGCCGGGCACCGCCAGCAGCGCCTGGAGGTCCGCGACGTCGAAATTGCTCACACCCCAGGCGCGGGTCAGTCCACGCTCGCGCAGCGCTTCGAAGCCGGCCACCGTTTCGGCCAGCGGATGGGAACCGGGCCAGTGCAGCAGATAAAGATCCAGGTACTCCACCCCGAGGCGCCGCAGGCTGCGCGCGCAGGCCTGCTGCACGCCGCGCCGCGAGGCGTGGTGGGGGTAGACCTTGCTGACCAGGAACAGGTCCTGTCGCCGTACCTCGCCGGCGGCGATGGCATCGCGCACGGCCTGGCCAACGATTTCCTCGGCGCCGCCCTCGCCGTACATCTCGGCGGTGTCGATCAGCCGGTAGCCGAGGGCGAGCGCCGCGCGTACGGCGGCCACCTCGTCGCGCCGGGTACGGCTGCTCTCGCCGAGCCGCCACGTGCCCAACCCCAGCGCCGGGGCGCGCCGGCCGTCGGGCAGCGGGACCGTGCGGTTCATCACGGAGGGCACGATAGCGCGGCGGCGGCCATCAGCGTGGCGAGCCGTACGAGCGCAGCCCTTCCAAGTCCTCGATCACGATCGCACCGTATTCCACGCGCAGCAATCCCGCGCGCTGCAGCCGCTGCAGCGACTGGTTGACACGCTGGCGCGAGATGCCCGCCAGATAACCGATTTCCTCCTGCGAAACCTCCAGCTTGCGCTCGATGCCGGGGTGCAGGATCGGGTTGAAAAGCTGCGCCACACAACGGGCGACGCGCTCATCGGGCCCCATCAGGCGCTGCGTCTCCAGCATGCCGATGAACTGGCCGAGCCGCTCGTTCAGTTGTACCAGCAGAAAGCGGTTGAACGGGATGCTGGTATTGAGCAGCCATTCGAAGGTGCGCCGTGGCACCCGCACGATGCGTGAGGCCCGCAGCGCGACGATGTCGTAGCGCCGGGGCTCCGTCTTCAGCAGGCTGCCCTCGCCGAACCAGCCGCCTGCGGGGATACCCGTAAAGGTCGAGGTCTTCCCGTCGGCGGTGGAGACCATCATTTTGACGAAACCCTCCAGCACGCCGAGCCAGGCGTCCGCTGCCTCCCCCTTGCGGCAGACGTAGGCGCCGGCCGGGACCGTACATTCGGTTGCCTCCGCCGCCACGCGGGCCAGTTGCTCCGGGGTCAGCTGCGAGCCCCAGCGGGTGGCGGCGAGTTCCTGCTGCAGCGAATGGGTCCGGATCGGGTCGCGTTTCATTTGCAGGCGCAGCAATGTCGCCGGGGCGACAGCGCGGAGTGGCTGGCGCTCGCTAGCGTGCCCGCGCTCCGCTCCGGCCGCCGCGCACCCGGTGGGCCGGGGCGGTGGCGAAAGTGTAGATTTTCCGCCACCGCGCACCGCCGGATCACGAAGCGGTGCCGACCGCGAGGAGACATGGTGCAGGACGTCGCCCTGGGAGAGGCCGATACCTTTCCGCGCCTGCTGCTGGCGCACGCCCGCTTGCGCCCGGACCACCCGGCGCTGCGGGAGAAAGACCTCGGCATCTGGCAGACCTGGACCTGGTCGCAAGTGGCGCAAGAGGTCGAGCGGCTTGCCGCCGGCCTGCATGCGCTTGGTTTCAAGCGCGGCGACCACCTGGCGGTGGTGGGCGAGAACCGGCCGCGCTTGTATTTTGCGATGATGGCCGCCCAGTCGTTGGGCGGTGTCCCGGTGCCGCTGTACCAGGACGCCATAGCCGCCGAGATGGTCTACGTGTTTGAGAACGCGGAGATCGAATTTGCGGTCGTCGAAAATCAAGAGCAGGTTGACAAAATGCTGGAGGTACGCAGCAGCTGGCCGCGGCTGCGTACGATCGTATATGACGACCCGCGCGGCCTGCGCCACTACGACCAGGCGGGCCTGCTGCCCTACGAGGAGGTGCTGCGGCGGGGTGACGATGTACTGGGGCAGCAACCGTCGCTCGTGAAAGACGAGATCGCGCGAGGACGCGCCGAAGATACCGCCGCGCTTTTTTACACCTCCGGCACGACCGGCAAGCCCAAAGGCGTGGTGCAGACGTACCGCGCGCTAATTGATCGCTCACGCGTGGCTGCCGAGCTGGAAGGGCTGACGGCTGACGAAGACGTGCTCGCCTACCTGCCGCTTGCCTGGATCGGGCAGAACATCTTTTCCTATGCGCAAGCGCTGGTGACCGGCTACACGGTGAACTGCCCGGAGTCGCCGTCCACGGTTACGAATGACATGCGCGAAATCGGCCCCACGTATTACTTTGCGCCGCCGCGCGTCTTCGAAGGGCTGCTGACGCAAGTGATGATCCGCATGGACGATGCCGGCTTCATCAAGCGCCGCTTGTTTCACTATTTCATGGATGTGGCGCGCCGCGTTGGCGGCCGCATCCTGGACGGTAAGCCCGTGCCGCTGGCGCAGCGGCTGCTGTATTGGCTTGGCGATCTGCTGATCTACGGGCCGCTGCGCAACATGCTGGGCATGAGCCGAGTCAAGGTCGCTTACACCGCCGGTGAGGCGATCGGTCCTGACCTATTTTCGTTTTACCGCTCCATTGGCATTAACCTGAAGCAGCTCTACGGCTCCACCGAGACCTCAGTGTTCGTGTGCGTGCAGCCCAATGGGCAGGTAAAGGCCGACACAGTGGGTCCGCCGGTGGCTGGCGTGCAGCTGAAGATCCGAGAAAACGGCGAGATCTTGGTCAAGAGCCCGGGCCTCTTAAAGGAGTACTACAAGAACCCGCAAGCCACGGCGGAGGTGCTCGATGCCGACGGCTGGTACCACACGGGCGACGCTGGCTACATCGATGCCGATGGGCACCTACATATCATCGACCGCGCGAACGATGTGGGGAAGCTTGCCGACGGCACGCTGTTTGCGCCGAAGTACATCGAGAACAAGCTGAAGTTCTTCCCGTACATCAAGGAGGCGGTGGCCTTCGGGCATGGGCGCCACGAGGTGTGCGCCTTCATCAACATCGATTATGAGGCGGTTGGCAATTGGGCCGAGAAGCGCGGGCTGCCTTACACCGGTTATATTGATCTGGCCGGCAAACCGGAGGTCTATGACCTGATTGCCGACTGCGTCGAGAAGGTCAACGCCGACCTGGCCGCCGACGAAAAGCTCGCCAACTCGCAGATCCACCGCTTTCTGATCCTGCACAAGGAGCTCGATCCGGACGACGACGAGCTGACGCGCACGCGCAAGGTGCGGCGCCGCTTCATCGGCGACAAATACGCGGTCCTGGTGGAAGCGCTGTATGCCGGCAAGCGCGAGCAGTACGTGGAGACGCTTGTGAAATTCGAAGACGGCCGCGTCGGCAAGATCGCGGCCACACTCGCGATCCGCGAGGCCAAGGTGTTCCGTCCGCTGGCGCGGGCGGCCTAGGAGGTGGCCATGACACCAAAGGCGTGGCTGGCGGTCTTCAGTTTGGTGGCGGGTATTGCACTGGCGGCTTACGGGTTGGCCGATGGCGGGCTGCTGTTCGCGCTTGTCGGGCTCGCTTTGGTGCTCGCCTTCTGGTACCTCGCCTGGCAGTGGCTGTTGCGCGCCGGCAAGCCGCAGGCGCCGATTAAGCCAGCTGCCGATGCGGCCTGGAACCTCAAGGATCAGCCGGTGCGTGAGGAGCAGAAGCAATGAGCCGGCGACCGATTGGGGAACCGATCCTGTCTGTGGAGAACATTTCTCTTTCGTTCGGCGGAGTCAAAGCGCTCATCGATGTGTCGTTCGACGTCCGCGAACATGAGGTGCGCGCGATCATTGGTCCGAACGGGGCTGGCAAGAGCTCGTTGCTGAACTGCATCAACGGCGTGTACACACCGCAGGCCGGCCGCATTGTCTTCCGTGGGCAAAGCTTCACGCGCATGAATCCGCATCAGGCGGCAGCGATGGGCATTGCGCGCACGTTCCAGAACCTAGCACTGTTCAAAGGCATGACGGTGCTGGACAACATCATGACCGGGCGCAATCTGCGTATGCGTACCAACTTGCTATGGCAGGCACTGCGCATCGGGCCGGCGGAGAACGAGGAGCTTGCCCATCGCGCCTATGTGGAGAAGATCATCGATTTCCTGGAGATCCAGGCCTGGCGCAAGACGCCGGTGGGGCGCCTGCCCTACGGCCTGCAGAAGCGCGTGGACCTTGGGCGCGCGCTGGCGATGGAGCCGAAGCTGCTGCTGCTGGATGAGCCGATGGCGGGCATGAATCTGGAGGAGAAGCAGGACATGTGCCGCTTCATCCTTGACGTCAATGACGAGTTCGGCACCACGATCGTGCTGATCGAGCACGACATGGGCGTGGTGATGGACATCTCCGATCGTGTGGTGGTGCTCGACTACGGCCGCAAGATCGGTGACGGCACACCCGAGGAGGTGCGCAACAACCAGGACGTGATCGACGCTTATCTCGGCACTGCCCACTGAGCCGCCATGGGGTTCTTTCTCGAAACGTTGTTTAACGGGTTGATGACCGGCATGCTGTATTCGCTGGTCGCGCTCGGCTTCGTGCTCATTTTCAAAGCCTCGGGCGTGTTCAACTTCGCGCAGGGCGCCATGGTGCTTTTCGCAGCACTGGCGATGGCGCGCTTCGCGGAATGGATCCCAGCGTGGACCGGGATCAACAGCAAGCTCGTCGCCAATACGGCCGCCTTCCTGATCGCGCTGGCGATCATGATCGCGGTGGCCTGGTTAATCGAACGCCTGGTGCTGTCGAAGCTGGTCAACCAGGAGCCGGTGGCGCTGTTGATGGCCACCCTGGGCGTGACCTATTTTCTGGACGGGTTCGGCCAGACGGTGTTCGGCTCCGACATCTACAAAATCGACGTCGGCATGCCGAAGGAGCCGATGCTCGTGCTGCAGGACGTTTTCGAAGGCGGCATTCTGATCGGCCGCGAAGACTTAATCGCCGCGCTGGTGGCGGCGGCCCTGGTGGCCACGCTGGCTCTGTTCTTCCAGAAGACCGCCACCGGGCGCGCGCTGCGTGCGGTCGCTGACGATCACCAGGCGGCGCAGTCGATTGGTATTCCGCTAAACCGAATCTGGGTCATCGTGTGGTCGGTGGCCGGTTTTGTCGCGCTGGTGGCCGGCATCATCTGGGGCAGCAAGCTGGGTGTGCAGTTCTCGCTGTCGCTGGTGGCGCTGAAGGCGCTGCCGGTGGTGATTCTCGGAGGGCTGACCTCGGTGCCGGGGGCGATCGTCGGCGGCTTGATCATCGGCATGGGCGAGAAACTATCAGAGGTCTACATCGGCCCGGCCCTCGGCGGCGGCATCGAGATCTGGTTCGCGTACGTGGTGGCGCTGGTGTTCTTGCTGATTCGGCCGCAGGGCCTCTTCGGCGAGAAGATCATCGACCGCGTCTAAGAGGCGGCCATGATTTACCGTGAAAACGGCCAATTCAAGACCAGCTACCGCAGCGACCAGCAGATCTTCCCGATCCGGCAGGACCGGATCGCGATCGGACTGCTGCTGCTAGTGGCCTTCGTCGGCGTGCCGCTGTTTGCCGACGCCTATTTGCTGCGCGCGATTCTGATTCCTTTTCTGATCCTATCGCTGGCGGCCATTGGCCTGAACATCCTGACCGGCTACTGCGGCCAGATCTCGCTCGGCACCGGCGCCTTCATGGCAGTCGGCGCGTATGCCGCCTACAACCTGATGGTGCGCATCGACGGCATGCCGCTGGTGCTCGCAATCCTCGCCGGGGGCCTGTTTGCCACGGTCGCGGGCGTGCTATTTGGCATCCCGTCGCTGCGCATCAAGGGCCTTTACCTGGCGGTGGCCACGCTGGCGGCGCAATTTTTCTTCGATTGGCTGTTCCTGCGCGTGAAGTGGTTCACCAATTACTCGCCGTCGGGCTCGGTGTCGGCCGGTGCGCTGCAGGCCTTCGGCTGGCAGATCGACAGCGACGCCGAGCGCTACCTGTTCTGCCTAACATTCGTTACGGTCTTCGCGCTGGCGGCTAAGAATTTGGTGCGGGGCCGCATCGGGCGCGAGTGGATGGCCATCCGCGATATGGACGTGGCGGCGGCCGTCATCGGCATTCGTCCGCTCACCGCCAAGCTGTCCGCCTTCGCGGTCAGCTCGTTTTACGTCGGCGTGGCCGGTGCGCTGTGGGGCTTTGTCCACCTAGGCTCCTGGGAACCGGCGGCGTTCTCAATTGACCGGTCGTTCCAGCTGCTGTTCATGGTGATCATCGGCGGCCTGGGCTCAATCATGGGCAGCTTCTTTGGCGCCGCCTTTATTGTGGTGCTGCCGATTTTCCTGAATCAGTTCTTACCCGTGTTGGGCGCGCTGTTCGGATTCGCAGTCGATACGGCGCTGGTTTCTCATGTGGAGTTCATGATTTTTGGCGCCTTAATCGTGTTCTTTCTGATCGTGGAGCCGCATGGGCTGGCGCGTCTGTGGTCCATTGGGAAGGAGAAGCTCCGTCTATGGCCTTTCCCGCATTGACGGCACCGTCGTCGCGGGCGGATTTTTTCTAAGGCACCGCGCAGAGTGCTGGCAGAGAACTTTTCACAGGAGGCAGCATGAAGTGGCAATCGCTTGCAATCGCCGCCGCGCTGGCGGCGGCCGCCGTTCCGGGCGCGGTCTTCGCGCAGGCTAAGGCACCGGCCAAGGCCCCGGCGAAGGCCGAAGGCAGCGGCGGCGAACAGTTTTTCCCGGTGCTGGTCTACCGCACCGGTCCGTACGCACCAAACGGCACGCCGTTTGCGAACGGCTACGTCGATTATCTGAAACTCGTCAACGCTAAGGGCGGCATCAACGGCGTGCGGATCATCTGGGAGGAGTGCGAAACCGGCTATGCCACCGACCGCGGCGTGGAGTGTTACGAGCGCCTGAAAGGCAAGCACGGTGGCGCCACGGTCGTGCACCCGCTGTCCACTGGCATTACGTTTGCGCTCACGGAGAAAGCGCCGATCGACAAGATTCCGCTGATCACGGCCGGCTACGGGCGCAGCGAGTCCACCGACGGCAGCGTGTTTGCCTGGAATTTCCCGCTGGCCGGCACGTACTGGGATGCGGCTGACATCCTGGTGCAACACGTGGCGAAGAAAGAGGGCGGCTTCGACAAGCTGCGCGGCAAAAAGATCGCGCTCGTGTATCACGACTCCCCATACGGCAAGGAGCCGATTCCGCTGCTGCAAGAGCGCTCGAAGATGCATGGCTATGAGCTGCTGCTGCTGCCGGTGGCGCATCCCGGCGTGGAGCAGAAATCGACTTGGCTGCAGATCCGTCAGCAGCGGCCTGATTACGTGTTCCTGTGGGGCTGGGGTGTCATGAACTCCACCGCGCTGAAAGAGGCCATCGCCACCGGCTACCCGCGCGAGAAGATGTACGGCGTCTGGTGGGCGGCGGCGGAACCCGACGTGAAAGACGTGGGCGAGGGCGCTAAGGGGTACAACGGCCTGACGCTGCAGCATGGCGCGGCGCCGGATGCGAAAGTTGTCAAGGAGGTACTGTCGCTGGTGCACGATAAGGGCCAAGGCACTGGCCCGCGCGAGGAGGTGGGCACTGTACTGTACATGCGCGGGCTGATGGCGGCGATGCTGTCGGTGGAGGGTGTGAAGCGCGCCCAGGAGCGCTGGGGCAAGGGCAAGGTGATGACCGGCGAACAGGTCCGCTGGGGCCTTGAGAATCTCGCCCTCGATCAGAAGAAACTAGACGCGCTTGGTTTCGGTGGCGTGTTGCGGCCCATTAGCACGAGCTGCTTCGATCACCGCGGTGAGGTCTGGGCCCGCATCCACACCTGGGACGGCAGCAAATGGGTGTTCACCTCAGACTGGTATCAGTCTGACCAGCAAATCATCAAGCCGATGATTCGGGCAGCGGCGGCGCGTTATGCGCAGGAGAAAAAGATTACGCCGCGTACACCCGAGGACTGCCAAAAGTAAGCGCACGCCGCTGGCCGGCGCAGCGCGCCGGCCAGCGGCTGCCGAACGCTATGCAACCGCCTGCTGCTCCCATCTTGCTGAATGTCAACGGCATCGAGGTCATTTACAACCATGTCATCTTGGTGCTGAAAGGCGTCTCGCTGCAGGTGCCGGAGGGCAAGATCGTCGCGCTGCTGGGTGGCAACGGTGCCGGCAAGACCACCACGCTGCGCGCGGTCAGCAACCTGCTGGCGGGCGAACGCGGCGAGGTGACTAAAGGGTCGATCGAGTTGCGCGGCGAGCGCATCGAGAAACTCACGCCGGCTGACCTGGTGGCGCGCGGCGTAATCCAGGTGATGGAGGGTCGCCGCTGCTTCGCGCACTTGACGATTGAGGAGAACCTGCTGACGGGCGCTTACACGCGCACTGACGGTAAGGCCGCGATCGCCGAAACACTAGAGAAGGTCTACACGTATTTTCCGCGCCTGAAGACGCGCCGCCATACGCAGGCCGCTTACACCTCCGGCGGCGAACAGCAGATGTGCGCGATCGGCCGCGCGCTGATGGCCAACCCGCGGCTGGTGCTGCTGGACGAGCCGTCGATGGGGCTGGCGCCGCAGATCGTGGAGGAGGTGTTCGAAATCGTAAGAGACCTGAATGCGCGCGAGCGCGTCACCTTCTTGCTGGCCGAGCAAAACACCAATATGGCACTGCGTTTTGCCGACTATGGTTACATCCTGGAGAACGGCCGCGTCGTGCTAGATGGGCCGGCACGAGAGCTCGCTGACAACGAGGACGTCAAAGAGTTCTATCTCGGCTTGTCCAAGGAGGGTCGCAGAAGCTTCCGTGACGCCAAGTTTTATCGCCGGCGCAAGCGCTGGCTGGCATGAGCATGGACCATTTCGATGCGCGCGAGACGCGCGATCCGCAGGCGCGTGAGGCCGAGCTGCTGCAGCGCCTGCCGGCGCTGATCGAGGCGGCGCTGCGCATGCCGGGCTGGCGCGCGCATCTGGGGGCCGTCGATGCGCGCGCGATCGACTCGCGCGCTGCCCTGGCGCGCCTGCCGCTGCTGCGCAAGGGCGAGTTGATCGCGCTGCAGAAGGCGGCGCCGCCCCTTGCCGGGATGGTCGAGTCCCTGGCGCCGTTCGGGCGCCTGTTCACCTCGCCCGGGCCGATCTATGAGCCGGAAGGGTTGCAGGACGACGCCTGGCGCACCGCGCGCGGACTGTTCGCGGCCGGCTTTCGGCGCGGCGATATCGTGCTGAATACGTTCTCTTATCACCTGACCCCCGGCGGCTTCATCCTCGACTCCGGTGCGCGCGCGCTCGGCTGCCTGGTGATCCCGGCCGGGCCGGGCAACACCGAGCAGCAGTTAGACGTGATCGAGCACCTGCGGCCGACCGCGTATGGCGGGACGCCGGATTTCCTGAAGATCCTGCTCGATGCCGCGGACGCGCGCGGCCGGGACACTTCGTCGATCCGCAAGGCTGTTGTCTCGGGTGCTGCTTTCCCGGCTTCGCTGCAGGAGGAATTTCGGCGCCGCGGCATCGATGCGTACCAGATCTATGCCACGGCGGATGTCGGCTGCATCGCTTATGAGTCGCCGGCACGCGAGGGGCTGATCGTTAATGAGGACGTGCTGCTGGAGATCGTGCGGCCGGGCACCGGCGAGCCTGTGCCCGATGGTGAGGTGGGTGAGGTCGTGGTGACTGTTTTTGATCACGATCGCCCATGGATCCGTCTCGCACTCGGCGATCTGTCGGCGATCTTGCCCGGCGCCTCGCCCTGCGGGCGCACCAACGTGCGCATCCGCGGCTGGCTGGGGCGCGCGGATCAGACCACCAAGGTGAAGGGCATGTTCGTGCGCCCGGAGCAGATCGCCGAGATCGCCCGCCGTCATCCGGAACTGGGGCGGCTGCGGCTGGTGGTCACGCGTGCCGGCGAGGTCGATGCGATGACGCTGAAGGCCGAATCTGACCAGAGGAGCGAGGCGCTTGCGCAGCGTCTGGGCGAGACGCTGCGGGCGGTCACCAAGCTGTCCGGGGCGGTTGAGCTAGTTGCCCCGGGCAGCCTGCCAAACGACGGCAAGGTAATCGAGGACGCCCGCCCGCTGGCGTGAACGCGCGCCCGCGGGGCTCAGCGACAGACGAAGCTTTCCGCGCGCTCCACGTCTCCGCCGACATAGTGCGCCACCTTCGGATACGGGCACAGCGGCCGCGTGCGGTTAGGCGCCCAGCTTGCAGGCACCTCGGCGTTGACGCCGCCGGGATTGCCCGCACCGCGCGCCTGGGCGATCACTGACTGAGGCGAGAGGCCTTTCTCGACCCATTGCACGAGCGGCGTCAGCAGATCGAACTGATCAGTGGCTGCGCCGCCGCTGCAATGCGCCATACCCGGCACGAGATAAAGGCGGACGAAGGCCTGCGCGGCGCCGCCGTGACGGTCTTCGTCCTTCGGCTGCCGGTGTGCGTGACCGTGCGGCGCATTTAAGCGGCGGAACCACTCGATCGTGTCGTGCGCCGAAAAAATGGCGTCACTAACGCCGTGGTAGACGATCATGCGGCCGCCGTTGCGGCGCATCTTGCGTAGACGCGGATCGGGCATCGTCATGAACGACATCGCCGCTTCCGTGTACGTGTCATTCGTTGCGTAAATCGAGGCCGCCAGCGCGTCGATGTCGCTGTTGAGCACGAACGCAGCCGGGTTGAAGGTCGACGGATTGGCCGGCGGCACGCCGAAAACAAAACCGACCGCGCCCGAGTCAAGCGCCAGCGGCGCAGTGAATTCCCAGAAAGCGAAATTGTTGCCGGCGATGCCGGTGTCGTACGGGAAGCTCGCATAAATGGGCCGTCCGCGGCGGTCGCGCGCGCCGGCGAAGACGTTGCCAAGCGCCTGCTTCTGCGCCGCCGACAGGCAGGTGCCGTCGCGTGGGCCCTCGCAGGTCGGTACGTCGCGCTGCAGGTCGAACGCGCGCTGACAGGCCTGCACGTCGTGCACGATGCCATCGGCCAGCCCGTCGAGCGCGTCGCAGCGCGCCAGGATTCGGCCAGCCACCAGTTGGCGCTCCGCGGGGGTGAAGGCCGACGACAGGTCCGGCAAACCCGCAAACGGACCGCTCGGAATGGTGGCCCCCGGCGTGGCGACGGTGGCGTACTGTTGCGCTCCGTAGATGTTGGCCACCGCGGCTTGCGGCAAATTAAAGCCGGGCGCCCCGACCAGGTAGCCATCGTATTCATCCGCGTAGCGCGAGGCGGCGACCATCGCATGCCGGCCGCCATTGGAGCAGCCGCCAATGTACGAGTAGCGCGGGCCCTTGCCGTAGGCGGCGCGCAGCACGTATTTGGCCATCGGCGTCAGCTTGCCGACCGCCTGGTAGCCGTAATCGAGCCGGGCCTGCGGATCGAGCCCGAAGGTCGGGTTCTGCGCCGCGCTGTGCCCGGCGTCGGAGCTGATCACCGCGAACCCCTGCAGCAGCGCGCTGGTCAGCGGTCCGCCACCGCTCGTGTTGCCGGTGGCGGGAACGATATTGCCGTCTAGCCCGCCGTTGGCTTGGTAATAAAAGCGACCGTTCCAGGCAAGCGGCAGGCGCATCTCAAAACCGATCGCGTACGTCTTGCCGTCAATTGGGCTTACCCGCTCGTACATTCGGCCGGTGAGCCGGCAGTGCGCGCCGATGTCCTGGCCGGCGAGCTTCAGCGCGCCGCTAGGCACCTCTTCCGAGGTGGTGAAGACAGTATTTGGATAGCGCAATGTGCTGGCAAGCGTGGCGCAGTCTGGTACGGCCGGCGGCTGCGGCCGGGCGCGATGGGCGCGGCTGCCGGCGTCGCCATGGCCGGCCTCGGCGGCTGGCAGCGCGAGCAGCGCACAGAGCCAAAGCAGCGAGAAGTTGCGTGGCATCGGAGTCTCCTTGGCATAAGCCCGCGCAGCGCGCAGGCAATGATTATGTTTGTGAAATAAACGCTAGCGCGCGCCCGTGCAATCCGTCAAGCAGCCAGCCAGGAGCGTCGCCAGAGGGTTCGTTCATCCAGTGAAGCGGTCGGCCGGCGGCGATAATCGCCCGCTATGAGCCAGACCCCCCAGACGACGGCACGCCGGCGGCCGCGGCGTGCGGCCGGCGGCGACGGCCGTACGGCCGCGCTCGATGACAGTGCGATGCAGCGGCTGCTCGGCTACAACCTGGCGCAGGCGGCGATTCCGACCAGCCGCATTTTTCGCCTGCGCATCGGCCCGCTTGGGTTAACGCAGGTGGAGTTCACCGTGCTGATTTTGCTGCTGACTAACCAGGAGGTGACGCAGCGGCAGCTCGGCCGCACGCTCGGTGCGGCGCCGTCGAATCTTACGAATCTGCTGACTCGGCTCGAAGGCAAGGGGCTGATCGAGCGCCGCCGCAGCAGCCGCGACGCGCGAGCCCACATCATCGGGTTAACGCGGCGCGGCGAGGCGCTGGCCAAGAAGGCCGCGGCCGCTGCCGAAGGCATGGAGGAAGCGCTGCTGAAGCACCTGAGCGCTGGCGAGCGCGCGATGCTCTTTGAGCTTCTGGCCAAAGTGGCGCGCCTGCGGCACGTGCACGTGTAAGCGACTACCCTCCGCGCTGCGGCAACAGCAGCAGATCGGCATCGGCATCGCCGCGATACAGCGCATCGACCAGCGCCGCCCGGTGCGTGAGTACCGCCCGCTGGTTGATCGAGCCCTTGTCGGTGATCTCGCCTTTGTCGATCGAGGGCGGCTGCTCCAGCAGCAGCGCGCGCGCCACGCGGTTGGAGCTGCCCGTGCCCTCGCGCCAGAGCCGGTCCACCAGCGCCTGAAAGAACGCGCGCACCGGCGGTGCGGAAAGGACTTCGCGTGGCGTAGCCTGCGGGCTTAGCCCGGCGAGCTGGCGGCATTCTTCGAGGCGCGGAAACAGCAGCACGCCGATTTCATCGCGGTCCGGAGCGGCGATGACGGCATCCTGCAGGTATGGTGCGCCGGCGGTCACGATGCGGGCGCGCAGCGGGCCGACACTGACGAAGGTACCGGTGGACAGTTTGAAATCTTCGGCCACGCGGCCATCAAACAGCAAGCCGCGTTGCGGGTCGGCGGCATCGACCCAACGCACTGCGTCTCCGGTCTTGTAGAAGCCTTCCTCGTCAAACGCCTCGGCGGTCAGTTGCGGTTCACGCCAGTAGCCGGGCATGACGTTGGGGCCGCGGAAGCGCACTTCGGTCTTCTCGCCGCTGGGAACGAGCTTGGCTTCGACACCCGGGCAGGGCAGGCCGACATGGCCGGCGGCGATGTCGGGCCGCAGCGCGAACATCGCAGACGGCGCCGTTTCGGTCATGCCCAGACCGGTCAACATGCGGATACGCTCCCCGATGGTGCGTTCGGCCAGCCGGTCGAGCTGGTCCCACACCGCTTGCGACAGCCCGGCGCCCGCGAAGAAAAACGCTTTCACGCGCGAGAACAGAGAGCGGCGCAGCACTTCATCGCGCTCCATTGCGGCGGCGATCTCCTCGAAACCCTTCGGCACGTTGAAATAGATCGTCGGCGCGATCTCGCGCAGGTTACGCAGCGTCTCGCCGATGCCCTGCGGCGTGGGTTTGCCTTCATCGATATACAAGGTGCCGCCGTTGTAGAGCACGATGCCGACGTTGTGGTTGCCACCGAACGTGTGGTTCCACGGCAGCCAGTCGACCAGCACCGGCGGTTCACTGGCGAGAAACGGCAAGCACTGGCGCAGCATCTGCTGGTTGCTGCACAGCATGCGATGTGTATTGATTACGCCCTTCGGCAGCTTGGTCGAACCGGAAGTAAACAGGAACTTGGCGATCGTCTCGGGTCCGACGCGGGCATGTGCCGCCTCCAGCGCCGCCGTATCGCCGCCGGCCAGCAGCGCCGAAAACGGCGTCACCGGGCGCGACGGCAGCGTTCCAGAGGCGAGCACGACTTCGACGTCTTCCGGTACGGTGGCGGCGATTGCCGCCCCGTAGGCGGGACTGGCGGCGAAGACCAGGCCGGGGGTCAGCTTGCCTAGGATGTGACGCAACCGTCCGAAATCGCGCGACAGAAGCGAATACGCCGGCGAAATCGGCGCATACGGCACGCCCGCATACAGCGCGCCGAGCGCAAGGGTCAGGTGCTCGAGATCGTTTTCCGACAGAATCACGATTGGCCGCTGCGCCGACAGCCCGCGCGCCACCAGCGCCGCGGCTACTGCGCGCGCCTGCTCGCGCATCTCCCGGTAAGAGATCTCGCGCCAGGCGCCGCCGCCGCTGCGCTTGGCGACGAACGTCCGTTGCGGCGCCGCTTGCGCCCAATGCTCCAGGCAGTCGGTCAGCCGCCGCGGGTACTCGCCCAGCGGCGTGGTCGAACGCAAAATCACGGTGCCATCGGCTCGCGCCTCGACGCTGGCCGCTAGACAGCCGCCGACCTCGATGGCACGGTAACGCGCCGTCATCCTCGGTCCTCCCCACTTAACTGGCCTTGCGGACTTTCTCGCCGCGGCCTTCCAGAAAGTCGCGCATACGCTGCTTGGCTGCCTCGTCGCCCTGACTGATGGCCGCCATCAGCGCCTCCATAAACAGGCCGTCGGGTTGCGACAACTGAGCAATGCGCGGCAGTGCCTGGATCACCGCGTAATTGGTCAGTGGCGCATTCTCCGCAATGCGCTGCGCGAGCTCCAGCGCCTTGGAAATCGCTTGCCCTGCCTCCACCAGGTACTGCGAGACCCCGCATGCTTGTCCTTCCTGCGCATCGAGCACGCGGCCGGTCAGCATCATGTCGGTCATGCGGGCGTAGCCGATCAAGCGGGGCAGCCGCGCCGAGCCGCCACCGCCAACAAATAGGCCGCGCTTGCCCTCCGGCAGCGCATAAAAGGCGGTCGCATCGGCCACCCGGATGTGCGCGGCGGCGGCCAGCTCGAGCCCGCCGCCGACCACGGCGCCGTGCAGCGCGACGACCACCGGCAGGCGGCCAAACTGGATGCGATCGAACGCGGCATGCCACATGCGGGCGTGCTCCACACCTTCGAAGACGCTGCGTTCGGCGAGCTCCGAGAGGTCCAGCCCGGCGCAGAAATGCTCGCCGGCGGCGGAGATCACCGCCACGCGCGCCTGCGTCGGCGGCTGGGCAAAGGCGTCATGCAGTGCCGCAATCAGCGCATCGTTTAGCGCATTGCGCTTGGCTGGGCGGTTCAGGCGCAGGTGCCAGACGGGCCCCAGTAGCTCGCGCTGCAGCAGGGCAGCAGGGTCGGAAGCGGACGCAGTCATCGCAAACCGTTATGTCTGTGAACTAAAGTGTACGCGGCCGATGGGTCGTAGCAACAGCGGGCGCTCGGCGGCCATCCGGGCGGCCGCTTTCGTGCGATTATGCAGGGTAACGAACAGCGTCCCTGCGGAGGAGCCGATGCAAACCGCCGACCTGGTGGCGATCGACGTCCACACACATGCCGAGGTGTCCTGCTGGAACCCGTTTGACGCCTACGGCGAAGAGTACGACCGCGCCGCCGACCGCTACTTCAAGTCCAACCGCCGGCCGACGATCGCGGAGACGATCGCCTATTACCGCGAACGGAAGATCGGCTTGGTGATGTTCACGGTTGATGCGGAGGCGCAGATCGGCCGCCGCCGCATACCTAACGAGGAGGTGGCCGAGGCCGCGCAGCAGAACCGCGACATCATGATCGCATTCGCCAGTATCGACCCGCACAAGGGAAAAATGGGCGCGCGCGAGGCGCGGCGGCTGATCGCCGAGCACGGCGTGCGCGGCTTCAAGTTCCATCCGACCGTGCAGGGCTTCTATCCTTACGACAAGATGGCCTGGCCGATCTACGAGGTCATCGCCGAGCACAAGCTGCCGGCCATCTTTCACAGCGGCCACTCCGGCATCGGCAGCGGCATGCGCTGCGGCGGCGGCCTGCGGTTGGAGTATTCGAACCCGATGCACCTGGATGACGTGGCGATCGC
>JANWXE010000062.1 GCA_025055385.1 Burkholderiaceae bacterium | reverse complement strand
GCGGCCGGCACGCCGAAGACTTCGGCCGCGGTGGCGCGGTGGATGTCCTCGCCGGCGGCAAAGGCCGCCAGCAGCCCCTCGTCGCCGGACAGGTGCGCCATGATGCGCAGCTCGATCTGCGAGTAATCCACCGAGACGATGCGGTGCCCGGGCGGGGCGATGAACGCCTCGCGGATGCGGCGCCCCTCAGGCGTGCGGATCGGGATGTTCTGCAGGTTCGGTTCGCTGGAGGCCAGGCGGCCGGTGATCGCCACCGCCTGCCCGTAGCTGGTGTGCACGCGGCCGGTGCGCGGATCGATCGAGGCCGGCAGCTTGTCGCAATAGGTGGACTTCAGCTTGGCGAGCGTGCGGTACTCCAGGATGGCCTTCGGCAGCGGATAGTCGAGCGCGAGCTTCTCCAGCACCTCCTCGTCGGTGGACGGCGCCCCGCTGGCGGTGCGCTTGCTCACCGGCAGTTTCAGCTTCTCGAACAGGATCTCGCCGATCTGTTTCGGCGAACCGAGGTTGAAACGCTCGCCGGCCAGCGCATGCGCCTTCGCCTCCAGCTCGGCCATGCGCTGCGCCAGCTCGGCCGATTGCCGCGCCAGCCGCTCGCGGTCGATCAGCACGCCGTGGCGCTCCATCTCGAACAGCACGCGCGACACCGGCATCTCGATCTCGGCATAGACGTAGCGCAGCCGCGCATCCTCGGCGATGCGCGGCCACAGCACCTGGTGCAGCGCCAGTGCCACATCCGCGTCCTCGGCCGCATAGGCGGTGGCGCGCGAAAGCGGCACCTCGTCGAAGCCGATCTGGCTTGCGCCCTTGCCGCACACCTCTTCGTAGGTGATCGTCTTGCGGTTCAGGTGCCGCTGCGCGAGGTCGTCCAAGTCGTGCCGCCGGTGCGCTTCCAGCACATAGCTTTGCAGCAGCGTGTCGTGCGCGATGCCGCCTAGCCGAATGCCATGGTTGGCAAGCACATGCGCGTCGTACTTCAGATGCTGACCGACCTTGGCGTGCCGCTCGCTCTCCAGCCACGGGCGCAGCTTCTGCAGCGTCTCCGCAAGCGGCAACTGCCCGCCCGCATCGGCCGTGCGGTGCGCCAGCGGGATGTAGCAGGCCTGTCCCGGCGCTACCGCCAGCGAGATCCCCACCAGCCGCGCCGCCAGCGGATCAAGCGCGGTCGTCTCCGTGTCCAGCGCGGTCAGTTCCGCCGCCTCGATGCGCTGCAGCCAGGCGTCGAGCTGCGCCGCGGTCGTCACGGTCTCATACTTGCTCGCCGGCGCCGCCTCCGCTGCTGGTGGCGGCGGCTCCGCCGCCGGCGCTTGCGCGTTAAGCTCGCGCAGGAAGCTGCGAAACTCCCAGCGCGTGTATAGCTCGCGCAGCCGCGCCGTGTCCGGCGCGCGCACCGCCAGTGCCGCCAGCGGTGGTACCCGCTGCGCCAGTTCGCCGTCGGTGCGCACCGTCAGCAGCGCGCGCGCGGTGGGCAACCACGGCAGCGCCCGGCGCAGGTTCTCGCCGACCTTGCCCTCGATCTGGCCAGCATGCGCGATAATCGCATCCAAAGAGCCGTACTGCTGCAGCCACTTGGCGGCCGTCTTTGGCCCCACCTTGTCGACGCCAGGCACGTTGTCCACCGAATCGCCGACTAAGGTGAGGAAATCGACGATACGCTCCGGCGGCACACCGAATTTCGCGATCACGCCGGCGCGGTCCAGCCGCTCGTTGCTCATCGTATTCACCAGCAACACGTGCTCGTTGACGAGCTGCGCTAAATCCTTGTCACCGCTGGAAATGACGGTGCGCACGCCTTGCTTTTCGGCAGCCCGCGCCAGCGTGCCGATCACATCATCGGCCTCCACGCCCTCGATTTCCAGCAGTGGCCAGCCCAGCGCGTCGATCGCCTCGCGGATCGGTGCGATCTGCCGCGCTAAGTCCTCGGGCATAGGCGGCCGGTGCGCCTTGTAGTCGGGGTACAGGTCGTCGCGGAAGGTCTTGCCGGGCGCGTCGAACACCACCGCCTGGTAGTCGGCCGGAAACTGCTGGCGCAGCACGCGCAGCATGCTGATGAAGCCGCGCAACGCGCCCGTGGGCTCCCCGCGTGACGTACGCAGGTCCGGCAACGCATGGAAGGCGCGGTATAAGTAGCTGGAGCCATCGACGAGCAGCAAAGTCTTCACGGGAGCAATGACATGTTGGACCGACAGAAGAACATCCCCAGCCTTCGCGCGGTCAAGACGCCGGAGCGCGCCACCGCGCAGAAGGCGCGCGAGTCCTGGCACCTGTGGGGGATTATCTCGGAGTTCGTCGAGGCGGCCGAGCGGCTGTCCGAGATCCGCCCCGCGGTGTCGATCTTCGGCAGTGCGCGCGCACGGCCCGGTGACGCGTTGTACCAGCGCACCGAGCGGATCGCGCGCGCACTCTCGGACGCTGGCTTCGCCGTGATCAGCGGCGGCGGACCCGGCGTGATGGAGGCCGCCAACAAGGGAGCATTTGCTGGCCGCTCCCCTTCAGTAGGTCTGAACATCGAGCTGCCCCACGAGCAGCACGGCAACCCGTACCAGGACATCTCGCTTCGTTTCCGCCACTTCTTTGCCCGCAAGGTGGCTTTCGTGAAGTACGCCGCCGCTTACGTCGTGCTGCCCGGGGGTTTCGGCACGCTTGACGAACTGTTCGAAGCGTTGACGCTGATCCAAACGGGCAAAGGCCGGCGCATTCCGATCGTGCTGGTTGACTCGCGCTTCTGGAGCGGATTGCTCGCCTGGCTGCGCGACACACTGGTCGCGCAAGGTCGCATCGACGCCGAAGACATGGAACTGATGCAGGTGGTGGATGACGACGCGCGCGTCGTCGACCTCATCTTTGACTTTTACGATAAGCGCAGCTTTGCGGCAACACCAGCAGAACGCGAGCAACTGCTATATCTGTAAAAGGCGCGGCGTAAAATTTGACTCATGAGCCCGCCGACAATTGCCCCGCTGCTTGCCGCTTTCCTCGGCGCAGCCGCAGCCGAGCCCATGCCGCCGCCGCTGCCGCCAGCACCGGTCAGCAGCACGAGCCCGCCTCGCGCGGTGACGCCGCTGCCGGAGGGCGAGCGGCTGGCGCAGGGCGTACCGTCGCAGGGGCCGATCATTGAGGCCGCCGGGCCGTGGTGGCCGCCTGCGGCGCGTGACACTTCACCACAGACACGCATCGAGCAGCGCCGCCAGGGTAACCGGGTCGTCGAGATCGTCGTCACGCCAGCCGGCTCGACGTTAACTTACGTGATGGTCAACCGCGAGGGCCGCCCACCGCTGTCGAATCAGGAACTAAGCTCCGGGCTGTCGCTGCCGCGTTTGCTGCGTTTCGATTTTTAGGGCGCATGGCGGTTTTCACGGCGCTCGCGCGCGACGACATCGCCGGGCTGCTCACCCATTACACGCTCGGCGAGCTGTGCGCCCATGAGGGTATCCCCAGCGGCATCGAGAACACCAACTACTTCGTCGACACCGATCGCGGCCGTTGGGTGTTGACGCTGTTTGAGCGGCTTTCCTTTGCCGAGTTGCCTTTTTATCTGGAGCTCATGCGCCATCTGGCCCGACGCGGGCTGCCGGTGCCGATGCCGCAAGAAAACCGCGCCGGATCGTTGCTGTCAGAACTGAAGGGCAAACCGTGCGCGATCGTCACCCGCGCGCCGGGACGCGCAGTCGAACAGCCTACGGTGGCGCAATGCGCCACCATTGGCGCGCTGCTGGCGCGCATGCACCTGGAGGCGGCTGACTTTCCGCTCTATCAGCCCAACTTGCGCGGCCTAGCCTGGTGGAAAGCGGTGCTGCCAGAACTGCAGCCGGACTTGCCGCCGCACGCCCACCGTTTGCTGGTCGACGAGCTGGCATTCCAAGAGAACTTCGCGCGGCTGCCCCAGGCGGACCAACTGCCGCAAGGCGCGGTGCACGCCGATCTCTTCCGCGACAACGTGCTGTGGGACGGCGCGGCAGTCGGCGGCGTGATCGACTTTTACTTCGCTGGCTGTACCTGGTGGCTGTTCGATCTGGCCGTAACGATGAACGACTGGTGCGTGGATCTGGCTGACGGCCGCTGGGACCGCGCGCGCGCGCAGGCGCTCATCGAGGCCTATCATGCGCTGCGGCCGCTAACCGCCCTCGAACACGAGCATTGGCGCACGATGCTGCGCGCCGCCGCGCTGCGCTTCTGGATTTCGCGCCTGTATGACCTGCACCGGCCGCGCTCCGCGCATTTGCTGACCCCGCACGACCCCAGCCGCTTCGAGCGCACGCTGCAGCAGCGGATCGCCGACCAGTGGCTGCCCTGGCCGCAACGCTGATGCAGATCGTCTCCCTGCCTGCCTCTTACGGCGCCGCGTGGTTGCGCGACGGTTGGCGCCTGCTGAAAAGGCAACCGCTTGGGCTGCCGGCGATGGTCGTCATCTACCTGCTGATGCTGCTGCTACCGGCCATTGTGCCCTACATCGGGGTGGCGATCTCCGGCGTGCTCAGCCCCTTTGCCACCGTCGGCCTGATGGGTGCGGTGCGTGAGATCAGCGCTGGCCGTGCCCCCACACCCCACGTCTTTGCGGTGCCGTTTCAAGACGTCGTGCGCCGGCTATTGCTGCTGCGTCTGGGCATGATCCATGCTGCACTGATGTTGGTGGTCTTGACACTGGCGCAGGCAATCGCGCGCCTGGCGCCGCCCGCCTCTGAGGAAGCGCGCGCCTTCACCGAGCTGCTGTGGCAGTTGCTGCTAATGACGCCGGTGATGATCCTAATGTGGTTCGCCCCGCTGCTGACCGGCTGGCACGGCCATGGGCCGGGTAAGGCCATGTTCGGCAGCGTCATCGCCTGCTGGCGCAACAAGGGGGCGCTAGCGGTCTACGGGCTGCTGCTGTTTGCAATCCTGCTCGGCGTCAGCTTCGTCACCGTCTCGGTCGTCAGCCTGCTGTTCTCCTCGCGGCAAGCCCTGTCGATCGCGCTCGCCCCGGTGGGGCTGGCGCTGATCGCCTGGATCCAGGCGACCTTTTACCCGATGTACCGGTCGATCTTTAGCAACTAGCCGCACAGCAGCAGCAATCCGGCCGCGCCGGCACATGCCAGCATGTAGTCGCTAAACCGCTTGCGCTGGGACAATGTGCGCCAGGTCACCTGCCATGCGCACGACAGCCCCGTATTGCCCGCACGTCAACAGCAAGCGAAGCAGACCGCAGCAGCGCTTCGGTAGCAGCGAAGGCCTCAGCGGCAGCGTTGCTGCGCCACTGCGGTCAGTGCGCTAAATCAGCGTCGGCAACGTCAACCCGGCTCAAGTTTCGCCACCCCGAGCAACAGCTCCTTCACACCGGCTGGGCCGAAGTTGATCTTCGCGCGCACGTCCAGGCCGCTGCCTTCCAGCTTAATGATCACCCCCTCGCCAAAGCGCGCGTGGCGCACCGACTGACCGACGCGGAAGCCGTGACTGGCCGCCTCGCTCGCCGCCCGCGCGGCGCCGAACGTCGGCGCCTCGCGCGCCGCCGCCGCCGCGGGCGCGGCAAAGCGCGGCGTCAGCCACTTCAGGTGCTGCTGCGGAATTTCCGACAGGAAGCGCGAGCGCACGCCATAGCGCGTCTGCCCATGCAGCAGGCGGCTCTGCGCGAAGGACAGGTACAGCCGGCGCCGCGCACGCGTGATTGCCACGTACATCAGCCGCCGCTCCTCTTCCAGTCCGTCAGCCTCGGTCAGACTGTTCTCATGTGGGAAAAGCCCCTCCTCCAGCCCCGTGATAAACACGGCATGGAATTCCAGCCCCTTGGCGGCATGTACGGTCATTAGTTGGACCGCGTCTTGGCCGTCTTGCGCCTGGTTTTCCCCCGCCTCCAGCGATGCATGGGATAAAAACGCCGCCAGCGGCGACGGGATCGACGCGTCGGCCTCAGCGCCGGTGGCGGGCGCGTCGGCCGCGTAGCCCTCCTCGGCGACGAAGGCGGCGGCGGCGTTGACCAGCTCCTGCAGGTTCTCGATGCGCTCCTGGCCTTCCTTCTCTGCGCGGTAATGCGCCAGTAAACCGCTGCGGTCGATCACGGTCTCGATGACCTCTGGTAGCGGTCGCTGCGCGGTCTCGCCTCGCAGCTGCACCAACAGGTGCATAAAGGCGCTGAGGCTCGCGCCAGCGCGGCCACCGAGGCGAGGAGCAGCAGCATGCAGGCTCACGCCGGCCTGCCGTGCGACGTCGGCCAGCTGCTCCAGCGTGCGCGCGCCCACGCCGCGCGGCGGAAAGTTCACGACGCGCAAAAAGGCGGTGTCGTCGTCTGGGTTTTCAAGCAGCCGCAGATAGGCCAGCGCGTGCTTGACCTCGGCGCGCTCAAAGAAGCGCAAGCCGCCGTAGACACGGTACGGGATACCGGCGGAAAACAGCGCATGCTCGAGCACGCGCGACTGTGCATTAGCGCGGTACAGCACCGCAATCTCGCGGCGGGGCAGCCCTTCGGCGATAAGGGTCTGGATCTCATCCACCAGCCAGGCCGCCTCCAGCGCGTCCGTGGCGGCTTCGTAAACTCGCACCGGCTCGCCAGCACCCGCATCGGTCCACAAGTTTTTGCCGAGCCGGCGCGTGTTGTGGCGGATCAGCGCGTTGGCGGCATCCAAAATGTGGCCATGCGACCGGTAATTTTGCTCTAGCTTGATGATGTTGGTCACACGGAACTCGCGCTCGAAATCCGCCATGTTGCCGACATGCGCACCGCGGAACGCGTAGATCGAGTTATGCGTGACGATGCCGTTGGCAATGAAGTTGTGCGCTAAGGCGACGTCTAGGTCATAGACGACAGTTGAGACCGGCTCGTGCCGCCGCACGCGTTCCACCGTGTCCATTGAGCCGTCGGCCAGGAACACTTGCATGCCCGGTTGGATTGCCGCGGCGCGCGTAAACGGCAAGGTCGCATCGCCCACGCGCACCTTCTGGACGAGCTTGCCGCCAGTAATCTGGCTCAGGCGTTCGGCCTGGCGCAGCGCGATCGCATAATTGGCTCGCCAGAACTGCACGTACCAGCCGCCGATGCCATCGGTGACCACCTTCACATCGAAGCCGGCCTCGCGCACCTTCTGCGCCATTTCCTCCTTGTACAGCCGCACGTAGGCGCGGTGCTGCGGCTTGCCGCGCCCGCGCGAGGCGCCTAGGTGCAGCAGCACATCGCCCTCGTTGCCGATGCCGGAGCTGAAGGTCTCGTGCGGCTCGGCCAGCAGCAGCTGCTGGTCAGCGAGCAGCCGCTTGGCAGCCGCTTCGGTGTCAATCGTCTTGTAGACGCGCGCGATGATCTTCGGATCGTCCGACAGCCCGCCGCGCCGCTCGCCCGCTTTTGCCTTGCGGTCGCCGGCAAACGGCAGCGTCGGCAACCCGTAGCGCAGCGAGTACAGCATCTCCTGCACGCGCGCCTCCTGCGGCGTGTCATAGCTGCCGATTACCCACACCGCATCGGCGCCCTCGCGCCGGCCGCGGAAGCGGTACCCGGGCACCGGCCGCAGCTCGTGCCCCGGACGCAAATAGCCGCAGACACCGAGCCGGTAACCAACACCGCGTTTACGCATCAGGAAAACGAAATACTTATCGGGTGTTTCGCCGACGGCGTAGCCGGCGAAATGCGTGTGCTCCGGGGTGGAGGTGATCGTGCGGCCGCCGCGCGTGTGGATCGTCACCAGTTCGGTAACGCCGCAGCGGCGGTGCACCCGCTGCACGCGCGCCGGGCCAAACGCGCCGCCGCCGACACTGGCCAACACCTCATCGCCCACCTTGATCTCCTCGATCGGAACAGTGCGGCCGTCGGCCATCGTCACCTGCGTGCCGGCCACGAGGCACTGGTCGTCGTCGCCGACGGCGAACACCGCCGCGCCGCCGCCAGCCAGCAGCTTCAGCCAGCGATACTGCAGCCGGTTGGTGTCCTGAAACTCATCCACCAAGATGTGGCGGAAGCGGCTCTGGTAATGGCTGCGAATCGCCTCGTTACGTTCAAGCAGCTCATAGCAGCGCAGCAGCAGCTCTGCAAAATCGACCACACCCTCCCGTTGGCACTGCGCATCGTAGGCGGCGTACAGCTCGACGAAGATGCGGTTGTAGGCGTCGTTGACTTCGACGTCCTTGGCGCGCAGGCCAGCCTCCTTACAGTCGTTGATGAAATTCTGCAGGTGGCGCGGCGGGTATTTCTGCTCATCGACGTTGGCCGCTTTCAGCAGCCGCTTAATCGCAGCCAGCTGGTCGCTCGCATCCAGGATCTGGAATGTGGCTGGCAACCCGGCATCGCGGTAATGCGCGCGCAGCAGCCGGTTGCACAGGCCATGGAAGGTTCCGATCCACATGCCGCGCGTGTTGATCGGCAGCAGCGCCGACAGCCGCGCCAGCATCTCGCGCGCAGCCTTATTGGTAAATGTGACGGCCAGAATGCCGTGCGGACTGACACGCCCGGTCTGGATCAACCAGGCGATGCGGGTGGTCAGCACGCGCGTCTTGCCGCTGCCCGCGCCAGCCAAGATCAGCGCGTGCTGATCAGGCAGCGTGACTGCCGCAAGTTGCTGCTCATTTAAGTGCTCAAGCAGGTTCATGTGCGGGCGCACTATACCGGCGCTCCTATAATCGTGGCGCGTGTTCGCTGCCGCCGCGCGCCGACCGTCCTCGGTCCGCAATTCCCCCGCCCGCTCTGCCCTTTGGCCGGCGCGCGCCGCTGGGGCGGTTTGCGCGCGCGGCGGGCTTGAATCACTGAAAGGCCACCATGCGAGACAAATACGTTCCGCAAGAGGTTGAAGCCGCCGCGCAGGCACACTGGCGTGCAATCGACGCTTATCGCGCGAAAGAAAACGACCCGCGTTATCCGAAGGGCAAGTTTTACCTGTGTTCGATGCTGCCGTACCCGAGCGGCAAGCTTCACATGGGGCATGTGCGCAACTACACCTTAAATGACGTGCTCTACCGCATCCTGCGGATGCGCGGATACAACGTGATGACGCCGATGGGCTGGGACGCCTTCGGCCTGCCGGCGGAGAACGCGGCGATCGAAAAGGGCATCGCGCCCGCCAAATGGACGCGCGACAACATCGCCGACATGAAGGCGCAAATGCAGCCACTCGGGTTGGCGTTTGACTGGAGCCGCGAGATTGCCACCTGCGATCCCAGCTACTACAAGTGGAACCAGTGGTTGTTCCTCAAAATGCTGGAGCGCGGTATCGCCTACCGCGCCACCCAGGTCGTCAACTGGGACCCGGTCGACCAAACCGTGCTCGCCAACGAGCAAGTGATCGACGGCCGCGGCTGGCGCTCCGGTGCGCCGGTGGAAAAGCGCGAAATTCCCGGCTACTACCTGGCGATTACGAAATATGCCGAGGAACTACTCGACGGCCTGAAGAAGCTCGACGGCTGGCCGGAGAAAGTCCGCGTGATGCAGGAGAACTGGATCGGCAAGAGCGTCGGTGTCAATTTCGGTTTCCCGTATGAGCTGGATGGCGAGCAACGGCTGCTGCGGGTGTTTACGACACGCGCCGATACCATCATGGGCGTGACTTTCGTCGCGATCGCCGCTGAGCACCCATTGGCGGCACGGCTGGCCCGCGACAATCCGCGCCTGGCAGCCTTCATTGAGGAGTGCCGGCGCGGCAGCGTCATGGAGGCCGATCTCGCCACGATAGAAAAGAAGGGCGTGCCCACCGGCTTCCACGTGACCCACCCACTCAGCGGCGAGCGCATTGAGGTATGGATTGCGAACTACGTGCTGATGAGCTACGGCGAAGGCGCGGTCATGGGGGTTCCTGCGCACGACGAGCGCGACTTCGCCTTCGCGCGTAAGTACGGGCTGCCAATCAAACAGGTGATCGCGCCGGCGCCCGGCCGCAGTGTTACGCCGTTTTCGCCGATGCAGTGGCAAGACTGGTATGCCGATAAGACGATCGGCGTGTGCGTCAATTCCGGCAAATACGACGGCCTTGCGCACCAGGCTGCAGTCGATGCCATCGCCGCCGACCTGAAGGCAAAGGGCCTGGGCGACAAACAGGTGCAGTACCGATTGCGCGACTGGGGCATCTCGCGCCAGCGCTACTGGGGCACACCGATTCCGATCATCCATTGTCCGGACTGCGGGCCGGTGCCGGTGCCAGAGCAAGACTTGCCAGTGGTGCTGCCCGAGCACCACGTGCCCGACGGCAGCGGCAACCCGCTCGCTAGGGACGAGGCGTTCCTCGCCTGCACCTGCCCACGCTGTGGCAAGGCGGCGCGGCGCGAAACCGACACGATGGACACTTTCGTCGATTCATCCTGGTACTTCATGCGCTACTGCTGTCCGGATGCCTCCACGATGGTTGATTGGCGCAACGAGTACTGGATGCCGATGGACCAGTACATCGGCGGCATCGAGCATGCGGTGCTCCACCTGCTGTACGCGCGCTTCTGGACCAAGGTGATGCGCGACCTTGGGCTGGTGAAGTTCGACGAGCCGTTCACGCGCCTGTTCACCCAGGGTATGTTGCTCGCCGAGTGCTGGTACCGCGAGGACGAAAACGGCCGCAAGCGCTGGTTTTACCCGAGCGAAGTGGACGTGCAGTTCGACGAACGCGGCCGCCCAATCGGGGCCACCGCGAAAGCTGACGGCCTGCCAGTGACCTACGGCGGCATCGAAAAGATGAGCAAAAGCAAGAACAACGTGGTCGAGCCGAAGGATGTGATCGCCCGCTTCGGCGCCGACACCGCGCGTGCTTTTGTGATGTTCGCCGGGCCGCCGGATCAGAGCGCCGCCTGGTCTGACTCCGGTGCTGAGGGTGTGTACCGCTTCCTGCGGCGGCTCTGGAACTTCTGCTATGCGCGGCGCGAGCGCATCGCTGCTGCCGGTCCGCTTCAGGCGGCCGCATTACCGGCAGCGGCGCGCGCGTTGCGACACGACATCCATACGCTGTTGAAGCAGGCTGACTTCGATTACGCGCGCATGCAGTACAACACGGTGGTATCGGCGGCGATGAAAATGTTGAACGCGCTGGAGGACGCCGCCCTCGACGACGATGCAGCATCAGCGGCCGCACTGCGCGAGTGTGTGTCAATCCTGCTGCGCACGCTGTATCCGATCACCCCGCACATTGCACACGCGCTGTGGACCGAACTCGGTTATGCGCGCGAATTGGGCGATCTACTCGATGCGCCCTGGCCGCAGCCCGATGCGCAGGCGCTGGCGCGCGACGAGATCGAGCTGGTGGTGCAGGTCAACGGCAAGCTGCGCGGCGCGATCCGCGTCCCCGCGAATGCCGATCGTGCGGCGATTGAGGCGGCCGCGATCGCCGATGCCAATGTGCAGCGGTTCGTCGCCGGCCAACCGGTCAAGCGCGTGGTCGTCGTGCCGAACAAGCTAGTCAACGTAGTCGTCTAACGTTGCAGGCATGGCTCTTCGCCGCGGCCACGCGATCGCTGTGCGGCGCGCCCCTACTCGCCGCGCTGCGCCGTTTTTGCTCGCCCTCGTCTCCGCCCTGTTGCTGACCAGCTGTGGCTTCAAGCTGCGCGGCGCGCGCGATCTGCCGTTTGCGACCCTTTATCTCAGCACCGGTACGCAGAGCGCGTTGGGCGCCGAGCTGGCTCGCAATATTCGCGCCGGCACCTCCACCGCGGTGGTCGCAGACCGCAGCCAGGCACAGGCAGTGCTTGAGCTCATCAGTGAGCGGCGCGAGCGCGACATCGTCGCTGTCAATGCGCAGGGACGCGCGCGCGAATACACGCTGCGCCTGCGGCTGGCTTTCCGCCTGTTGGATGCGCAAGGGCGCGAGCTGATCCCGCTCACCGAGCTGGTTACGACCCGCGACATCGCTTTCAACGAGGCGCAAGTCCTTGCCAAGGAAAGCGAGGAGATGCTGCTGTTTCGCGACATGCAGTCCGATTTAGTGCAGCAAATCCTGCGGCGCCTGGCAGGCGCGAGAGTCGATGCAGCTAAAGGCTGAGGCCCTGGCCGCGCACCTGGCGCGCGGCCCGCTGGCACCGATCTACGTGATCAGCGGCGAGGAGCCGCTGGTGGCGCTGGAGGCCGCCGACGCGATCCGCGCTGCGGCCCGAGCAGCTGGATTCAGCGAGCGCGAGGTCATCCATGCGCAGGCCAACTCCGACTGGTCGTGGCTGGCGGCTGGCGCTCACAACTTGGCGCTATTCGCCGCCAAGCGGCTAATCGATCTGCGCCTGCCAACCGGCCGGCCCGGTGTGCAGGGGGCGGCAGCGCTTGTCGCCTACGCGTCACAGCCCCCGCCACATGCCTTGCTGCTGCTGTCGTTGCCACGCCTGGAGGCAGCCACCCGCCGCGCGGCCTGGGCGCAAGCACTCGAACGTGCCGGCGTGTGGGTCGAGGCGGCACGCCTGAGCAGGGCACAGTTGCCGAGCTGGATTCAGCAGCGCTTGGCGCGGCAGCAGCAACGCGCTCGGGAAGACGCGCTCGCGTTCTTGTGCGACCGCGTCGAAGGCAACCTGCTCGCCGCGCAGCAAGAAATCGCCAAGCTCGGGTTGCTTTATCCAACTGGCGAGCTGACGCGCGAGCAAGTCGAGGCGGCCGTGCTGGACGTGGCGCGTTTTGAGACCTACGATTTGTCGCAGGCGCTGCTAGCTGGTGACGGAGCACGTGCCGTGCGCATTGTGCAGTCGCTGCGCGCCGAGGGCGAGCCGCTGCCGCTGGTGTTATGGGCGGTGACCGAGGAGCTCCGCCTGGTGGCGCGTGCGCAGCAGGTCTTGGCGCAGCAGCAGTCGTTGGCGTCGCTAAGACAGGAGTTCAAACTCTGGGGCACGCGCGAGCGGCTGCTGCCAGCGGCGGCACAACGGATGCGCGATGTGGACCAGCTGCTGGTGCGCTGCGCCCAGGTGGACCGCATCGCGAAAGGGCTGCAGGTGCCGTCTTGTGACAGCGACCCCTGGCTAGAATTAGCTGAGCTTGTGCTCGCCGCCTGCCAATGAACGCGCCCGAACCTGCTGAAATACTGGATCTAGCGGCCTATGTGGCCGCCGTGGGCCGACGCGCCCGCTCGGCGTCGGCGGCCATGGCGGTGGCGGCGACCTCGACCAAGGACCGCGCGCTGCGGGCACTGGCCGCCGCAATCCGCCGCGAGCAGGCTGCGATCGCCGCCGCCAATGCGCGCGACCTGCAGCGCGCTCGCGAAACAGGCCTGGCGCCGGCGCTGCTGGACCGGCTGGCGCTGTCTCCGGCGGCCATTGAGCAGATGGCTGCCGGCCTAGAGCAAATCGCGCAGCTGCCTGACCCGGTGGGCACCATCAGCGATGTGCGGCCGATGCCGTCGGGCATTCGCGTCGGCCGCATGCGGGTACCGCTTGGCGTCATTGCGATCATCTATGAGAGCCGCCCCAATGTGACAATCGACGCTGCCGGGCTGTGCATCAAGAGCGGCAACGCCGCGATTCTGCGTGGCGGCTCAGAGGCTATCGAGTGCAATCGTGTGCTGGCAGCACTCACTGCGGCGGCGTTGGCTGAGGCCGGCCTGCCGCGCGAAGCGGTGCAATTGATCGATACCACCGACCGCGCCGTCGTCGGCCTGCTGGTCACGCTGCCTGAGTATGTCGATATCGTCGTGCCGCGCGGTGGGCGGGCGTTAATCGAGCGGCTAATGCGCGAAAGCCGCGTGCCGATGATCAAGCACCTGGACGGCATCTGCCATGTCTACATCGATGGCGAGGCGGACCTTAACAAGGCGATCCGCATCGCCGACAACGCCAAGACGCAGCGCTACGGCGTCTGCAACGCGATGGAAACGCTGCTGGTGGCGCAGGCGATCGCCGAGCGCGTGCTGCCGCCGCTTGGTCGTCTCTACGCGGACAAAGGCGTCGAACTGCGCGGCTGCCCGCAGACGCGCACGATCCTCTCCGCCGCAGGCGTGCCCTGCGCGGCGGCAACGGAGGAGGACTGGCGCACCGAATACCTGGCGCCGATCCTGTCGATCCGCGTGGTGGCGGACGTGGCCGCCGCGATCGAGCACATCAACACGTACGGCAGCAAACATACCGACGCCATCGTGACTGAGAACTACACGACCGCCATGCGCTTCTTGCGGGAGGTTGATTCCGCCTCGGTGATGGTCAACGCTTCCACGCGCTTTGCCGACGGCTACGAATACGGCCTCGGGGCGGAGATCGGCATCTCCAACGATAAACTGCACGCGCGCGGCCCGGTGGGGCTGGAGGGGCTGACCTCGCAGAAGTTCGTCGTGTTTGGCAACGGCGAGGTACGCGGCTGACCCGTGCTCTGGATCAAATCTTTCCACATCATCTTCGTCACCGCCTGGTTCGCCGGCTTGTTTTACCTGCCGCGCATCTTCGTCAACTTGGCCATGGTGCCGGCGCCCGGCCCCGAGCGCGACCGCCTGCTGCTGATGGGCGGCAAGCTGTACCGCTTCATGACACTGCTCGGCGTAGTCGCAATCGTGTTCGGCCTGTGGCTGTGGCTGCTGTACCGCATCGGCGCCGGCGCCGGTTGGATGCATGCCAAGCTGACGCTGGTGCTGCTGCTGATCGCTTACCACGGCTGGTGCGGCAAGCTGCTGGCAGATTTCCAGCACGGCCGCAACCGCCATTCGCACGTCTGGTACCGCGTGTTCAATGAAGTGCCGGTGCTGCTGCTGACGGCGATCGTGCTGCTGGTCGTACTAAAGCCGTTCTGACGACGCCGCCGCGATGATAGCCGCAGCGGAACGCTTCTTCGCGGTCTGTCCGCGCGGGCTGGAAGCGCTGCTGGCACAGGAGTTGACGGCGCTCGGAGCGCAGGCATGCACCCCGCAGGCCGGCGGCGTCGCCTTCGCCGGCACGCTGGAGACGGGCTACGCGGCCAATCTGCATTCGCGGCTAGCGAGCCGCGTGCTGCGCGAAGTCTGCCAGGCGCCGTGCGCGAACGAGGACGACTTGTATGCGGCCGCGCATGCCGTGGCCTGGGAGCGCTGGTTCGATGCGCGGCAAACGTTGCGCGTAGACGTGACGCTGGCCGGTTCGCAGCGGTCGAACGCAGGGTTTCTCACGCTGCGCGTCAAGGACGCCATTGTCGACCGCCTGCGCGCCCGCACCGGCGCGCGCCCCTGCATTGACCGCGCGCGACCCGACGTGCGGGTGTTCGCGCATCTGGATGGGCGCGTTGCGTACCTTTACCTGGACCTTTCGGGCGAGGCATTGTTCAAGCGTGGCTGGCGCGCCGACAAGGCCGAGGCGCCGCTGAAGGAGAACCTTGCTGCCGGGCTTCTGGCCCTAGCCGGCTGGGACCCGTCGCAGCCGCTGCTTGATCCATTCTGCGGCAGCGGCACGATTGCGCTGGAGGCGGCCGCGATCGCGGCGCGGCGCGCCCCCGGCTTGCAACGCCGCTTCGCCTTCGAGCGGCTGCGCGATTTCGATGCCGCTTGCTGGCAGCAGCTGCTTGCCCAGGCCCAAGAGCAGGCGCAGCACGCAGCGGGGGCAGCGGTCAAGATCGCCGCCAGCGATGCGGCGCCGCGCGCCATCGAGACGGCGCGCCGCAACGCGTCGCTCGCCGGCTTCGAGCCGTGGCTCGCCGATGGCCGGCTGCAGTTCGCGGTGGCCGATGCGCGAACCGTCGCGCCGCCGGCGGCCGCCGGGCTCATCGTCACAAACCCGCCATACGGCGTGCAAAGTCAGCCCGGCGACAGCGATCTGCCGACGCTGATGCGGCAGTTCGCTGCTCATTTGAAACGGCATTTTGGCGGCTGGACCGCTTGGTTGCTGTCGGCCGACCTCGATTTGCCTAAGCACATGCGACTGCGCGAGACGCGCCGCATCGTGTTGTTCAACGGGCCCCTCGCGTGCCGCCTGTTCCGCTTTGAATTGCGCGCCGGCAGTTATCGCCGCGCTGTGGCTGGCGCCCGCCTCAGCTAGCCAGCAGCGCCTCGATGTCTGGCGCGATCGACAGCGGATCGGTTTGCGGTGCGTAGCGCTTGACGACCCGTCCACTGCGGTCGACCAGGAACTTGGTGAAGTTCCATTTGATTGCCTCGCTGCCAAGCAGCCCCGGCGCGGCCGCTTTCAGGTACACGAACAAGGGGTGCGCCGTCTCGCCGTTGACATCAACCTTGGCAAACAGCGGGAAACTCACACGATAGCGGGTCTGACAAAACTGTGCGATCTGCGCCTCGTCGCCGGGCTCCTGCCCGCCGAACTGGTTGCACGGAAAGCCGAGCACCGCGAATCCGCGATCCGCATAGCGCTCGTGCAACATCTGCAGCCCCGCATGCTGTGGGGTGAAGCCGCATTGACTGGCAGTATTGACAATTAATAGGACTTTGCCTTGATAGACCGACAGCGTCTGCTGCCGGCCGTCGATGGTGGTGGCGGAGAAGTCGTAAACGGTGCTCATTTTCGGTCAGCGGCCCGAGAGGTCTGGGCCACCCAGATAGATGCGGTTGTACGTCGGGCTGATCAGGATTTCGTTGACGCAGACGTGCGGCGGCTGCTCGGCCACCCAACGGATGGTACGACCGAGATCCTCCGGCTGCAGCATTTTCGCGCGTTCCTCCGGCGAGGGCGGCACGGGACGCTGGTCCAGAATCGGCGTGGCAACCTCGCCGGGGCAGATCGCGCAAGCGCGGATGCCGTGGCGGCCCTCTTCGATGTTGATCGTTTCGGTGAGCGCCACCATTGCATGCTTGGCCGCGTTGTACGCCGGGCCGACCAGCGCCATCACGTGCCGCCCGGCCCACGAGGCGATGTTAATTATCAGTCCGTCGCCTCGTGCACGCATTGCGGGAAGCACGGCATGCGTGCAATAAAACGCACCATGCAGATTGACCCGCACCACCTCTTCGTAGCCCGCCACAGTTAGGTTGCGCCAGAAGCGCTGCGGTACGTTTAGCCCCGCGCTGTTGACGAGGATGTCGACGCGGCCGTGGCGGGCGAGGATCGCCTGCGCAGTCCGTGCCACCGCCGGCGCGTCGGCCACGTCCAGCGGCGCCTCCTGCGCCTGCGCGCCAGCCGCGCGCAGCGCCGCCGCCGCGTGCGCCAGCGGCTCGGCGCGCCGCCCCGAGAGGACGACGGCAGCGCCGGCGGCGGCCAGTTCGTGCGCGGCCGCCAGCCCAATGCCGCTGCCCGCGCCGGTGATCCAGGCAACGCGGCCGGCAAGCGTCATCGGTTACCCGGCCAAACCCAGATGCTCGATGCCCTTGTGGATGCCGGCCACACCGCCATAGAGCTTCGAATTGAGTTTGATGCGCAGGCGCAGGTCGTTGACCGAATCGGCAAAGCGCAGCGCGTCCTCGTAGGAGATCAGCTCGCGCTCATGCAAGTCAAACAGCGCTTGGTCGAAGGTCTGCATGCCTTGCTCAGTCGAGCGCTTCATGACCTCCTTGATCTCTTGCACCTCGCCCTTGAAGATCAGGTCCGAAATCAGCGGCGAGTTCAGCATCAACTCCACCGCGGGGATACGGCCTTTGCGATCTTTCAGCGGCACTAACCGCTGCGAAATCATCGCCCTAAGGTTCAGCGACAGATCCATCAACAGCTGGTGGCGGCGATCCTCGGGGAAGAAGTTAATGATGCGATCGAGCGCCTGGTTAGTAGAGTTTGCATGCAGCGTACACATCACCAGATGCCCGGTTTCGGCAAAGGCGATTGCGTGCTCCATCGTTTCGCGGTCGCGCACCTCGCCGATCATGATCACGTCTGGCGCCTGCCGCAGCGTGTTTTTTAGCGCCACGCTCCACGACTCGCAATCGACACCGACCTCGCGTTGCGTGACGATGCAATTCTTGTGCGGATGCACATACTCGATCGGATCTTCGATCGTAATGATGTGCCCCTGACTGTTTTCGTTGCGGTATCCGACCATGGCCGCTAGCGTCGTGCTCTTGCCGCTGCCGGTAGCGCCGACTACCAGAATGATGCCGCGTTTGGCCATCGCCAGCTCGTTGATGATTGGCGGCAGGTTCAGCTCCTCCACCGTAGGGATCTTGTCGGCGATCACGCGAAACACGATGCCAACCTTGCCCTGCTGCACGAAAGCAGAGACGCGGAAGCGGCCGATACCGGTCGGATTAATGGCGAAATTGCATTCTTTGGTCGCCTCAAACTCAGCGGCCTGGCGGTCATTCATGATGGCGCGCACCAGCTCGGCGGTGTGCTGCGCCGTCAGCGGCTGCTGCGACACCGGCAGCACACGCCCATCGATCTTGAACGCAGGCGGAAAATCGGCGGTCAGAAACAGGTCTGATCCTTTTTTCTGCAGCAGCAGCCGCAATAACTCATGCACAAAGCGTATCGCCTGATCGCGTTCCATAACTCCCTCGGCGGGCTGCGGCCGATGACGCGGCCAAGTTAGCTATCCAACGAACGCCTCCGGCTGTTTGGCGTACTGGCGCGCCTCTGCCGGTGAAACGATATTTCGGCGCACCAAATCCATCAGACACTGATCCAGTGTTTGCATGCCGTACTGGCTGCCAGTCTGGATCATCGAGTACATCTGCGCGACCTTGTTTTCCCGGATCAGGTTGCGGATCGCCGGCGTGCCGACCATGATTTCATGCGCTGCCACACGCCCACTGCCATCCTTTAGCTTTAGCAGCACCTGAGAGATCACCGCCACCAGCGACTCCGATAACATGGCCCGCACCATTTCCTTCTCCGCCGCTGGAAAGACGTCGACAATGCGGTCGATCGTCTTCGCCGCGCTAGAGGTATGCAGCGTGCCAAACACCAGGTGCCCGGTCTCCGCGGCCGTCAGCGCTAGCCGGATCGTCTCTAAATCGCGCAGCTCGCCGACCAGAATGACGTCCGGATCCTCCCGCAGCGCACTGCGTAGCGCATTGGAGAACGACAGCGTATGCGGACCGACCTCGCGCTGGTTGATCACGCACTTGCGGCTCTCGTGCACGAACTCGATCGGATCCTCGATCGTCAGCACGTGCCCATAAACATTGTTGTTGACGTGATCGATCATCGCCGCCAAGGTAGTGCTTTTGCCGCTGCCAGTCGGTCCGGTCACCAGCACCAGGCCGCGCGGCTTTAACGCAAATTCGGCAAAGACCCGTGGCGCCTGCAATTCTTCCAGCGACAGCACGCGCGAGGGGATAGTCCGTAACACGGCCGCTGCACCGCGATCCTGCATGAATGCATTGACACGGAAACGGGCCAGCCCAGGCAGATCAAACGAGAAGTCGCACTCGAGGTTCTCGTCGAACATCTTGCGCTGGCTGTCGTTCATGATGTCATAAATCATCGCGTGCACATCCTTGTGTTCCAAGGGCGGCAAATTGATGCGCCGCACGTCACCGTGCACGCGGATCATCGGCGGCAGACCCGCCGACAAGTGCAAGTCAGACGCTTTGTTTTTGACCGAAAATGCGAGCAGTTCCGAAATGTCCATGGAGCAGCCGTTTGGTGGAACGGGCGCGACACCCGTGACGATGCACGCTAGCGCCGTCGACCACAGCGAAAAGCTCAGAAAAGCCCAGGCGATGAAGCAGTTCTTCGAACCATTATGTCGACTTTGATTGCAGCGCTGCAAGCCAACCTCACGCGCGTGCGGGAACGGATCGCTGCCGCGGCACGGGCCGGCGGGCGTGACCCCTCCGCTATCGCGCTGGTCGCCGTCAGCAAAACGTTTGGCGCCGCCCATGTACTGGCGGCGGCAAAGCTGGGCGTGCGGGCCTTCGGCGAGAACTACGTACAGGAAGCCCTGCTGAAGATCGCACAAATGCGACAGGCGGCGCCCGAACTTTCCTGCCAGTGGCACCTGATCGGGCCACTGCAAAGCAACAAGACGCGGGCCGCGGCGCAGACCTTTGACTGGGTGCAGACGGTGGACCGGCTGAAGATCGCCGAGCGCCTATCGGCGCAACGCCCGCCGCATTTGCCGCCTCTGAACGTCCTGATCCAGGTAAATATCAGTGGCGAGGCAAGCAAAAGCGGTGTAACCCCGGCTGAGGTCGCTTCTTTGGCGCATGCCGTCGCCGCGCTGCCGCGCTTGCAGCTGCGCGGCTTGATGGCGATCCCCGCGCCCGCTGCAGAGGCCGGCGCGCGCCGCGCCCCGTTTGCCCGCCTGCGTGCGCTATTTGAGGACCTGCGCGCGCAGGGGCTGCCGCTCGATACGCTGTCCATGGGGATGTCTGAGGACCTGGAAGAGGCAATCGCCGAAGGGGCGACTATGGTGCGCGTCGGTACCGCGATTTTCGGCGCGCGCGCAGCGGACACCAGCCCGCCTCTTGCCGCCGATCGCTAAACTGCGCCTGTGTGCGCCCACACCGTTGACGTTGAATTCGACGGCGTTTATCCAGCGCAGCTCCAACCAGCAGCGCCGCGCTGGCCCGAAGGACTGCTTGTGCAGCAGCTCAGTACGCTGGCGTCGTCGCATCACCCGGTACGGGAGACAAGCGCAGTCGTTGCGATGGCAGCGGCCCGCATCGCGCCCCTGATCAGGCGCAAGGATATTCGGCCCGCCCTCGGGCGGCCTACTGTTGCCGCCTGCAGACAGCGCGCTAGCAGGCTCCATGCGGCCCCTTGCGTGCCAGTGCATGCGCTGAGCGCATCGAGGTGGCGCGGCGCTAGGATGGCCGCCAGGCTGTCGCAACAGCAACAAGTGCACAGGTTTTTCTTGGCGGGTGCGCTGCGCACTGCCGCGTGCTGCAGTACGCGCGTTGCCGTCGAGCACGGTTTGCGCCGAGCAAAGACCACCCGCAGCAATGCTTTCAAGCGCGCCGTAGCGCTGCTTCGGCAGCCAGCAGCACTAGCGCAGGATACAACAACACGGTACGGAGCATTGCCATGAGGATCGCCTTCATCGGCGGCGGCAATATGGCAACGGCGCTGATCGCCGGCTTGAGTGCCGCAGGCAGTGCCAGCGGCGACCTACTAGCGGTGGAAATCGATGCCGCGCGCCGCGCGCAGCTCGAACGCGAACATGGCATCGCCACGGCCGAGCGTCCGTCGGAGGCGTTGCGCCGTTACGACCTGCTGGTGCTGGCCGTCAAGCCACAGCAGATGCAGGAGGCGTGCGCTCAGCTCGCACCGTTCATATCGGGCCAGCTCGTGCTGTCGGTTGCTGCGGGCATCCGGGCGCGCGATCTGGCGCGTTGGCTGGACACACGCACCGTGGTGCGGGCAATGCCGAATACGCCGGCCCTGATCGGCCGCGGCGTCAGCGGGCTGGCTGCGCTGCCGGAAGTCGACGCCCCGCAGCGGCTTCTAGCCGAACGCGTTCTACGCGCCGTTGGCGACGTCGTCTGGTTCGACGATGAAGCGCAACTCGACGTCGTCACGGCCATTTCAGGCAGTGGGCCCGCCTATGTCTTTTATTTCATCGAGGCGTTGATCGAAGCCGGCTGCACGCTCGGTCTGACCGCAGCACAGGCACGGCAGCTTGCAGTCGGGACATTTGCCGGCGCAGCGGAACTAGCGGCGCGCAGCGCCGAGTCGTTGGCCACACTGCGCGAGCGGGTCACATCCAAGGGCGGCACAACCGCCGCCGCACTAGCCAGCCTGGAGGCAGACCGCGTCCGCGAGGCATTCGCGCGCGCGGTGTCCGCGGCGCACCGTCGTGCCATCGAGCTTGGCGATCAGTTTGGCCGCTGAAGCCGCTGGCTGCACCTTGCGCTACCGCAACGCGTAATCTGTCACTACGCCGGCGAAGACCGCAAAACCGAGCCACTGGTTGTGTCGGAAGGCGCGGAAGCAGCCTTCGCGGCTGCGATTCCGGATCAGGGTGTAGTGATACAAAGCAATTAATGCAGCCGCTAGCAAGCCGGCATAAAAGGGCCAACCCGCACCAACCGCACGGCCGACGCCGACGAGCACCGCCAGATGTACGCCATACAGCAGCATCACGGCAGCCACGTCGCGGCCCCCGAAGAAGATCGCCGCCGAGCGGATGCCCACTTTTAGATCGTCATCGCGATCTACCATCGCGTATTCGGTGTCGTAGGCGATCACCCAGCACAGGTTGCCGACAAACATCAGCCAGCCAAGCGCTGGCACCTGCCCCTGCACGGCCGCAAAGGCCATCGGAATCCCAAACGAAAATGCGATGCCCAGCCATGCCTGCGGCAGCGGGAAGAAACGCTTAAACAGTGGGTAGCTGACGGCGACTGCCAGCGCCACCAGCGCGTAATAAAAGGTCGTTGCATTCAGCGGCAGTATCAGCAGGCCGGCGGCGGCAGCCAGCACAACCGCCACCGCCACGCCTTCGAGCGGTCGCACGCGCCCAGTCGGAATTACGCGGTCAGCGGTGCGCTTCACATGACCGTCAAAATTGCGGTCCAGCACATCGTTGATTGCGCAGCCGGCCGAACGCATCAGCAACGTCCCCAGCGAGAAGATCGCCACCAGCAGCGGCGCTGGTGCGCCGTCGGCTGCGATCCATAACGCCGCCAGCGTCGGCCACAGCAGCAGAAAGGTGCCGACCGGCTTATCGAAGCGGGCAAGCTGCGCGTATAGGTTAAGCTTTTGATTACACGACGGGCCCGTTGGCACGATTGGCTTCACGGCACAGTCCGAGGTTAGCAGTTGGCGCAGGCACAGATGCTAAAGGACCCCGCAACAGATGCCGCCTTGCGCCAGCGGCTCCGGCCGCAGTTAACGCGGGCCGGCTTTACGCCCAGTCGATGCGGCGCGGTAGCAACCGGGCCGTCACGTGTACGTCACGAAAATCTTCCAGCATGATGGATTCGCTACACGCGGGCAGCCGCTGCGGGCGGCACCCACGCAAAGGCGCCCGCTCCCGCAATGGCCATCTGTTAAACGCATTTTGCAGAGGAGAAAAACGCATGCAATCGCGTCGCGCATTGCTAGCAGCCCTAATAGCGATGGCGGCAGGCGTACCGTGGCCGGCCGCAGCCCAGGGCAAGGGGCAGCCAATCGAAATCCAGTTCTGGATGGGGCTAACGGGTCTTGCTGGAGAGCTGCTCACCAAATACGGCGAGGAATTCAATAAGTCGCAAAATGAGTACCGGGTAGTCGTCTCTTTCAAAGGCCAGTACCCGGAGCAGCGCGCAGCGGCGATCGCGGCCTACCGCGCCGGCAATCCGCCGCACATCATGCAGATGTTTGACGCCGGCAGCGGCGACATGATGAGTGCTAAGGGCGCCATTGTGCCGGTGTCGGAAGTGTTCAAGCGCGCCGGCTTGCAGTTTGATCCAGCCGACTTCATTGCGCCGGCGCGTGGATATTACGGCCTGCCGAACGGCGAGCTGTTGTCGATGCCGTTTAATGTCTCCACGGCGGTGCTGTTCTACAACAAGGATGCTTTCCGCAAGGCCGGCCTGGATCCGGAGAAACCGCCGCGCACCTGGCCTGAGCTCGTGCAGGCCGCGCAGCAAATCCGAAAGACCAACGCCGCCGCCTGCGGCTTTACGACCACCTGGCTTGCATGGATCATGTTGGAGCAGTTCAGCTCGCGTCATAACCTGCCGATCGGAACCCAAAACAATGGCCGCGCGGGGCTGAATGCCGAGCTGATTTTCGATACGCCCTTGCAACGTCGGATGGTGCAAACTCTGGTCGACATGCAGGCCGACAAGAGCTTTGACTACGGTGGCCGCAGCAACGACGCCGCCGCTAAGTTCATCAGCGGCGAGTGCGCGATGATGACGCAAAGCTCCGGCGGCCACGGCGCGATCGCGCGCGATGCCAAGTTCTCCTTCGGCGTGGCCCCGTTGCCATACTGGCCGGACGTTGCGGGCGCCCCGTTTGCAACAACCATTGGCGGTGCTTCGCTTTGGGTGTTCAATGCCCCGAATCGAACAGCAGCTGAGTACCGCGGGGTGGCGCTGTTTCTGAACTATCTGCGCTCCACGCCGGTGATGACCGACTGGGCCAAGCAAACCGGCTTCTTGCCCGCGACAAACGCCGCCTTCAAAGCCATGCGTGACGAAGGCTTCTTCCAGAAAAATCCAGGCCGCGACGTGCCGATTCTGTCCCTAATCGAGGGCAAGCAGGGCGAGCACACCGCCGGCTATCGCTTCGGCCGCTGGACTGAGATCCGCGACATCTACCACGAGGAAGTCGAGCGGGCGCTGCAGGGCAAGCAAACCGTCGCTGCCGCGCTGCAAAACGCGCAGCGCCGCGGCAACGAGCTACTGCGCGCATTCGAGCGCAGCGTAAACTGAGCCTGTAGCGGTGGCCGCCAGACGGCCACCCGCTGACCTCGCGGCGCGCTCATCCTGCGCGCCGCGCTTTCCATGCAGCGCCGAACCATCTTTCCGAACCGTTGGCTGCCTTACCTGCTGCTGACGCCGCAGCTGGTGATCACGGTCGTGTTCTTCCTGTGGCCCGCTGCCCAGGCGATGTTCATGTCGCTGCTGCAGCAGGATCCCTTCGGGCTGCGGGTGCGTTTCGTCGGACTGGAAAACTTTCGCGCAGTGCTCGCCGATCCCGACTATCTGGCAGCCTTCTGGCGCACGCTTTATTTTTCCGCTGCGGTTACGGCGCTCGCTCTTGTGCCTGCCCTGCTGCTTGCGGTAATGGCCGACCGCGTGCTGCGTCTGGCGGCTTTTTACAAGACCGTCCTGATTGTTCCGTATGCAATCGCGCCCGCGGTGGCCGGCGTGCTTTGGCTTTTTATGTTCAATCCGGCAGTTGGCTCACTGGCCTGGGTGCTGAAGCAGCTCGGCGTATCGTGGAACCCGACGTTAAACGGCACGCACGCGATGATCCTGGTGATCATCGCCTCGGCCTGGAAGCAGATCGCCTACAACTTCATCTTCTTTCTGGCCGGGCTGCAGGCCATCCCGCGCGCGCTGCTGGAGGCGGCCTCGATCGACGGCGCCGGCGAGTTCCGCAAGTTCTGGACCATCGTTTTTCCGCTGCTGTCGCCGACCACGTTCTTCCTGTTGGTGGTCAACGTCGTCTACGCCTTCTTCGATACCTTCGGCGTGATCCATGCCGTGACCGCCGGCGGGCCCGCCAAGGCCACCGAGATCCTGGTGTACAAGGTCTATTACGACGGGGTGCATGCGCTGAACCTCGGCGCCTCGAGCGCGCAATCGGTCATCCTGATGGCGATCGTGATCGCGCTGACGATGGTGCAGTTTCGCTACATCGAGCGCCGGGTGCATTACTGAAGCTGGCGAAAACGGCATGCGACCGTGCGGCACAGGCTGCCCCAGAGGCCAAGATGCGCAACCGTAACGACGTACGCCTGACCGGCGTCAACCACACGCGGCGCCTGCTGGCGAGCGACTGGCTGCCGCACCTCATCCTGTGGGGCGGGATCGCCGTCACCGCGTTTCCGCTCTACCTCACGCTGGTCGCCTCGACGCTCGCGCCGCAGGAGATCGCCCAGGCGCCGATGCCCTTGCTGCCGGGCGGCCAGGCCTGGGACAACTACCGCACCGCCCTGCTGGAGGGAGCCACGATGCGGCTGTCGCCGCCGGTACTGGTCATGATGGCCAACAGTCTGGTGATGGCGCTGGGCATCACCCTCGGCAAGATCGCCGTATCGATCCTGTCGGCCTATGCCGTCGTCTTCTTCCGCTTCCCGCTGCGGATGTTTTTCTTCTGGATGATCTTCATCACCCTGATGCTGCCGGTCGAGGTCCGCATCGTGCCGACCTATGCGGTGGTGAGCGGTCTCGGCCTGATCAACACGTACGCGGGTCTCATCATCCCGCTGATCGCCTCTGCCACCGGCACCTTGCTGTTTCGGCAGTTCTTTCTGACGATCCCGGACGAATACGTGGAGGCCGCCAAGATGGACGGCGCCTCGCCAATGCGCTTTTTCTGGGACGTCGTGCTGCCGCTGTCGCGCACCAACATCGCCGCGCTGTTCGTGATCCTGTTCATCTACGGCTGGAACCAGTACCTGTGGCCACTGCTGATGGCCACCGACAAGAACCTCGACACGATCGTCATCGGCATCAAGAAGATGATCGGCACCGGCGATGCGCTCACCGAGTGGCACCTGGTGATGGCCACCACCGTGCTGGCGATGCTGCCGCCGGCCCTGGTGGTGGTGATCCTGCAGCGCTGGTTCGTCAAGGGCCTGATCGAGACCGAGAAATAGCGGAGAGGGGCAGCCCGCCCATGGCGCGCATTGAGCTACGGGGAATTCACAAGCGGTTCGGCGCCACCGAAGTGCTGCGCGATGTCAACCTGGACATCGCCGACGGCGAGTTCGTCGTGATCCTCGGCCCGTCCGGCTGCGGCAAGAGCACGCTGCTGCGCATCGTCGCCGGGCTGGAGGCGGCGAGCGCCGGCGACGTCGTCATCGACGGCCGACGCGTCAACGAGGTAGAGCCGAAGGATCGCAACATCGCGATGGTGTTCCAGAACTATGCGCTGTATCCGCACATGAACGTGTTCGACAACATGGCCTACGGCCTGAAGATCCGGCGCATGCCGCGCGCCGAGATCGAGCGGCGCGTGCAGGCGGCGGCGGAGATGCTGGAGCTGACGGCGCTCCTGCAGCGCAAGCCGCGCGAGCTCTCCGGCGGCCAGCGGCAACGTGTGGCGATGGGGCGGGCGATCGTGCGCGAGCCGGTGGCGTTTCTGTTCGACGAACCGCTTTCCAACCTGGATGCCAAGCTGCGCGTGCAGACGCGGCTGGAGATCCAGAAGCTGCACCGCCGCCTGCAGACGACGAGTCTTTTCGTGACGCACGACCAGATCGA
>JANWXE010000038.1 GCA_025055385.1 Burkholderiaceae bacterium | reverse complement strand
CAGCAAGAGGGGCGCGCCGTCCTGCCGCTGCTGCGCGGACGTTTTTCGCTCGTGTATCTCGACCTCAATGCCGGACGGCTGCTTGCGGCCACCGACCGCTTCGCCGTCCATCCGTTTTGCTATGGCGTGGACGGCGAGCGGCTGCACTTCTCTGACCGGGCGGACTCTGTGTGTCCCGCGAACTCGCTCGACGCGCAGGCCCTGTTCAACTACGTCTACTTTCATGTCATCCCCGCCCCGCGCACCGTCTACCGGAACGTCCACAGGCTGGAGCCGGCGCACTGGATGGAATTCGGGCGCCAGGGGCACGACCGCGATGCCTGGTGGGAGCCGCGCTTCGAGCCTGCCGCGGGCGGGACTGTCGCCGCGCTGAAAGACACGTTTCGGGCACTCGTCGAGCAGTCGGTGGCCCGTGCCGCGGCTGGCGCCCAGGTCGGCTGCTTCCTGAGCGGCGGCACGGATAGCTCAACCGTCGCGGGTATGGTCACGCGCATCACCGGCCGCCCCGCCCGGACTTTCTCGATCGGCTTTGACGAGGCCGGCTACGACGAGATGCATTACGCGCGTATCGCGGCGCGCCACTTCGGCACCGAGCATCACGAGTACTACGTGACGCCGGACGACCTGGTGCGCGGCATTCCGCGCGTCGCGGCGCATTATGACCAGCCGTTCGGAAACTCCTCGGCGCTGCCAGCCTATTACTGTGCGCTCCGCGCCCGCGAGGCGGGCGTCACGCGCATGCTGGCGGGCGACGGCGGCGACGAGCTGTTTGGCGGTAACACGCGATATGCGAAACAAAAGGTCTTTGCCGTCTACGAGCGGATACCGGACGCGCTGCGTCGCGGCGTACTGGAGCCACTGCTGGTGACGCACGGCTGGGCGTCGCGGATGCCGATCGTGCGCAAGGCAGCCAGTTATGTCGCCCAGGCCCGCGTGCCGATGCCCGACCGCATGGAAACCTACAACCTGCTGTTGCGGTTCGGCGCGGGCAACGTCTTCACGTCCCGCTTCCTAGCAGCCGTCGATGCCGCCGAGCCACCGTCGCTGCAGCGCCGGGTTTACCAGCGCGCCGCAGCCCGCTCGCTCGTGGACCGCATGCTGGCTTATGACTGGCGCTTCACGCTCGCCGACAATGATCTGCCCAAGGTCTCGGGCACGACACGGCTGGCGGGCGAGGAAGTCGCCTATCCGCTGCTCGACGACGAGCTGGTCGATTTCTCGCTGCGGTTGCCGCCGTCGTTGAAAGTGCGCGGGCTGACGCTGCGCTATTTCTTCAAGCAAGCCTTGCGCGATTTCCTGCCGCCGGAGATCATCCGCAAGCGCAAGCACGGCTTCGGACTTCCCTTCGGCCCGTGGCTGCAGCGCAGTGCGGCACTGCGCGAGCTCGCCGAGACCTCGCTGCAGCGGCTTGCCGCACGCGGCATCGTGCAGCCCGGTCTGGTGCGCGAATTGTTTTCCTCGCGCCTGGCAGAACACGCGGGTTATTACGGCGAGATGGTCTGGGTGCTGATGATGCTCGAGCAGTGGCTGGCGGCGCATGCACCCGATTACGCCGTCGCCTGAAATCGGCGGAGGCGGCTTCCTATGGGCGTGCGGGATCTAGTCCTCTTTGCGCTGGTCTTCGCCGCGTTGCCGTTCGTGCTGAAGAAGCCGGTTTACGGCGTGCTGCTGTGGGTGTGGATCAGCCTGATGAATCCGCATCGCCTGACTTGGGGTATCGCTTACGCCTTTCCTTTCGCCGCGCTCGTGGCAGGCGTGACGCTGATCGGGACACTGGTGACGCGCGAACCGAGACAGCCGAAAGGCGGCTTGGCGGCAATCGTGCTGCTTTTGTTCGTGATCTGGATGTGCATCAGCACCTTCTTTGCCCTGCGGCCTGAGGCAGCGGTGCCCATGCTCGATCGCGTGCTGAAGATTCAGCTTTTCACGTTCATCGCGTTGCTCGTGCTGTACAAGCGCGAGCATGCGATCTGGCTGATCGCGGTCGTGACGCTGTCGGTCGGCTTCTACGGCGTGAAGGGCGGTTTGTTCACGCTCGTCACCGGCGGCGGCAACCTCGTCTGGGGTCCACGCGAGAGCTTCATCGCGGACAACAATGCGCTCGCCCTGGCCGTCGTGATGTCGATTCCGCTGTGGGCCTACCTGTTTTATTTGTTCCAGCACCGGCTGGTGCGCCTCGGACTGCTCGGTGCGATGCTCTTAAGCGGGGTGTCCGCGATCGGCAGCTTCTCGCGCGGCGCCTTCGTTGCGAGCACGGCCATGCTCGCGCTTCTGTGGTGGCGCGGCAAAAACAAAATATTGTTCGGCGCGGCTGCCGCGCTGCTGGCCGTGGTCGCCGTCGCGTTCATGCCGGAGAAGTGGGAGGAGCGGATGGCCACCATCGACAACTACGAGGAAGACGCCTCCGCCATGGGCCGCATCAACACCTGGCAGATGCTGTTCAACCTCGCGGTCGACCGTCCGTTCGTCGGTGGCGGATTCGAGCCCTACAGCAAGGAGATCCTGGCCCGCTACAAGCCCGACTATCACACCGTGCATTCGGCGCACAGCATTTATTTCCAGGTGCTCGGCGAACACGGTTTCGTGGGTCTCGCGCTGTTCCTCACGTTCTGGGCGCTCACTTGGCGGATCGGGTCGCAGTTAAGGCGCATGACCCGCGGCAACCCGGAGGAGGCGTGGGCCTACTGGATGGCAAGTTTCGTGCAGGTGAGTTTGGTGGCGTATTTCGTCGGCGGCACCTTTCTGAATCTCGCCTACTGGGACATGCCGTATTACCTGATGGTGGCGCTCGTCGTCGCGCGCCATGCAGTGCTCGCCGAGCGCGCAGTGCCGAAGGCCGCTTCCGCCGCCACGTCGGCCTCGTCGCCCGCGGGAACCGTCACCGCCGGCACGCCCTAAGCGGGGAGCTGCGCGTCACCTACGCGGCGCGCGGCGGCGCCGACTCCCGCGGGGCAGCCGCCCGGCGGCTGCCCAGAAGTTGCTCGGCAAGCGCGATGACGCGTTGGGCGTTGTGCTGCCAGGTCAGGCCGCGGCGCAAGATCGTCTCGCGCGCTGCCTCGCCGAGTCGCTCGCGCAGCGCGGCGTCGGCCACCAACCGCCCCAGCGCGCGCCCGAGATCGGCCGGCTGCGCAGGGTCGAACAGCAGGCCGTTTTTGCCGTCCTCGAGGATCTCCGCCAGGTTGGCTTGGTTCGGCGCCACGATCGCGCGCCCGAGCGCAAGGTACTCGAATAGCTTCAGTGGCGAGGCGTAGGGCGTAGCGGCCGGTTGCAACGCGATGTCGAAGGCAGCCACCATCGCGGGAACGGCGGCACGGTCGACCACGCCGGTGAAGCGCACCTGCGCTGCCACGCCGCGCCGCTCGGCATGGGCGGTCAGCGGCCCGCGTGCGGGCCCGTCACCGACGACCAGCAGGACGAGATCGTTGCGGCGGGCATCGGCAATGAAATCGATCACGTGCTCCAACCCGTGCCATGGCCGCACGAAGCCGGTGAAGCCGAGCACGATGCGGCCGGCCAGCCCTAAGCGGCGCTTCGCTTCCTCGATCGGGATGGTCGCGCCGAAGGCCTCCAGATTGATGCCATTGGGAATCACGACGATGCGCTGCGGGTCGACCCCTTCGGCTTGCATCATGCGACCGAGCACAGCGCTCACCGGCAGCACCACGTCGGCGCTCTTCCAGACACTCGCCTCCAGACGACGCGCCAACCGCGGAAAAGCAAGCCCATCGTTCTGATGCCGCTCGAACGCGAGGGGCGCGTTGACCTCCAGCAGGTACGGCAGGCGGTAGCGGCGTTTCAGCCAGCGGCCGGCGAGCAGGTAAAGGTTGTGGCGCTCGTACAGCACATCCGGTCGGTGCTGCTCGACGGCGCGCCGCAGTCGCCGGTACGCGACGAAGCTGTACCCCAGTTCCAGCAGCTCGGCCAGTGGCTTCGGCATCAGCCGCCGTAGCGCGCGCGCCTGCGCGGCC
>JANWXE010000181.1 GCA_025055385.1 Burkholderiaceae bacterium | reverse complement strand
TCGTCCAGCTTCCTCGTCCGTTTTGGCCATCCGCCGGCCCACCGGTCCGCAATCTGCTCCGCGAGTATCCCCATCGCCTCGATCGCTGCTGCCGTCTCTGGGCGAAAAACATGACGGTTCAACAAACTCATGCTCGAGCCTCCGGCGCCAAAGTTAACAGCCAAGCGTTAACAGCCAAACGCTTTTTCTGACGCTGGAGGTGCTCGCCGGTGGGGTGGTTGTCACTTGGAAACTGGTCCTAATCCGCTCGCCTGGTGCGCCGCAACGATAGCAGGACTTTGCGTAGAAGGCTGCCGTTAAGCCGGCCCTTGAACGCGTTGCGCGAACTTCGGGCCTTCCCCTCAGGCGTTTTCGGGCCGGTAGATTTTTCCCAAGGCTTGTGTTGCCGGATCCTTTCGGCGGCGAGGCGCCGATGGGCGGGGCTTCTCAGATAACCCATTGCTGACAGTTCGTTTCAAAATGCTTATTTTCTACCCTTTGCTCGTTAAACGCAGGAGGGGTCTCTCCGCTGCCTTCTGGGTAGCGACGGCGCAGGCGGCGCACGCGCTTCAGCGCCGCCGGCGTGGCAGTCGGCTCGGTTGCGGACCTAACGGTTCGCCCGTTCTTCAGCGGAACGGTGCAGAGGAGCGCGGCCAATAAGCCTTCTCTCGTGTACGGCCGCATGCAGATGCCGTTCAGGTAGGGCATTTGGTGCGTGCGATGCCGTGATGCTCAACGTTCCGTGGCTTTAGGACGAGGCGCCCGGCTAGCGCGCTCGGCGTCCTCGCGGTTCAGGCCGCCGTCGAACTCCATGATTGCAGCGCGTTCCTCAAAAGCCTCGAGTGCTGCCTCCTAATGAAAAGGATGCCAGGGTAGGGCACTGCCATTGCTGCCGTTAGAAGCAGCCAGTCGCCCCGGGGACGGGACCACGGGCACTGCCGTTACTGACGTTGGATTTCTAACGGCAGTATTGGCAGTGATGTCCGTGGGCCTTCGGCCAATTTCGCAGCGAGCGCGCTCCATCCAGTTCATGCGCCCGCCGCCTTCCGCCTATCCCTTATCGCGGGGTTGATCCGATAGCGCACGGTGCGCCTGCCGCTGCCCGGGCCGGTGCCGCCGCTCACGTCGCCGCGCAGCCAGCCTTCATCCTCCAGCCAGTCGAGCGCGGCCTGGATCGCGTGATCCGTCGTCAGGTGACGCCACTGGTTGCGGCGCACGTCGCGCAGTGTGAAGCCGTCTTCGAGCGCGCCCCGTTCCAGCTTGGCCGCAAGCGCCTGCGCTGCACGCAGCCCGTCGTCTATCAGAAGGCCATAGCAGCGGCGGGCGTGGGCTTCGAGGAACTCGCACCAGGCGGCCGCGCGTAGCGCCGAGTCCTTCCTCACTGGGCCACGGACGCTGTTGGCTGCACCTTCTATGAGGTGAAACACAAGCGCCAGCGCCGGAAAGAGCTTGTCGAACTTGGCGAGATGCTGCCGGATGATAGGCTGGTCCTCGTTCGGCAGGCGTTTGCGGTGCAGATCGTCGGACCATTCAATGAAGACGGCCTGCGCTTCGTCGTCGAAGTGGAAATACGGAAACTTGGCTAAGTCATCGGCGGGCGCCGCGCCCCATGCCACCGGGTCGAAGTTGGCCAGCGCCTCAAAAACAGCATAAGCCGCATTGCGTGCCTTCATGTCGGGGGCCCGGTCGCGCCATTCCCACCGGATCGGATCGGGGTAAACCAACACCTGAAACCGTTGCAGCATGCCGTCGTTGGCGAGCGCATGGGCCGCCTGTTCCAGGTACACCGTCAGCTTGTCTGGCTGGATGCCGCCGAAGATCGACACACACAGGTTGGGGATCGAGATGTGCCCGCGTCCGATGCGGTCGGTATCGAAACTCTGGTTGCCGTTCCAGGCTTCGAGGAAGAAAGCGCGCTCGCCTTCTCGGCCTTCGCGCTCCCAGGTGGCGAGCAGCCCGACCAACTCGTCGCGCAGCACCAGCAGCCCTGCTGGATTCTCGCGTAGCAGTTCGCCTAGCTTCTCCACGGTGCTGTCGTTGGTCTTGTAGCGCCGCAGGACGGGCGGATTCGGCGCCTGCTCGCTGTGCGAGCGCAACTCTCGGGCGATGATCGCGGGGTCGCCCTTCGTCGGCTTCTTCGCCGCCTCCTTGATGCGCCCCTCAATGGCGTCCTTCTGTGCGTCGAACACGACCTTCGCGGCCTCGTGGTCGGCGAGGGCAGCGCGGTGCTCTTCGAGAGCCTTGGCGATCAGCCGGTCGAGCGGCTTCAATGCGACGCCCCACGCTGGCGATTTCTTCGTCGCGGGATCGCCGACGATGCCGCCCCACAGGTTGGGCACAATCAGCCACGAATCGCGCACTTTCGGCTTGATGGCGCAGCGTGCACCGATGATCGACCCGAGCGCGACCAGCGCCGCTGCCGCGATGAACTCCGGCGGGCAGGGCATGCGATCGGCCTCGTCCATCACCCAGGCGCGCAGCGCCTCAGGCAGTAGCGTTTCGGGGTCGAACGCAAGCACGGGTTTCAGCTCGGCGATAATGGGCTTGGGCGGCGGCCAGTCGTTTAGGGTGGGGCTCGAATCGACGCGCGTTGCACATTCAATGCAGGCCCTCACGGCAGCCGACCCCGCGTGCCGCGCCAGATCATTGAAGTCGGTCGCGCCGTCCGGCCGCTGCGCGCCAAAGTCCGGTACCGCGAGGAGGCCGCCCACTGCCTGCGCCGCCGTGCGCGCCTTGGTCAGTCCCGGATTGCCGGGCGTCGCCGTGTCGTCGTCCGCGCAGACGATCAGCCGCAGTTCGGGAAACCGGGCCCGCAGCGCCTGCGCCACTGGCAACAGGTTGCCGGCATTGAAAGCCACGACGACGGCAAATCCAGTCGCCTCGTGAATGCTGGCGCCTGTGGCGTAGCCCTCCGCGATGCACAGTGTGCCGGCCGGCTGGCCGATGGAAAAGTAGCAGCCGCTGACGCGCCCACCGACGAGGAATCGCTTCCCGCCCTCGTCGTCGATGAGCTGCAGACTGTGCAGCGTCGCGCCGTCACTGATCGGCACGACGAGCGCCCGATCGTGCAGCCGCAGGCCGTGCGCTTTGACGCCCTTTGCGACCAGATACGGATGATCATCCGCGGCCGGCAGAGCCGCTTGCCAGATCGCCGCCGCTTTCTCGCGGGCCTCGGCCTTGCGTCTGGCTTCCTCAGCCTCCCGCACGCGCCGCATTGCCTCGATGCGCCTGCGATGTGCAGCGTCCTCCTGCGGGGTAAGACACCGCCCGATATCCGCCCGCCAGGTCTCGGATATGCCCGAGCGCCAGTCGCCGAATGCGCCTGCCGGGATGCCGTCAACGTGCAGGACATACCAACCTGCATCGTCACCGCGCTCACCGTTGGCTGAGAAGCGATGCAGCCTGCCATCCGGCTCGATCACCTCCGGCGGCGTCAGCCCGGCGTTTCGAATCGCCGCGCGGAACTGCTCGATGATTTCGCGCACGGCAGCCCCTCAGCGCGTCGTCTTGCGGCTCGTCTCGATGCGGTGCTCCAACCATTGCTGGATTTCCGACTCGATCCAGCCGACTGCGCGTCCGCCTAGGCTCACCGGCTGAGGGAACGTGCCTTCGGAGACGCGCAGGTAGATCGTGCTGCGGGAGAGGCCAGTTCGGGCCTTGACGACGGGAAGTCTAAGAATCACGGTAGCCATGTTTGCGCCTCCTAAAGGCGTGTTGAACACGGCCACGCATTGTTATGACGCAGAACTGGTCTAGCAGCTATCCGTATGCGGAAATTTCCGGATGCTTCCGCTTTGCGCGCGCTGAGCCGCGGACCGTCAGCGCCCCTTCACGATATCCCTGATGCGCCTGTCGGATAGCGAGTCGGCACCTGGTACGGTGCGCTTAATTTCTTTCACGTAGTTCCGCCGTCCTGCCCGCGCCAGCTCCTCGTATTTCGCCCTAATGGCGGCATTCCGGCTCGCCTGCCGTGATGGGCGAGCGCCGGTCGGGGTGAATGACGGAGGCAAACGGGAAGCCTGCGAGTCGAGTTCGGCCAGGACTCCCAGCCGAGTGACATCACCGTCTGTGTTTACCAACCCGCTCCGCGGTACGCCGGATCCCTCAGTGGCGAACTTGCCGCGCGCGATTACTGCCGGCAACTCCTCAGGCCGCACGTCACCGGTCAGGAGGCGCGCTTGCAGCGCCTTCATGTCTTCCAGCTCCGCGCGAAGCTCAGCCAGACGTTTTTCCTTGGTCGCCCGATCAA
>JANWXE010000147.1 GCA_025055385.1 Burkholderiaceae bacterium | reverse complement strand
GCGACGCACAGCGCGTCGCCGATCAGCGGCAGCCAGGACAGAAGCAGCGCGGGGTAGCCATAGCGGCGTACCCAGCGAATGCCGCGCGCATCCGCGCGCGCCGGCAGCAGCCGGCCGATGAGGTAGGAGGTCATGCCGCCGGCGGTGTTGGCGGCCGTGGCCACGACAATTGCGGTCCAGTACAGCTCCGGCCGTTGCTGGAGCAGCGTCAGCAGCACGACCTCCGAGCCACCAGGAAACAGCGTGGCCGAGACGAAGCTCGAGAGGGCGAGCGCCAGCAGGCCCACGAAGGCATCGTCCGTCGGCATCAGGCGAGATCGCGCACGATCTGGCGCGCCGCATTGTGCCCCGGTGCGCCAGTGACCCCGCCGCCCGGATGCGCGCCGCTGCCGCAGTGATAAAGGCCCGCCAGCGGGCCGCGGTAGTTTGCGTAGCCAAACAGGGGTCGCAGCGAAAAGAGCTGGTCGAGCGACAACTGGCCGTGGAAGATGTCGCCGCCGATCAGTCCGAACTCGCGCTCCAAATCGCGCGGTGACCAGGCACGCCAGCCGAGCAACGCGCGGCGAAAATTCGGGCAGTACTGCTGAACGACATCAAAGATCGCCTGCACGGCACGCTCCTTCAGCGCATCCCAGTCCGCCTCAGGCTTGAACTGCTGGCAGAACAGCGATGCCACGTGCGCGCCGCGTGGCGCGAGCGTCTCGTCCACCACGCTCGGAATCAGCATCTCCACGATCGGAGCGTGCGCAAAGCCGTCATCCTCGGCGTCGCGCCATGCGCGGTCCATGTACGCAAGCGACGGCGCAAACAGAATGCCGCTGGCGTGATGCGGCTGCGGTTGCGTACCCGGCAGACAGGCGAAATCCGGCAGCTCGGACAGCGCGACGTTGATGCGAAAGGAGCCGGAGCCGCAACGGTAGCGGCCGATCGCTTCCGCAAACCGCTGCGGCAGCACGCTGCGGTCAAGCAGCCGCTGATACAGCAGCTTGGGGTTCACGTTGGCGGCCACCGCTCGCGCGCGGATCTCCTCGCCGTTTTCCAACAGCACGCCCACCGCGCGCCCGCGCTCGACCAGCACCTTGGCCACCGGAGCCGCCAGATCGATGCGCACACCGCGCGCGCGCGCCTCCTGCGCCATCAGCTCGGTGATGCGGCCCATACCGCCAATCGGATGGCCCCAGAGGCCGGGCTGGCCGTTGACCTCGCCGATGCAGTGATGCAGCAGCACGTACGCGGATCCGGTTGCATAGGGGCTGGCGTAGTTGCCCACCACCGCATCCCAACCGAGCACCGCCTTCAGCGGCGCCGCCTCGAAAGTCGCATCCAGCCAATCGCCAGCGCTCTTCGTAAAGACCTCGATCAAATCGCGCTGGCCCTGCGGCGGCAAACGCCCAAAGTGCCACAGCAGACGCGCGGCCGCCAGCGCATCCCGCCAGCCCTGCACGACGAACGGGCCGCCGAGGTTCGGCGGCGCGGCCAGCACCCATCGTTTCAGCAGGTTAGCCAGTCGGTCCAGCCGTGCGTAATACGTGGAGAGCTCGCGCGCATCGCGCGCTGAAAACTTGGCCACCTCGGTGCGGGATAGCGCCGCGTCGCCGCCGAATTTCAGAAAGCGCCCATCTGGCAGCGGCAGGAAATTGGAGAACGGCCGCTGCACGATCCGCAGTCCGCGTTCGGTCAGGCGCAGGTCACGGATCACCCGCGGATGGAGCAAGCTGACGGTGTAACTGGCTGTCGAATTACGGAAACCGGGCAGGAATTCCTCGGTGACGGCCGCACCGCCCACAACGGCGCGGCGCTCCACCACCCGCACCTTCAATCCCGCCGCCGCCAGGTAACACGCGCAGGTCAATCCATTGTGACCGGCACCGATGATGACGACATCGAGTGCGGGTCGCCTGGCAACGGCGGGAGCGCGAGAAGCAGCGCTGCTGCTCAATGGTCGAAATGCGCGGCCGCCCGGCCGTCCTCAAGCGCGGCCACCGCCGCATCAGCCGCTGCGCGCAGCGACGGCTGAAGGCCCAGATGCCAGAGGATGGTCGCCGCACCGACGATCAGGTTGTCGCGCATCGCACCGGCCTTGCCGCGCAACGCGGCCAGCCCCTGCTCGCAGGTCGCAGCCAGTGCCGCGTCCGGGTCGAACGTACTGCCATCGTCTGACGCCGCGCGTTGCGGGGGCAGGACGCCCTGGCTGAAGCCGAAATCCTCGGCGCGGAAATCCACCGGCACCTCCGCACCGCCGTCGGTGTAGCGAAACGCGCGGCCGCTGGCGCGCAGCGAAGGCACCACGCCCCCCTCG
>JANWXE010000120.1 GCA_025055385.1 Burkholderiaceae bacterium | reverse complement strand
CAACCTGTGTTATGCGCACGGCGAGTCGGAGATCGATCGGCTGCTTGCAGGCTATGAGGAGGTGGTGCCGCTGCTCGCCGATGCCGTACGCAACCGGCGCTTGGAGACGGAACTTCATTGTGCGCCGCTGGAGCCGCTGTTCAAGGTGCGATGAAAGCCGTAGCGTTTCGGGTCGACGCAGACGAACGTATTGGACTCGGCCATGTCATGCGCTGTTTGGCCCTGGCACGGGCGCTTGCCGAAAAAGGAGTCAAGGCCGTGTTTTTATCGCGCTTGCTTCCAGCGGCGGTAGATTGCCGCCTGCGGCAAGTCGGCGCATCGGTAGTGGTACTTCCAGGAGGAACGCCGGACGAAGACGCCCTCCATACCCTAACTAGTGCCCGCGCCTTTAATGCGTCTTGGATTTGTGTCGACCATTACGACCTCGGCGAGCAATGGGAGCGGACCGTGGCTGCCGCAGGCTTTCCGCTTGCAGCAATCGACGATTACGGACGGTCATCGCATGCCTGTACTTTGCTGATCGATCACAACGTCGGCGCCCAGTGCTCGCACTATAAAACTTCGCTAAGGCGCGATACCAAGCTGCTTGTGGGCCCGCGCTATGCCCTACTGCGTCCAGGCTTTACCCGGCGGCCGCGCACCAAGCGGGAGTCGGGCCTCCGCCGGCTGCAGATCTCGTTCGGCGGGTCCGATCCGACGGGCGAGACTGAAAAAGCGATTGAGGCTATTGCGCTCGCTCAACTAAAACATGTCCAGGTCGACATCATCGTCGGTGCACTGAATCCGCGATTGGCCGCGATCCGAAGATTGGCTGCAGAACTCCCACAAGCCGTCGTCCACGTGGACGTAGAACGGATGTCCGACATGCTACGCGCGACGGATCTGGTAATTGGAGCCGCGGGGGTGAGCCTGCTCGAGAGATGCGCCCTCGCAGTACCCTCTTTGGTCGTGATCACAGCGGAAAATCAACAGTATAGCGCGGAAGCGGCCGCGTCATTGGGCGCAATCTCATTACTGGGCATGCACACCAGCGTAAACGCAAAAGACATCGCCACCGAGCTTGAGCGACTGGCGCGGTCGCCGGGTGCGCTCGCCGAGATGTCGAGAGCGGCAGCCCAAGTATGCGACGGACGCGGCGCCGCGCGAGTGGCGACGGAGATGCTCTTAAACAGTGAAGCGGTACGATGAAAGTCACGGTGGCCTGTAGTGATCCGCGCCATCCGGTCAACGCGCACCTTGAAGAGTGGCGAAGGGCTCGTGCGGACAAACACGACATTTGGATCGTGCGTGACATCACCCAGATGGCGGGAGGCGACGTCCTTTTTTTGGTCTCCTTCGGGAAACGCGTCGGGCCGGAAGTACGTCAGCGCTATCGTGCGGCCATCGTACTGCATGCGAGTGATTTGCCAAAAGGCCGCGGCTGGTCTCCGCACGTGTGGCAGATACTGGAGGGCGCCAATGAACTGGTGGTAAGCGCGATTGAAGCAGTGGATGAGATCGACGCGGGCAATATCTGGGCACAAACGCGACTTCGGTTGGAGGGGCACGAGCTGCACGATGAGATAAATGCCGCCCTGTTTAGTGCTGAACTCCAGCTAATGGATGAGGTTCTTGAGCGATTCGGTCAAATTGTGCCGCGGCCGCAGAAGGGAGAAGCGACTTTTTATCGCCGGCGGACACCGGAAGATAGTCGCCTTGATCCTGCGTTGAGTTTGGCGGCACAGTTCGATTTGTTGAGGGTTTGCGACCCAGTTCGGTTCCCGGCGTTCTTCGAGTTTCGTGGGCACCGTTACAAGATTGCGATCGAGAAGATGCTGGGAGAGCGCTGATGGCGACGACGTGGATCGGCAGCCATGCAGTCGGGCCCGCGCATCGGCCCTTCATCATCGCGGAGATGTCGGGCAACCACAACGGCTCGCTCGATCGTGCGCTGGCGATCGTCGACGCGGTTGCCGACGCCGGTGCGCAGGCGGTCAAGCTGCAGACCTACACGGCCGATACGATGACGCTCGACTTGGCCGAGCGCGAGTTCGTGATCGAC
>JANWXE010000140.1 GCA_025055385.1 Burkholderiaceae bacterium | reverse complement strand
CCAGCGCATCGACGATGTGCCCGACCTGGCGCGGGATCCAGACCGTCAGCAGCGCCACACCGACCAGCATCAGCGCGGAGGCTGCATACGCGCGCCAGTGGCGGCGCGCGAACGCCAGCAGCAGACGGGTCAGGGAGACGGCCACCAGATCTTCGATGCCGCGGCACAGTTGCACCGGGTGCCGCAAGCGTAATGGACCCACGCAGAGCGCCGCGATCGTAGGAAGTTCGGTTGCGCGCGGCGAAACCGCGGCCGCATCGCGCTGCGCGCGCTGCGGCGGCGACGCCCGTGCGGAGGCGCTGCTGCGCTGAACGACCGGCCGCAGCGGCGCCCTCAAGACATCCCGCGCCCCAGCGTGGCCACCGCCACCGTCAGCACGCCAAGCATGAGATTGACCGCGACCAGCCTGCGGATCGTCTCCAGCCGCGCGGCGGCCTGCGGCCATTGCTGCGCCGCCACTGCCGCGCGCAGCCGGGGAAACGGCACCGCGCGGATGTACCCGAAGATCGCGCTCCTCAGCAGTCGGAGCGCGAACATGGCGTGCGTGGAGGCTGGCACGGCGCGCCAGCCGCCCGCGAGCAGGATCATCGCCACGCCACTGCCCAGCAGGATCAGAACGCTCACCAGGACCCAGGCAAAGAAGCGCCCTAGCACGCCGGCGAGCAGCGGCAGCCGCTGCGGCGGCGGCAGCAGCGCCACCGCGGTCGGTCGCACCGCGACATGCATCAGGAACATCCCGCCGACCCAGATCAGCACCGCCAGCAGGTGCAGGAACCGCAGCAGGTCATACAGCATGGCCGCTCCTCTCCTAACCCCGGCCGTCGACGCTCACGGCAAGCGCAGGGTCTGCCCATGGCGCAGTGTCACGAATGCATCGGGGTCGAGCCCCAGCCGCTGCCGCGCCACGGCGAGGTCGTGCACCGCCTGGTCGAGCGGCTCGTCGGTCAGCTGGAACGTGCCCCAGTGCACGCCCAGCGACCGCCGCGCGCCGACGTCGCGGTGGATACGCACGGCCTCCTCCGGGTCCACGTGCTGCGCGCGCATGAACCAGCGCGGTTCGTAGCCGCCGATCGGCAACAGGGCCAGATCGATCGGCGCAAAGCGCGCGCCGATGGCGCGGAACAGCGGCTCGGAATACCCGGTGTCGCCGGCGAAATACACACGGCGCAGCGCGCCACCGGCCATGCCCTCGATCACGAACCCGCCCCATAACGTGGTGTTGGCGTCGCGCAGCGTGCGGCGGCTCCAGTGCTGCGCCGGCGTCAGGTGGATCGTCACGCCCGCCGCCTCGGTGTGTTCCCACCAGTCCAACGCCCGCGCATTCGTGATGCCAACCTCAGACAGCCAGCGCTCGATGCCGAGCGGCACGACAAACAGCGGCGGACCGCCCGGCTGCGCCGCAAGAGCCCGCACCGAGGCTTCATCCAGATGGTCGTAATGGTTGTGCGAGATCAGCACGATGTCGATGCGCGGCAGGTCCGCCAGCGCGACACCGGGCGGCTGATGCCGCTTCGGCCCCGCCCACTGCACCGGCGAGGCGCGCGCGGAAAAATGCGGGTCGGTCAGTACGTTGACCGCGCCGATCCGCACCAGCGCGGTGGCGTGGCCGATCCAGGTCACGGCGAAGTGGTTGCCGTCAGCACGCAGCAAAGCTAGATCCGGCGCCACCGGCGACAGGTCAAGCCGCGGCGGCTCGATCGCGCGCGCGGCGCGCTCGCGCCGCCAGCGCAGGAAATCGCCGAACGGGCGCGGGGCGACGGCCTGCGGGTCGAGATTGCGGAACCCGTCGGGCCGGTGGTGCGGCTTGGCTGGGTCGTAGTACGGATTCGTGCTCACGCAGCCGCCGACCGCAAGGGACAGCGCTAGCAGCAGCGCCCGCATCAGACGCCTGCAGCTGCCGGCGCTTTCCAGGCGGCGCTGGGCTTGAAGCCGGATTTGATCAGCGTGCCTTTGCGCGCCCGTTGACCAACATGGGCCTGCAGCTGCGCGCCGCTCACGGTCAGCGTCAGCGGCTTGTTGCGGTAGGTGCCCGCCACCACGATGCCGGCGTCGTGGCCGGGCACGGCGGCGATCATCGCCTCGCCGTCGTCCAGCCCCATGAACGTGACGCCGCGGCCGCCGCCGGCCTGCGCCTTGATTTCTTGGGCGGCGAACACAAGCAGGCGTCCCTTTTCGGAGATGCAGGCGATGCGGTCGTCGCGCGCCGCATCGACGAGCTGCGGCCGCAGCGGCAGCGCGCCGTCCTCCACCGTGATGAACTGCTTGCCGCCGCGCACGCGTGACAGCAGGTCGCCGAGCGTGCAGGCAAAGCCATGGCCGCTGCTGGTGGCAAGCAGCAGCGGTGCGGCCGCCGCCCCAGCGACATAACCGACCAGGCGGGTGCCGGCCTCCAGATCGATCAGCGAGGTCACCGGCGCGCCGTCGCCGCGCGCCGACGGCAGCTGCGCCACCGGCACGGTGTAAACGCGTCCGTTGCTGCCCACCGCCACCAGGTGATCGACGGTGCGGCACTCGAACGCGCCGTACAGCGCATCGCCCGGCTTGAACGTGAACTGTGCCGGATCATGCCCATGGCCGCTGCGCGCGCGCGCGAAGCCACGCTCGGAGACGATCACCGTCACCGGCTCGTCGACCACCTTCAGCTCCACCGCCGCGCGCTGGGCCGGCTCGATGCGCGTGCGGCGCGCATCACCGTACGTTTTGGCATCCTCGTCGAACTCTTTGCCGATCTGCCGCCGCAGCGCTGCCTCCGAGCCGAGCAGCTTCTGCAGCGCTGCCTCGTCCTTGCGCAGCTCTGCCAGTTCCTGCTCGATCTTGATGCCTTCGAGCTTCGCGAGTTGGCGCAGCCGCAGCTCCAAAATATCCTCGGCTTGCCGCTCGCTCAGCCCGAAGATTTGCATCAGCTGCGGCTTCGGTTCGTCCGCATTGCGGATGACCTTGATCACGCGGTCGATGTCGAACAGGACCTGCCGCCGCCCTTCCAAAATGTGGATACGGTCCTGCACCTTGTTTAGGCGGTGCTGGCTGCGGCGACGCACCGTCTCGACGCGGAATTCGATCCATTCGGTCAGAATCTCGATCAGCGTTTTCTGCCGCGGCCGGCCATCGCGGCCGATCATGACCAGGTTGACCGGCACGCTCGCCTCCATCGACGTGTGCGCCAGCAGCATGTTGACGAACTCCTGCCGGTCCACGCGCGAGCTGCGCGGCTCAAACACCAGCCGCACGGCTGCTTCTTTGCCGGCCTCGTCACGCACCGCCTCCAGCATCGACAGCACGAGCGCGCGCGTCTGCTGTTGCTCCGGGCTGAGCGATTTTTTGCCCGGCTTCACTTTCGGATTCGTCAGTTCCTCGATCTCCTCCAGCACCTTCTGCGCCGAGGTATTCGGCGGCAGCTCGTTGACTACCAGCTGCCACTGGCCGCGCGCCAGCTCCTCGAAGGTGTATCGCGCGCGCACTTTCAGGCTGCCGCGGCCGCTCGCATACACCTCGCGGATCTCCTCCGGGGCGGAAATGATCTGCCCGCCGCCCGGAAAGTCGGGTCCCGGCAGCACGGCCAGCAAATCGTCGAGGCCAGTGCTCGGATCGCGCAGCAGCAGCTGCAGCGCCGCGACCACCTCGCGCAGGTTGTGCGAGGGAATCTCGGTGGCCAGGCCGACCGCGATGCCAGAGGCGCCGTTGAGCAGCACAAACGGCAGCCGCGCCGGCAGCAGCTTCGGCTCGGTGAACGCGCCGTCGTAATTGGGCACGAAATCGACCGTGCCTTCCTCCAGTTCGTCTAGCAGCAGACGCGCGATCGGCTTCAGGCGCGCCTCCGTATAGCGCATCGCCGCCGGGGCGTCTCCATCGCGCGAGCCGAAGTTGCCGTGGCCGTCAATCAGCGGATAACGCAGCGAAAAGTCCTGCGCCATGCGCACCAGCGCGTCGTAGGCAGCGGCGTCCCCGTGCGGATGGAACTTGCCGAGCACATCGCCGACAACCCGTGCGCTCTTCACCGGCTTAGCCGTCGGGCCAAGCCCCATTTCGTGCATCGCGTACAGGATGCGCCGCTGCACCGGCTTCTGTCCGTCGGCGATGTCCGGCAGCGCGCGCCCCTTGACGACCGAGACTGCGTAATCAAGGTAGGCGCGGCTGGCAAAGGCCGCCAGCGCGAGCGCCTGGTCGTCGTTAGGAGCCTTAAAGAGAGTCTGTTGTTCCGCCATCGGGTCGACTGAAAGTGAAAATTCCAGGACCGGCGACGCCGGCCCGCCGCTTAATGCATCAGCGAGCGCTCGCGGCCGCTGCCGCGGCGGTCAAGAAACAGCTTCAGGAACTCCTCCGCCGGCATTGGCCGCGCGAACAGAAAGCCCTGCGCCGAATCGCAGCCAAGATGCTGCATCCAGGTCTGCTGCGCTTGCGTCTCAATGCCTTCGGCCGTCACGCTGATGCCGAGCGAGCGTGCCATCTCGATGACGGCCTTCACGATCGTCAGCGTACGTGCATCCCGCATACATTCGACCGTGAAGCTGCGGTCGATTTTCAGTCGCTGGATCGGCAGATCGCGCAGATGCGACAGCGACGAGAAACCCACCCCGAAATCGTCCAGCGCCAGCTTGACGCCGGCATTGCGTAGGCGCAGCAGGTTTTCGCGCGCGATTGCTGAAGTATCCAGCAACCCCGTCTCTGTCACCTCGATCTCGATCTCGCTTGGTGCGACCTCGTATTCGGAGAGTATCTGCAGCAGCCGTTCCACGCAGCCGTGCTGGCGCAGCTGCACTCCAGAAACATTGACCGCCAGCGGCGGCACCTCCAGCCCCAGACTGCGCCAGACTTGACGCGCGCGGCAAGCCTCGCGCATCACCCACTGGCCCAACGCGACGATCAAACCGCTTTCCTCTGCGATCGGGACAAACTCCGCGGGCGAAATCTCGCCCAGCTCGGCATCCTTCCAGCGCACCAAGCACTCGGCGCCGATCATTTTGCCGTCGCTCATCGCTACCAGCGGCTGGTAATAAAGGCGGAAGTCGCGCGCCTCCACCGCCTTGCGCAGCCGTTGCTCCAGCCGCAGGCGCAAGTCGACGCGGCGCGCCACCGCCGGCGTGTACAGTGCATAGGTGCGGCGCCCGTTCTCCTTGGCCTGGTACATGGCGGCGTCGGCCGCGTTCAACAGCGAGTCCAAATCCACCCCGTCCTGTGGGAAATGCGCGATGCCGATGGAGGGCGTTACGCTCACCTCAAGTCCAAAGACGCGTACAGGCTCAGACAGCGTCTCAATCAGCATACGCGCGGTGTCGGTTGCAACCTCCGGTCGTGGCAAATCCACTAGCAACGCCACCAGCTCGTCGCCGCCGCGGCGGCCGACCAAGTGCGGTGCGGTGACCACCTGCCGCATGCGCGCCGCCGCCTGCGCTAGCACCATGTCGCCGATACGGTGGCCGTAGCCGTTGTTCAGCAGGCGGAAGTTGTCCAGATCGAGGAACAGCAGCGCGCAGCGGCGGCCCTGTGCGTAGGCGTCGGCGAGCGTGCGGGCGGCGCGTTCGTCGAAGGTCTGGCGGTTCGGCAGTTGCGTCAACGGATCCAGCGTAGCCAGCTGCTCGATGCGCTCTTGCGCGCGCACTTGCTCGGTAATGTTTTTGCCAATGCCGCGGTACCCAACGAACGTCCCCTGTTCATCGAAGATCGGATCGCCCGAGGTGAGCGTGTAAACGGTCGAGCCATCGGGCTGACGGCGCCGCACGATCAGGTCGCGAAACGAGCGCCGCGCCTGCAGATCGGCGCGGTGCTCGTCCCAGCTGGCAGGCCGCAGCAGCTCCCCGCCGAGTTCCCAGCGCCGGCGCCCGATCAAATCGGCCTCCGGCAGCGGCAGCGAGCGGTGCGGGCCCTGCCGGATCACGGTGAAGCGGTGCTCAGCATCGGTCTCCCAGTACCAGTCGGAAGACAGCTCGGTCAATGCACGGAAGCGCGCCTCGCTTTCCGTCAATTGCGCGATCAGGGTCTCGCGTTCCGTGACGTCCCAGGTCAGACCGCGGTAGCCGGCAAATTCATCATCGCAGTAAATCGGTTCAGCCGAGCACTCGTAGTAGCCGACCATGCCGCTTTTGAATCGGTAGCTGAAAGCCAGCCGCCGGAATGCTTCGCGCCGTTGCAAATAACCATCCAGCTTCGACCAATCGAGGCGAAAGCGCGGCAGCGACCGCAGCCAGTCAAGCGTCTGCCCAAGCAGCCGGGCGCGCATCTTTTCTTGATACGGGGCAGGCCCGTGCAGTAGGGTGAAGCGCAGATTGGCATCAGTCTCCCAGTACCATTCGGTAGCGAGCAACGTCAGCGCGCGCAATCGCGCCTCGCTGGCGCGCAATCGTTCGGCCGCACGCTCTCGGTCCGTGACGTCCATCCGGAGGCTAACGACACCGCCGCCGGGTACCGGGCGGTCTTCCATCAGCAGCCAGCCACCGCGATGCGGGCGGATGATGCTGCCGGAGCGCTCGCCGCGCCGACGAGCCATCGCATCGGCAAGAAACTGTTCCTCGCTGCGGCCGGCGATCACATCAGCCGGTGCCAGCTGGTAATAGCGGCGTGATAAAGCCAGATACGCCGCCCCTGGCACCAGGTCGCGCTCGATTTCCGGAAACAGCGCCTTATAGGCCGGATTACAGGCAACAAGGCGGTCGTCGGCGTCCCAGATTGCGACGCCAACCGACAGATGTGTTAGTCCAGCCTCCAGCATTTGCACACGCCACTGCTGGCGTCGCGCACGCCGCCAGCCCCACACGAGTAACCCCGCTAGGGCAATGCCGACCGGCAGCTGCGCCACCGCGAGCCATCGCCAGAGGTCGCCTTCTGCACTGGCATGTGTCGCCAGCGCCCGCACACCTAGGGCCACCAGCAGCGTTGCGAGCGCCGCCCCGAATAGCGCCGTCAGCGCCTGCGTCACACGCAAGTATTTGGGCGTTTTTCCTGCCGTCATCGCGTCTGTCCGAACGCACAGCGGCAGCCGCTTGCCCGGCACCCCGCGCGGCTGGCGTCAAACGTCGGCTTCAACCTCATTGCCATGCTCTTCCAGCCAGGCGCGGCGCGCTGCTGCCTCGCCGCGACCCATCAACATGTTCATCGTCGCCAACGTACTCGCGATGCCCGCCTCGCCAATCGTCACCGGCAGCAGCCGACGCGTATCCGGATTCATCGTCGTCTCCCACAGCTGCTCCGCGCTCATTTCACCCAGTCCCTTGAAGCGCGCGATCGTCCAGCTGCCCGCGCGCACGCCTTCATCGACTAGTTTGTCCAGTGTCGTGCGCAGCTCCTCGTCATCTAAGCAATACAGCCGCCGCGGCGGTCGCCGTCCTGCCGCTGGCACATCCACGCGGTACAGCGGCGGCCGCGCCACATAGACATGGCCGCGTTCGATCAGCTTCGGGAAATGCCGCAGCAGCAGCGTCAGCAGCAGCACCTGGATATGCGCCCCGTCGACGTCGGCGTCAGCCAGAATGCAAATCTTGCCGTAGCGCAGGCCAGAGAGATCGACTTCCTCATCGAGGCTGTGCGGATCGACGCCGATGGCCACCGCAATATCATGCACCTCGGCATTTGCGAATAACCGGTCCCGCTCCACTTCCCAAGTGTTCAGTACCTTGCCCCGCAGCGGCAAAATGGCTTGAAACTCCTTGTCGCGGCCCATTTTTGCCGAGCCGCCGGCTGAATCGCCTTCGACAAGGAACAGTTCGTTGCGGCGTATGTCGGTAGACTCGCAATCGGTGAGCTTGCCGGGCAGCACCGCCACCGCCGAACCTTTCTTTTTTTCAACCTTCTGTGCGGCCCGCGTGCGCGCTTGCGCCTGGCGGATCGCTAGCTCCGCCAAGCGGCGCCCGTACTCGGGGTGCTGGTTAAGCCAGAATTCCAGCTGGGGGCGTACAAAGGAAGCGACAAGGCGCACCGCGTCGCGGCTGTTGAGTCGCTCCTTAATCTGGCCCTGGAACTGCGGATCGAGCACGCGCGCCGATAACAGAAAACTCATGCGCGCATACACATCCTCTGACATCAGTCTCAGCCCTTTGGGCAGCAAGCCGTGCGCGTCAACAAAAGCGCGCACCGCCGCGAACACGCCCTCTCGCAGCCCGGCTTCGTGCGTGCCGCCCGCTGGTGTGGGGATCAGGTTTACAAACGACTCGCGCGCTACCGGGCCGTCTTCGGTCCACGCCAAAACCCACCGTGCCCCTTCGCCTTCGGCGAACGCCTCGTCGTCGGCGGCCGCATAGCCTTCGCCTTCAAACGGCGGCACAATCGGCTCTGCGCCCAGCGCGGTCAGCAAGTATTCCTGCAGCCCGCCCTCGTAGCGCCACTGCTGCACCGTAGCAGTTTTCTCCACCGTCAGCGTAACGGTGGCGCCAGCCAACAGCACGGCCTTGCTGCGGAGCAGCCGCTCTAACTCCTGCAGCGGCAGCTGCGCCGAATCGAAATAACGAGGATTGGGCCAGACGCGCACACGCGTACCGTGCTGCTGCTCGCCTGCCCGCACCGGGCGCGCACGCAGCGGCTGAGCCACCTCGCCATCGACGAAGCTCATCGAATGCGCCTGGCCGTCGCGCCAGACCGTCACTTCCAGCCGTTCCGACAGTGCATTGGTGACCGATACGCCCACGCCGTGCAGACCGCCAGAAAAGGAGTAGGGCCCACCTGCGCGTTTATCGAACTTGCCGCCGGCGTGCAGCCGCGTGAAAACAATCTCCACCACCGGGACCTTCTCCTGCGGGTGCAAGCCCACCGGAATGCCACGCCCGTCGTCTACCACCGTGACACTGCCGTCGGCGTGGACCGTCACATCGATGCGGGAGCCGAAGCCGGACAAGATCTCGTCGGCGGCGTTGTCGATCACTTCCTGCACAATGTGCAAGGGCGAGTCGGTCCGCGTGTACATCCCAGGCCGCTGGCGCACCGGCTCTAGCCCCTTCAGGACACGGATCGATGCTTCGTCATACGCGGCGGCGCGCGTACGCAGCGGACTGCTCATCGTGCAAACATCATGCAGGCGCAGAAACGGGGCCGCATTTTATCCACACGTTTTGTGGATAACCGCTGGGTCGCGTTGCCGCAACCCGTGGTCAGATAAGGGCTAAGCTTCGTTGCCTCATCATCAGGCAGAGGCGCAAATGCGGCTCTGATGCGCGGGCGTCTCGCCTGCAGCAGTTCCTCCCCCCTATACTTGGGTGTGAGCTGTCTCGCCGTAGTTCAATGGATAGAACGGGGTCCTCCTAAGACTCAAATCCAGGTTCGATTCCTGGCGGCGGGATACAGTGCGCCGCAGCGGCAGGCGCTGCGCGCTTTGCCGACTCGTGCGGACCGGTTGTGCCGCGCATCACTGCGTCCGAAGACCCGGCTCATCAATACCGAACGAGTCGACGCTGCCTGCGCTGCTGAGGGCCGGCGCGCAGGCGCCCTCTCAGCTGCACGACAGAACCGGCCCGACGGTAGCCTCTGCGGTATCGGCGCAGCTTGGGCGCGCCGATGCTAATGCACAGTTGCCACGCTTCGGCGCGGCAAGCCACAGACACCGCAGCGCGCGCGATCCCTGCCCATACCGTGCGGCAGCCGCGCCGCCGCTGACCTGGGCCGTAGGGGCGACGAACAGCGCGCCGCCAGGCGAGGTTGCTACCCAGTAACCTACCGGCTACGCCCGCATCTGGCATCTGATCGCCGCATTGCGGCGGCCCGGACTAGCCGAATACGCACCTCAGCGCAGCGCCAGCATCAGACCGAGCGGAACGAAGATCAGGGCGGCCAGGTTACCGAGCAGCACGATCGAAGCCACCTTTTCTGGCTCCTGCCCGTAGACTTCGGCGACCATAAAGTTCAGCACTGCCGGCGGCAGCACCGCGAACAAAACAAGCCGCCCCCAGGCATTTGGGTCCAGGCCGAGCAGAAAGTCAGCCAGCCAAGCGCCGGCTAGGCCCGCAATGGGGCAGACGACCGCACCGGCGAGTCCAACCGGCCAGGCGCGCAGGTTAACGTCGATCAGGCGCACCCCGAGCGCAAACAGCATCAAGACGATGCCAGCGTCGCCGAGCATTTTCAGCGGTGCAAACAGCCAGTCTGGTAAATGCCATTGCCCGATTGCGAGTAATAAGCCAGCGGCCGTACCGATCATCAGCGGTGAGGCAAGCAGCCGCAACGACTGCCGCCATGGGATGCGGCCATGGCTGACAATGCGCACGCCGAGCGAAAAATGCAACAGCTGGCTGACCGTGAACATCGCCACCATCGCGCCGAGCCCAGTTGCCCCGAAGGCAAGCGCAGCCAGCGGCAGCCCCATGTTGCCGCAGTTGTTAAACATCATCGGCGGCACAAAGGTGCGCGCGTCGAACCCAGCCAACCGCGCTACCGGCCAGGCCAGAAGGCCAGAGACGGCGATCACGATGAAAGCACCGATGAGAAGCGGCACGTGCTCGCCGAGCCGAAATTCCTTGGCAGCCAGCGCAGTAAAACACAGCAGCGGCGCTAGCAAGTTCAGGTTCAGCGCATTGAGCGCCGCGAGCTCAGCACGGCTTCGCTCCCCGCGCACGCGTGCATAGAGGTAGCCTACAGCGGCGACCGCAAAAACCGGCAAGACGATGGCCAGAACACGTTCCATCATGCAAGACGCGCGGGGACAACGCGATGCGTCGCGCGTGCGCAGCGAGGCGTAGCACGTAGGGCCGGCCTCAGCACGCCGCTCCTTATAACGCCAACAAATATTGGCGGTAGTGTTTGAGCTCGGCGATCGATTCGTAGATGTCAGCGCGCGCCTCGTGTTTGCTCTTCTTTTCGAAACTGCGTGCGACGTCGGGTTTCCAGCGCCGCGCCAGCTCTTTAAGCGTACTGACGTCGAGGTTGCGGTAATGAAAGAAGGCCTCTAATCGCGGCAGCCAGCGCGCCATGAAACGCCGGTCCTGGCAGATCGAGTTGCCGCATAGCGGCGATTTTCCCGGCGGCACGAAGCGGCTGAGGAACGCCAGCAGAATCTCCTCGGCCTGCGCCTCATCGATAGTGGAGGCGCGCACGCGCTGCACCAAGCCGGAGCGCGTATGCATTGCGGTATTCCATGCATCCATATTAGCCAGCACCCGCTCGGGCTGATGCAACGCCAGCACCGGCCCCTCCGCCAATATCTCGAGCTGCGCATCAGTGACCACCACGGCGATCTCCAGCACACGGTCGCAGTCGGGGTTCAGTCCGCTCATTTCCATGTCGAGCCAGACGAGGTTGTTTTCATCGTAGCGCGCATCGCGCGCGCCGTTCGCATCGAGTCCCTGTGCCATAATTTTTGGTGCCGGCGCGCTATGAAAAAGCAGGCTGCCATAGCGAATTCTCGCATCTTAGGCGCCCAAACGAGCCCTCATGGCAAATGCATTCACCGCTGTGTTCCTGCTGGTGCTCATCGCCAGTGTGGTGATGCGCGTCTGGCTAGCATGGCGCCAAATTCGCTACGTGGCAGCGCACGCCCACGCAGTGCCGCCGCGCTTCAGCGCTCGCATCGGGCTGGAGGCGCATCGTAAGGCGGCCGCCTACACGGTCGCTAAGCAAAAGCTGGCGCTTGTGGACGTGGCGCTAGGCACGCTGTTTGTGCTGGCGCTGACCGTGGGCGGCGGGCTGCAGGCGCTCGCGGAAGTGCTAGAAGGCGAGTTGGGGCGCGGCTTTGCCTTTCAGGTCGCAATCGTCGGTGCGGTGGTGCTGTTTAGCGCACTGCTTGACTTGCCGCTGTCTTGGTACCGGCAGTTCCATCTTGAGCAGCGGTTCGGTTTCAACCGCATGACACCGGCGCTGTTCGTCGCTGACCTTGCAAAGGCGACTTTACTAGCGGTGATCTTCGGGCTGCCGCTGCTAAGCGTTGTGCTGTGGCTGATGCAGCAGGCCGGCGATGCATGGTGGGTATATGCCTGGCTGGTGTGGATCGGCTTCAACGCGCTGCTGCTGTTTTTGTTTCCAACTGTGATTGCGCCGCTGTTCAACCGGTTCGAGCCGTTGCGCGACGAGCAGCTAGCTAAGCGCATTCAGCACTTGCTGACGCGCACTGGGTTTGCGAGCCGGGGTGTTTTCGTGATGGACGGGTCACGCCGCTCCAGCCACGGTAACGCCTATTTCAGCGGTTTAGGACGCGCTAAGCGCATTGTCTTTTTCGACACGCTGCTTCAGCGGCTCGCGCCAGCAGAGATCGAGGCGGTGCTCGCACACGAGCTCGGACACTTCAAGCAGCGGCATATCGTGCAGCGGCTCGCGTTGTCCTCCTTGGCCAGCCTGCTGGGACTAGCGTTACTAGGCTGGCTGTCCGCACAGCCTTGGTTCTACACAGGCCTGGGCGTTATCCCGGTAGCCGAAAGCCGTAACGACGGGCTGGCGCTAGCACTGTTCTTCCTCGTGCTGCCGGCGTTTACTTTTTTCCTCGCACCGCTGGCAAGCATGCTGTCGCGGCGACATGAGTTTGAGGCCGACGCCTTTGCCGCGCGCGAGGCTAGCGCCACCGACCTGGCCAGCGCGCTGGTCAAGCTGTACGAAGACAACGCTTCGACGTTGACGCCGGATCCGCTGTACTCGCTGTTCTACGACTCCCACCCTCCAGCTAGCCAGCGCATCGAACGCCTGCTCGCCGCCAGTGCCTGAAAGTGCGACCGTGGAGGCTTCCCGCCGTGGGGTGCGCGCGGCGCAAGAAGCACGTGTCACAGCCGATTTTGGCCGTCGCTACCTTGTGGAGGACGCGCAGGGCAACACGTACGCTGCTGTGCGGCGCGGCAAGCGCACCGATGTCGCTGTCGGTGACGTCGTCGAGGTCACGCTCGCCAGCGCCACCGATGCCGTGATCGAGCGGGTCCTGCCACGCACCAATCTGCTGATGCGCGCCGACGGCGTCCGCGAAAAGACGCTCGCCGCTAACGTCGACCAGGTCGCGGTCGTCTTCGCCTCGGCCCCGCCGTTTTCGGAGGAATTCCTCTGGCGCGCGCTGCTCGCCGCGCATGGCGCCGGCATACCGCCGCTTGCGATCCTGAACAAGACGGATCTGCCCGAGCAGCAGCGCGCGCGGGCCGCGCTCGCCCGGTTGCAGGCGCTTGGCGTCGCCACGCTGGCCGTTTCAGCCCAGGCTGAAGGGACTGCGGCGCGCGCTGCCTTAATCGAGCGGCTGCGCAGCCAAGTTACGCTGCTCGTCGGCCAATCGGGTATGGGCAAGTCCACGCTCCTTAATTTACTGGTGCCGCAGGCGAATGCCCGTACTCAGGATTTCTCGCGGCGGCTGAATCTTGGTCGGCAGACGACCACGGCCACCCGCTGGTATGCCTTGCCCGAAGGGGGCGCGCTAATCGATTCGCCCGGTTTTCAGTCCTTCGGATTGGCCCATCTGGATGCACGCACGATCGCCGAGGGCATGTCGGACTTCACGCCCTACCTGGGCGGCTGCCGCTTCAACGACTGCCTGCATCTGGACGAACCAGGCTGTGCCGTGCGAGCGGCGGTCGAGCAAGGCGCCATCGAAGCAGCGCGCTATTTGTTTTATCGCGACTTGTTAGCAGCGCGCCCCTGACAATCTGACGTTGATGCGGCCCTGCTTGACAGCGGCGCCGCGCCTACGTTTTCTTGCTACGCGCAGCAAGCATTGTCGGCGCGATGCGCGATAACGCACTAAGCCGGAGCGCATGCATCCAGCAATCCCCGCCGTGTTTAGCGCTGCTGGGGTTACCTGACGCAGGACAGCCGCACCGCCCGGTGCGGTCAACCCAACACACAGCGGTCTTAGCTTAGCCAAGCCACCACCGTCAGAAGCAGCAGCAGCGCCAGCCACAGCAGCAGCGCGCGCCAGACCAGTCCGACAACGGAGCGCAAGGTAGGCACGGCAGGTTCGGCCAGCGGCGTGCCGTCGGCGTCGCCGAAGTAGCGCGCGGCCTCGGCCGCGCTCATCACCCGTGTGCCGAGTGCACCGCTGGCCGCGCCGAGGATAAGCGTGCGCGCGTCGGGGCCGAGCGGTTCGCGGCAGGCCGCCGACACGCGGCGCCAGCAGTCGATCGTGCCCTCGAAGTCGCCAACAATCGCAAAGGCAAAGGCGGTCAGGCGCGCTGGCAACCAATCGATCCAGGAAAACGCATCGCGCGCGAAATGACCGAAAGCATCGGGCGCAAGCCCGTCGCCGCGCGGTCGGTTCCAGGCGCGCGCCAGGTAATCGCTTAAGCGATAAGCGATCGCGCCGGCCGGACCCGGCAGCAGCACGAACCAGAACAACACACCGAAGACGTGCCGCTGCGACAGCAGCAGGCCGTGCTCAACCGCCTGCCGCACGAGCTCAGTGCCGTCTAGATCGGCAGCGTTGAACGACGGATCGATGCTGCGCTTCCAGGATGATAGGCGGTGCCGTGCTGCCTGCAGATCGCCAGCATCCAGCGCGTTTTGAATTTCCGTGTAGTGATGGCTGAACTGACGAAAGCCAAGCGTAAAATAAAGGACGGCTACGTTAAACGCCAACGCCACTGCCCAGCTGAGCGCGGCCAACATAGCATGCAGCACCCAGGCAACGACGGCTGCGCCGACAACAAGCAGAAGCCAGGCGTATAGACCATGTTGGCGGCGCCCCGCATTTAGCTTGCGCTCGGCCGCTTCGGCAAGGGACCACACAGCGACGTATACGGGGTTGCCTGCTGGCAGCGGCCGCACCTGCTCAAGCAGCAGCGTCAGAACGAGCGCGAGCCAGGCCATTGAACGCGTCCGTGGGAGCAGCAGCCGCCGGCAGACGGTGTCATGCGCGTAGAAAATAATAAAGATTGCGCAGCACCGCTGCGGTTGCGCCCCAGATGAAGTAGCGCCGGTGGGCGGTATAGGGCATCGCGTAGAAGGTGCGCACAGAATGGCCCAGATGAAGTAAGCGCCGCTCGTGATTCTGCGGATTCATTAAAAATGGCAGCGGCACCTCGAACACCTCAGCGACCTCAAACGGCGCCCGTTGGATTACAAACGGACGTTCAATGAGGCCAACGACCGGGGTGATGCGGTAACCGGTCGCCACCACATAATCAGGCAGCGTACCAAGTACCTCCACCGCATCGGGTGCAAGCCCGACTTCCTCGCTCGCCTCCCGTAGCGCAGTATGCACCGGAGACGGGTCTTGCGCTTCCACCCGCCCGCCGGGGAAGCTAATCTGGCCGGCATGCTCAGGCAAATCAGCTGCTCGCTCGGTCAACAGCACATGAAGTGTATCGCCGCGGGCCACCAGCGGTACGAGCACTGCAGCCGGCCGCAACGGAGAAGGCAGGAGCGCGCGGCGTGCGTCGTCCGTCTCGGGCTGCCAGCGCGGCGGTGCCGCGAAGCGGGCACGGATCGCGCGAGCGGTCAGGCACTCGGGAACCACCGCCGGCCCCCGAACCGCCGGATCTGCAAAAGCTGGATCCGGCGGCATCGCCTCGGGGTCAAAGAAAGGCCGCTGGGCGGCAGCCGTCACTGCACTACCTGCCGCTACGCGCTTATGCGCTGGCGTCGTCTCCGTCTTTGCTGTGAGTCGTTAACTTCTCGCGGATGCGCGCCGACTTACCCGAGCGATCGCGCAGGTAATAAAGCTTGGCGCGCCGCACGTCGCCACGGCGTTTCACCTCGATCGACGCGATCGCCGGCGAGTACAGCTGGAACGTGCGCTCCACCCCCTCGCCGCTCGAAATCTTGCGCACGATGAACGAGGAGTTCAGCCCGCGGTTGCGCTTGGCAATCACCACGCCCTCATAAGCTTGCACCCGCTTGCGCGTGCCTTCGACGACATTGACATTGACTACGACCGTATCGCCCGGCCCAAATTCAGGAATCGACTTATTGGCAGTCAGACGGGCAATTTCTTCTTGCTCAAGCTGGCGGATCAGATCCACGTTTGCTCTCCTTAAACCATCATGACGCGGCAATGATGCTGGTGGGCCACGTCAGCGGATGGTGCCGAATTGACCGCCGGCGCGCCGCCGGCAGCTGCCTGCGCATCGCTGCGCAAACTCTGCAAAACCTGCAGATCCTGCGCGCTCAAGCGCCCCTCCGCGCGCAGTTTCGCGATTAGATCCGGCCGCACGCGCGCGGTCATCGCCAGGGCAGCGGCGCGCCGCCAGCGCGCAATTTGCGCATGGTGACCCGACAGCAGCACGGACGGCACCGCCTGACCGCGCCACACCTCAGGGCGCGTGTACTGCGGCGCATCCAGCAGGCCGCTGGCAAACGACTCCTCGCTCAATGCATCCGGCTTCAGCACGCCGGGCAGGTGCCGCACCACCGCATCGATCAGCGCCATCGCCGCGATTTCGCCGCCGGACATCACAAAATCGCCGATCGAAATTTGCTCATCGACGCATGCGTCGAGGAATCGCTGGTCAATCCCTTCATAGCGCCCACACACAAGCACCACGCCGAGCTCGCGCTCGGCCGCCAGCGCACGCACACGCGCATCCGTCAACGGCGTTCCGGCTGCCGTCAGCGCGATTACGTGGGTACGCCGGCAACCCGCAGCCGCCTGCGCTTGCCGCGCCGACTCAACCGCCCGTACCAGCGGCTCGGCCAGCATAACCATCCCTGGGCCACCGCCAAACGGACGGTCATCGACTGTACGATGGCGATCGGTCGTAAAGTCGCGCGGATTGACGGCCGCAAACTGCCATAAACCCTGCTCATAGGCGCGGCGCGTAATCCCGAAGCGGGTGACCGCCTCGAACATCTGCGGAAACAGCGTGATAGCGTCGAACCTCATTGATTGATGCCTTCTGACCCGTGCTGTCCGCTGACTGGCCCGCTTGCCATCCGCGCGGTGCTTACCAATGGAGCTCCCAATCGACCCGGATGAGCCGCGAAGCGGTGTCGATCTCGTCTATGTAGCAATCAACCATCGGTACGAGCATCGTCGCCTCTTGCCCTTTGATTTCCAGCACGTCTTGCGCCCCGTTGCTGCGCAGCCCCACCACAACGCCGAGCGCAACGCCGGCACGGTTCACCACGCGCGCACCGATCAGATCGACCCAGTAGTATTCGCCCGCGCTGGCAGGCGGAAATTCCGCTCGTGCTACCGCGACCTCGCGTCCTCTAAGCGACTCGACAGCCTCGCGCTGATCGTAGCCCTCCCACTTTGCAAGCAGCAACGTCCGATGTCGACGCACCGCGTTAACTGTTAGCGGCTCGCCATGGCTGTCGCGCAGCAACCACCATCGGCGGCACGCGAGCAGCACGGTGGGCTCTGCCGCATAAGGGGCAATCCGCACCCATCCGCGCACGCCGTAGGCGCCGCGCACGGCACCCAGCGGCACTAAGTCGGCAGGCGCAACCGTCACTGCGCCGGCGTGCCAAACTCCTTCAATAACCGCTGAACGGTCGGGCTGATCTGCGCGCCAACCCCCTTCCAATAAGTCAGCCGGTCAGTCGCGATGCGAAACTTCACTTCGCCCTCGGCCGCTTTCGGGTTGTAAAAACCCACCCGTTCGATGAAGCGGCCGTCGCGCGGATTACGCGAATCGGTCGCCACGATGTTAAAAAACGGCCGTTTCTTCGCGCCGCCACGCGCGAGTCGAATCACTACCATCGCAAAACCCTCTGCCAGGCTTTCCCTGGAAACAGTGAATTTTATCCATTTGGCGGCAAGCGCTGCAAACCTGCCATGCGCCTCTGCGTATGATTTGCGGCTGTCTGCAAGACAGTGCGCATCCGCATGCGCTTCCGTCACAAAGCCTTCGCCGCCTGGCTGGCATTCCTCGCTGGCGCCCTCGGCGCCCACCGCCTTTACCTTGGTCAGCGCCTTTGGTGGTTGCCGCTGTCCGTCACACTGCTGATGCTGCCGCTGTTAGTCGGCGTGCGCAATTGGTATCAGACTCCGGCCTTCTTCATTCTGATGGTGCCGGTGGTGGCCGGCTACATTGAGGCCCTGGTCATTGCGCTGATGCCAGATGAGCAGTTCGATGCTCGCTTTAATGCAGGCAGCGAACGCCGCAACCACAGCGGCTGGGACGCCGTTTGGGTCGCAATTATCACCTTAATGGTCGGCACCGTCGTGCTGATGACGACGATCGCGCTGCTCGCGCAGACGCTATACGGTTACGAGATTTGAGAACCGCCTCGGTGCTGCGCTCGCACACCCCATTCAGAACAGCGTCAGCTGCGAACCCACGCGGGATGGCTCGAAAAGGTCGGTGCGCAGGCGCAGCTCGCCGACAAACAATCCCGCTCGCGCTGCCGCCTTCTCGAAGCGCTGGCAAATGAGCGCTGCCCACACGCCCTCGCCTTTCATCCGCACACCAAAGCGGCTGTCATAGTGTTTGCCGCCGCGCATCTCCCGCACGCGGTTCATCACGCGCGTCGCGCGTTGCGGAAAATGCGCCTGCAGCCAGTCCTGAAAGACGGCATCCACCTCCCACGGCAGCCGCAGCACGGCGTAGTGCGCGCCGCAGGCGCCGGCGTCCGCAGCCGCCTGCAGCAACCGCTCGATCTCGGGTTCATTGATAAACGGGATAATAGGTGCCACGTTCACCCGCACCGGAATACCGGCGCGCGCTAGCGTTTCGATCGTGCGCAGCCGCCGCCACGGACTAGCCGCGCGCGGTTCCAGACGCCGCGCCAGCGACGGCTCTAATGTCGTCAGACTGATAAACACGCCCGTCAGCGAGTGCGCCGCTGCCGGCGCCAGCAGGTCCAGATCGCGTTCGACCAAGGCCGACTTGGTGACGATGACGAATGGATGACGCGTGCGGACCAGCAGCTCCACGATCGCGCGTGTGATACGCAGTTCGCGCTCAATCGGCTGATACGCATCAGTGGCAGCGCCGATATTGATCGTTGCCGGCCGGTATCCGGGTGCGCCCAGCTCGCGTGCCAACACTTCGGCGGCATTGCGCTTGGCGACCAGCTTGGTCTCGAAATCCAGACCGGGAGAGAGATTCAGATAGCTATGCCTCGGCCGGGCGTAGCAGTACGGGCATCCGTGCTCGCAGCCGCGGTAAGGATTGATCGCGCGGTCAAAGCCTAGGTCCGGCGAGTCGTTGTAAGCGAGCAGGCTGCGTACGTCTTCGAAGCGCACCTCGGTGGCCAGCGGCGGCAGCGGTGCGTCGTCCACTTGCGCGACCGCGGCATCGCGTGCATCGCCATCCGGCACGCGCGCAACCGCTTCAAACCGATGCGGGTTGCGGCGCGTCGCGCCGCGCCCCTTCCGCACGCTGACTGCCATAGAGGGCAAGTCAGCATGCGGGTGTGCCGAACGCGACACCACGGCAACTGCACGTTAGGCGAAGTCGCGTGCGAGTGCCGCCTGCACCTGCGGCGCGATCTCATCCACGCGCGCCTGGTAGTTCGGGTGATCGATGCCGATCGCCACCGCGGCGCCGGCCTTAAATGCCGCGATCATCTCGGGCGTAAACTCAAAGCGCAGAAAATGAACCGACGAGGTCTTCTGCTCGTTTTCGCGCTGCAGATCCTCATCAGCGATCGCGTACACGCGCGCAAAACCGTCGACCTGCATGTACGTGCGATCCTCGATGCCTATTAAGCGTGCCAGTTCGCGCTTCCGTACCTGCGGATCTTCGAACTCGATCATCATCGTCGCCTTTAAGTTCGAGCCGTCTGGAATCAGCGGGTTGTAGGCATCCAGTTCGTCCTGAATGCCCTCCTCCTCGAAGGTGCGCTCGATGCGCAACATTTCCTGGATTTGATAACGGATCGTCAGCTCGTCTTCAAAGAACAGCGTTACGTTCGAGCCAACGTGAACCATGCGGTTTTTCTTGTGCGCCATGACTTTGGCGCGAAACTCCTTACGCTGCTTAGCATACTCTTCCAGCGACAGCAGGCTGCTACGGGTAATCGGAGGCATCGTCTTTCCTTTCCTCGCTATAAACCATACGCGATACGAATCAGAGTGATCGGATGCGCTAGCCGCGGGCTTTTACCGTCGAGTGCCTCACGCGCGTGGCGTTCGATGCCTTGCTCGATGTGATGTCCGGCAAGGGCACAGTCAGAGCTTATGTAGTCGGGCTGCGCTTGCGCCATCCCCTTGAACACCGGCCGGCCAATCTTCATCGCCATGCTGTGGAATTCCTTCTTCACGCCCCAGGTGCCGGAATGGCCTGAGCAGCGTTCGACGGTGTGAACCGTGGTCTGCGGCAACAGTTTCAGCAGTTCCTCCGTCTTACGGCCGATGTTCTGCACGCGAGCGTGACAGGGCACGTGGTAGGACACGGTCCCCAGCGGACGCTTGAAATCAGTCTTCAGCAGCCCGTCCTTGTGGCGCGCAACGAGGTATTCGAACGGATCCCACATCGCCCGCTTCACCTCCGCGACGTCCGGGTCGTCCGGGAACAGCAACGGCAGCTCCTGTTTGTACATGAGCGTGCAAGATGGAATCGCAGTCAGGATCGCATAGCCGTCGCGCGCCAACCTCGCCAGCGCGGGAATGTTGACGTTCTTCAGCCGCTCCACCGCCTGCAGGTCGCCCAGCTCCAGCTTCGGCATGCCACAGCAGGCCTCCTTTTCGGCCAGGACGTACGGAATTTCGTTGTGTTCCAGGATCGCCAGCAGGTCATGGCCGATGCCAGGCTCGTTGTAGTTGACATAACAGGTGGCGTAAATAGCCACTTTACCGGGCGTACGCTGGCCATTGCGCACCGGTGCCGCTTCATTGGCGCGGGCCGCGGAGCGGAACTTGCGGGACGCATATTCCGGAATCCAGGCCTCGCGGTCTACGCCCAGTTGCGACTCCATCAGCGCACGCATCGGCTTCGTGCGGTTGACTGCGTTGATAGTCTGCGTGACTACCGGAATGCCGGCCAGCTTGCCCAGCGCATCCGTAGACGACAGCAGGCGGTCACGGAACCGCGCACCGCGCCTGCGGAATTTCACCGCCTTGGCGCGTAGCATCAGGTGCGGGAAGTCCAGATTCCATGGGTGCGGCGGCACATAGGGGCACTTGGTCATGAAACACATGTCGCACAGGTAGCACTGGTCGACGACCTCGCCGTATCTCTCTTTGGGCACGCCGTCCAGCTCCATCGTCGGGCTGTTGTCGACCAGATCGAACAAGGTCGGAAACGCGCCGCACAGGCTGACGCAGCGGCGGCAGCCATGGCAGATGTCGAAGACGCGTTCCATTTCTTTCTCGAGCGCGGCCTCGTCCCAGAAGGCCTCGCTCTTCCAGTCGATTGGATGTCGGGTCGGTGCTTCGAGGCTGCCTTCGCGAACGTTCATGGGTGGCTCTCAGCTTCGGATCTCATTCGGTGGCCGCCCGGCGGCGGCAGAAAAAACGAACGGGCAGCGCCCCGCGCTGCCCGTCGCCCGCATGCCGCGTGAGCGCGGCTGCCGGCTTCCGCCGCTCAGTCGGCCAGCGCGTCCAGCGTCTTCTGGAACTTGTTGGCGTGCGAGCGCTCGGCC
>JANWXE010000078.1 GCA_025055385.1 Burkholderiaceae bacterium | reverse complement strand
GGCGACCTGTTCGGCGCGGTGGCGCGCGAGGTCGTCGAAGCCTACGGCGAGCAGATTCACGCCCATCCGGTCGGCACCGGCCCGTTTCGTCTCGCCGAATGGCGTCGTTCGTCGAAAATCGTGCTGGAGCGCAACCCGAACTACCGCGAGCATCTCTACGACGCGGAGCCAAACGCCGACGACGTCGAGGGGCAGGAACTCGCTGCCCGTTTCCGCGGCCGCCGGCTGCCGATGATCGACCGCGTGGAAATTTCGATCATCGAGGAGCAGCAGCCGCGCTGGCTCGCCTTCCTGCAGAAGCGTCAGGACCTGCTAGAGCGGCTACCCAGCGAGTTCGTCAATCTGGCGATCCCGAACAACCGCCTGGCGCCGAACCTGGAGAAACAGGGGGTGCGCCTGTTCCGCTCGCTTGCCGCCGACGTGACGATCACGATCTACAACATGGACGATCCGGTGGTCGGCGGATATACGCCGCAGAAGGTGGCGCTGCGGCGGGCGCTGAATCTGGCGACCAACACCGAGCAGGAAATCCGGCTCGAGCGCAAAGGGCAGGCGATCCCGGCGCAGTCGCCGCTGGTGCCGCACACCTACGGTTACGACCCACAGTTTCGCAGCGAAAACGGCGAGTACGATCCGGCGCGCGCCAAGGCCTTGCTCGACCTGTACGGATACATCGACCGCGACGGCGACGGCTGGCGCGAGCAGCCGGACGGCGCACCGCTCGTCCTGCGCGTGGCCACGCAACCCGATCAGGCCTCGCGGCGCCTGGACGAGCTGCAGCGCAAGGACTGGGCCGCGATCGGCATCCGCACCGAGTTCGTGCCGGCCAAATGGCCGGAGAATTTGAAGAACGCGCGCGCCGGCAAGCTGATGATCTGGCGGGTCGGCTCCTCAGCCGCTGCCCCAGACGGGCTATCGGCGCTTTATCGTGGTGTAAGCACACATATCGGCGGCCAGAACTTGGCGCGTTTCCGCCATGATCGCTTCGACCGCATCGTCCAGAAAATCAGTGTGTTACCGGACGGCCCCGAGCGGTTAGCGCTGTTTGCGCAAGCCAAGAAAATTCTTACGGCCTATGCGCCCTATAAGTATGGCGTGCATCGCATCGTCACCGACTTGACGCATGCCTGGGTGATCGGCTACCGCCGTCCGCCCTACTGGTTAGCGTGGTGGCACTACGTCGACATCGATCCGCAGGCGCAAGCGCGCGCGCTAACATGAGAAGGCGTCAGTTTTTCGTTGCCACTGCCGCCCTGCCAGGGGCGGCAGCCGTCGCGCAGCGCCCTGTCGCCCCGCTGCGGACGAAGATACTGCGCTGGTCGTTTCCAGCCGCCGAGACGGGCTTTGATCCGGCGCAGGTGTCGGACCTGTATTCATACACGGTGATCGCCAACATCTTCGACGCACCGTTGCAGTACGACTATTTGGCCCGCCCAGTACGTTTGCGGACCAAAACCGCTGCAGATCTGCCGGAAATCTCCGCCGATTACCGCGTTTTCACGGTGCGGATTCAGCCTGGCATCTACTTTGCAGACGATCCAGCTTTCCATGGCAAGCGGCGCGAGCTGACCGCCGCCGATCACGTTTATCAATTCAAGCGCGTATTCGACCCGCGCTGGAAAAGCCCGCTCTATTCATATATCGCGAAAACCAAGCCGCTTGGATTGGACGAACTGCGCAAGCAGGCGCTCGCCACCGGCCGCTTCGACTATGACCGCGAGGTCGAGGGCGCGCGCCTGCTGGATCGCTACACCTTCCAGATCCGTCTGGCTGAACCGGATCCGCGCTTCGCCTACAACTTCACCGACGCGCGGCTGTTCGGCGCGGTGGCACGCGAGGTCGTGGAAACCTACGGCAACGACATCATGGCGCATCCGGTCGGCACCGGCCCGTACCGGCTGGTGCAGTGGCGCCGCGCCTCGTTCATCGCGCTGGAACGCAACCCCGGCTACCGCGAGGAGTTCTACCAGGCTGACCCGCCCGCCGACGATGCGCGCAGCCAGGCGATCGCGCGCATCATGCGTGGCAAGCGGCTGCCACTGATCGATCGCGTGGAGATCACGATCATTGAGGACACGCAGCCGCAATGGTTGTCGTTCCTGAACGGCTCGCTAGACCTGGGCTCGCCCGGCGAGTTCCTGAACCTGGCGGCGCCGGGCGGGCAGCTCGCGCCGCATCTGGCCAAGCGCGGCATCGTGCTGGACCGGCTGATTAGCCCCGACATCATCGTGACCTATTTCAACATGGAAGACGAGGTCGTCGGTGGCTATACGCCGGAGAAGGTAGCGCTGCGGCGGGCGATCGCGCTCGCCTACAACATCGATGAGGAGATCCGTCTGCTGCGGCGAGGGCAGATGCTGGCCGCTCAGTCGCCAGTGCCGCCGGACACCTTTGGCTACGAGCCAGATTTCGTCAGCGAAATGAGCGCATTCGATCGCGCGCGCGCCAAAGCCCTGCTGGACGCGTTCGGCTATGTGGACCGCAACGGCGACGGCTGGCGCGAGCTTCCCGACGGACGTCCGCTGCACCTTAAATACGCCACGCAGTCGGACCAGTTCTCCCGCCAAGCCAACGAGCTGTGGAAAAAAAGCATGGATGCAATCGGCGTGCGTATCAGCTTCGAGGTCAACCAGTGGCCCGAGCAGCTCAAGCAGGCGCGCGCCGGCAAGCTGCAGATGTGGGGCCTGGGCTGGAGCGCAAGCGCCCCCGATGGGGAGACCTTCTTCGAGCTCGCGTACGGTCCCGCCAAAGGCGGCGCCAACTTGGCCCGCTTCGACCTGCCGCGCTACAACGCCTTGTTTGAGCGGCAGCGCAGCCTGCCCGACGGTCCGCAGCGCCTAGCGCTGATGCGCGAGATGAAGCGGCTGCTCGTCGCCTACATGCCATACAAGTTTCACGGCCACCGCTTCGTCAACTCGCTGGCGCAGCCGTGGGTGATTGGCTTCCGGCGCCATCCGTACGCGCGCGATTTTTTCAAATACCTGGACATTGATGTCGAGCAGCAGGCGCGCGCCGCCGGTTGAGTTCCGACACGGACGCCGGCGTTTCCTGCTGGGCAGCGCGGCCGCCGCCGCGGCCGAGGCCCTGCCCGCACGCGCTGCCAGCGAGCGGACGCTGCGCGTGGCCTTTCCGGTGGCTGAGAGCGGTTTTGACCCAGTGCAATCGCAGGATCTGTATTCGGGCACCATCATCGAGCATCTTTTCGACGCTCCGCTGCGCTACGACCCGCTGGCGCGCCCGGCGTTGCTGCGGCCAAATACCGCCGCCGCCCTGCCAGAGTACTCGCCCGATTATCGAACGCTGACAATCCGCCTTCGTCCCGGCATTTATTTCGCCGATCATCCGGCCTTCGGCGGACGGCCGCGCGAGCTGACCGCGCATGATTACGTGTACTCGTGGAAGCGCATCTTCGATCCGCGCTGGAAGAGCCAGAACCTGCATCTGGTCGAAGGCGCGGGCATCCTCGGCTTGAACGAACTGCGCGCCGCGGCGCTGCGTGACAAACGGCCGTTCGACTATGACGTTGAGATCGACGGGCTGCGGGCCCTCGACCGTTACACACTGCAGCTTCGTTTTGCTGATCCGCAGCCACGCTTTCACCAACTGCTGGCGGCAGCGCAGCCGTTCGGGGCCGTGGCGCGGGAGGTCGTCGAAGCCCATGGCGAGGCAATCGCTGCTCACCCGGTCGGTACCGGACCGTTTCGCCTCGCGCATTGGCGGCGCTCCTCGCGCATCGTGCTAGAGCGCAATCCGCGCTTCCGCCCGCTGCTTTACGAGGCGCAGCCGCCGGCCGAAGACGCACAGCTTGCCGCTGAGGTCAGGCGCCTGTACGGGCGCCGCTTGCCGCTGGTGGAGCGCGTCGAGGTGTCGATCATCGAGGAGGCGCAGCCGCGCTGGCTTGCCTTCCTGCAGGGCGAACTCGATCTGCTCGCCCTACCGGGCGAGTTCCAGGACATCGCCGCCCCGGGCGGCCGGTTGGCGCCGTTTCTGGCGCGGCGCGGCGTGCGGCTGCAGCGCACGCCGCTGCCGGATCTCGCGCTAACCTACTTTAACCTCGATCACCCGATGGTGGGCGGCTATACCCCGGAGCGGGTGGCGCTGCGGCGGGCGGTGGCACTCGCCTTCGACGAGGACGAATACGTGCGGCTGAACCACAAGGGGCAGGCGATCGTGGCGCAGTCGCCGTTCGTGCCGAATACCTACGGCTACGATCCCGCCTTCGTCACTCCAATATCGGCCTTCGACCGCGCGGCGGCCCGCGCGCTGCTGGACGTCTACGGTTACCTCGATCGCGACGGCGACGGCTGGCGCGAGCAGCCGGATGGCTCGCCCCTGGCGCTGGAGATCGCCGCCACGCCGTCGCAGAGCGACCGCCGCAACAACGAGCTGTGGAAGCGCTATTTGACGGCCATTGGCGTGCGGGTCAGCTTCCGCATCGCGCCGTGGCCGGAGCTGCTGAAGCAGTCGCTTGCTGGCAAGCTGATGATGTGGAGCTTCGGCTGGCAAGCCGCCCAGCCCGACCCGGACGTGTATTTCGGCTTCGGCTACAGCGGCAACATCGAGCAGACCAATGATGCGCGCTTCCGCCTGCCCGCCTACGACCGCCTCTATGAGCGCAGCCGGCGGCTACCCGACGGACCCGAACGGCTGGCCGTGCTGCGCGAGGCGGCGCGGCTGCTCGCCGCTTACATGCCCTACAAGTTTCACGTCCACCGCATTGCCAACGATCTGGTGCAGCCGTGGGTGATCGGCTACAGCCGCCACCCGTTCACGCAGCGCCGCTGGGACACGATCGACATCGACGTCGCACGGCGCGCATCGGCATGAAGACCGCCACCGTATTGCGGCTGTGGCTGGCGGCGCTGATGGCCGCCGGCGCGGCGCTCGCCGCCTGGCTGCTGCCGGCGCCGGCGGCACCCTGGGCGATGCTCGCGGCACTGGCGCTGCCGCCAGCCTTCATCGCGGTCGTGCTGGCGCTCGAATTCCTGCTGGCGGCGCTCCTCGATCCGCGCCAGCCGCGGCTGGGGCCGGGGCGATGGCTGGCCGTCTGGGCGCACGAGGTCTGGGTTTCCTGGCGCATGTTCTGCATCGAGCAGCCATTTCTGGCCGGCTTTCCGGAGCCGCCGTGGCAGCACGATCCGCGCCGACCGGCGGTGCTGCTGGTGCACGGCTACCTGTGCAACCGCG
>JANWXE010000074.1 GCA_025055385.1 Burkholderiaceae bacterium | reverse complement strand
CATCAGCGTTGGCCGCGTCACGAACAGCGACCCCTTCTGCGCCAGGATGCTCAGGTTGACGCCCGTCACCGGTCCCGAGGCATTGCCGAAGCTCACCATCAGCCCGCGCGGCTGCAGACAATCGAGCGATTTTTCCCACGTGTCCTTGCCCACACCGTCGTAGACGACCGGGCATTTCTGGCCGCCGGTCAGTTCCTTGAGGCGCTCGGCGAAGTCCTCCTTGGTGTAGTCGATCGTCGCCCAGGCGCCGTGCTTTTTCGCCAGCGCCGCCTTCTCGGGCGACGAGACGGTGCCAATCAGTTTCACGCCCAGGGCCCGCGCCCACTGGCACGCAATCAGCCCCACGCCGCCGGCGGCGGCGTGAAAAAGAATGGTCTCGTAGCCCTGCAGCCGGTAGGTCTGGCGGAACAGATATTGCACGGTCAGTCCCTTGAGCATGACCGCCGCCGCCTCTTCGAAGGAGATTTTCTTCGGCAGCTTCACCACCATCGCCGCCGGCATCACGTGCATCTGCGCGTAGGCCCCCAGTCGCCCTTGGCAGTAGGCGACGCGGTCGCCCGCCTTCAAGAATTTCACGTCGCGCCCGACGGCCTCTACCTCGCCAGCAGCCTCGAAGCCCAGCCCATGCGGCAGCGGCGCCTGATACAGACCAGTGCGGTAATACACGTCGATGAAGTTCAGCCCGATGGCATAGTTGCGGATGCGCACCTCATCGGGCCCCGGATCCGGAACGTCCACCTCCACACACTTCATCACCTCCGGGCCGCCGTGCTGCTCAAGGCGGATCGCCTGCGTCTTCATCTTGGTCTCCTTTGCCTCTTCTCGCTTTTACGCGCTCTGGCGCGACAACACCCACACACCGGCGAGCACGAACGCGGTGCCGGCCAGCTGCCCGCCCGAGATCGCCTCGCCCAGGAATACATAGCCGAGCGCGATGGTCGCGATCGGCCCCACCATCCCCATCAGCGCCACGCGGCTAGCACCGATCCGCGCAACAGCCAGCATGGTCGCGAACACCGGCACCACCGTGCAAGCCAGCGCGTTGAACGCCGACAGCCACCACACGGGCGCCGGCTGCGCGAGCGACGCCAGCGGCCGCAGCGCCGCGAACTGCACCAGCACGCCAAGTGTGGCCACACACATCGCGTAAGCAGTCAGCCGCACTGCGCCGATGCGCCGCACGAGTTCACCGGCCAGCACAAGGTAAAACGCGTAGCAGACGGTGGCCGCGAACACCAGCGCCGCGCCGAGCGCCACCGCGCGGCCTTCAAGGCGCAGGTCATGCCAGAACACGAGCACGATCCCGGCATAAGAAAGACCAAGGGCGGCCAGTTCGCCGCGCGCGATACGCCGCCGCAGCCACAGCGCCGACAGCAGCAGCACAACGGTCGGGTTCAGATACAGGATCAGCCGCTCCAGCGCCGCCGACACGTACTGCAGGCCGAGGAAGTCAAGATAACTGGCAAGGTAGTAGCCGGACAGGCCGATCGCCCACAGCCGCAGATGGTCGCGTGCGGTCAGTGCCGGCGCGCCGCGCGTGCTCACCACAAGCGCCGCAGCGAAAAACGGCAGCGCCAGCAGCATGCGCAGCGCAAGCAGCGTCTCGGCATCGACGCCGTAGCGATAGGCGAGCTTGATGACAATGGCCTTGCCACTGAAGAGGACGGCGCCGACGGCGGCAAGCAGCAGCCCTGTGGTAAGTCGGCCCCCGTCGGGCAGCTGGGCGGCGGGTGAAGTGGCGCTAGACACACGCGCATTGTAAGGACGGCGCTCGGCGCAGCGCGCAATCAGCAGGCAGCGGATAATGCGCGCGGTTATTTTTTGGTCTGCACAAGATGCGTTCCTTACTCAATCCAACACCGGCGCAGGCGTGGTTGCTGCTCGTGATCGCTGGTCTGCTCGAGACGGCGTGGGCGGTTGGCTTGAAATACACAAACGGCTTCAGCCGTCCGCTATCGTCCTTGGCAGTGGTTGCCACAGCGCTCGCCTCCTTCTGGCTGCTCGCGCTGGCGATGAAAGCGCTACCCGTTGGGACCGCCTACGCAGTGTGGGTCGGCATCGGCGCAGCCGGCGCGGCGCTGCTCGGCATCATCTTATTTTCGGAGCCGGCCACGCTGGCTCGCATCGGCTGCATCGCGCTGATTGTTGCCGGCGTGCTCGGGCTGAAGCTGTTGCACGACTGAAGCAGGCCGCGCACTCGGCGGCAGCAGGTTGTGTATCGCCTTGATGGACGCCCCTTTATTGGGGCAATGCGCGTCAGAGGGCCAGTGCAATAATCGGGCGCGATGGCTGCCCCCACTGTGATGTCCTTGCCAACAGAGCCTTCCGCGCTGCTGGCGGAAGCGCCGCGCATGGTTGGTCGTTTCGCGATCCGTGGGGAAATTGGCCGCGGCTCCAACGGGGTCGTCTATGCCGCCTTCGATCCGGTGTTAGCGCGTGAGGTCGCGATCAAGGCGATTCCGCTCGTACCGGGTCGCACATGGAGCGCGAAACTAGAGGCTAATTTTATAAACGAAGCGAAGGCGGTGGCCGGGCTCAATCACCCGTACATCGTCACTGTGTTTGATGCTGGCAAGACCGAGCGGCTCGCTTACCTGGCGATGGAGCGGCTGCATGGGCGCGACCTTCATGACTTGATCGCCAGCGGCCAGCGCCTAAGTTACCAGCAGATTGCCGGCCTTATGGCGCGGATCGCTGACGCCGTGCACTACGCGCACAAACGTGGTTTGATCCATCGTGACATCAAGCCGAGCAACATTTTCATACAACGCGATGGCAAGCCGAAAATACTGGACTTCGGCGTAGCGCTGGGGCGCATTGCAGAAGACACAGCCGGCGGCAAGCGGCAGCTGATCGGCACGCCCAACTATATGTCGCCAGAACAAGCACTTGGCCAGCCGCTGGACGCACGCACCGACATATTTTCGATTGGCGCGATCTTCTATGAGCTGCTCGCCGGCCGGCGCGCCTTCGAAGGCCAAACAATCGATGAAACGCTCATGCAGGTCATTGCCGCTGCGCCGCCGCCGCTGAGCTCGCTGCGCAGTGACGTGCCGCCGCAACTGATCGAGATTTGCCAGCGCGCCCTGCAGAGAGATCCGGCGCGCCGGTATCAAACAGCTGGTGAACTGCGCAATGCACTGGCGGAGTTCATCGGCCGCTCTGCTGACGTCGCTGCCAACGTGCCCCGCGCGCGCGCGCCCGGCTGGTTCGGATCGCGGCAGCGGCCGGTCACTGCTGCAGCGGCCGTGCGGGTCGCCGCCGCTGCCGCCGGCGCCGCCGCGGCTGCCGCCGCATTGACATTGCTGCCGCGGCAGCCCTCTGACGCGCCAACGCCTGCGACGACAGGCCTAGCAGCGAAAGCGGCGAGTGCCGACGCGGAGGCCTCTGCTCCCCCGATGCGCGCGCCCCTGCCTGAGCCGCCGACCGTTACCGAAGAGCCGGCCGCAGTTCATGCTCCTGCGGCGGCGCCCGGGGCGCTTGCCACGCCGGCGCGGCCAGCGCGCGCCCTACCTGCAGCAACAACATCCACGCCTGAAGGGATCGTCGCATTGGCAATCGCGCCTTGGGGTGAGGTGTGGGTCGACGGCATCCACTGGGGCGTAGCGCCGCCACTGAGCCGCCTGACGCTTGCGCCGGGCACCTACCTGATCGAGGTGCGCAACGGGGATGCACCACCCTTTGCGGCGCGCGTCGAGGTGCAGGCCGGGCAGACCCTGCACCTAAAACATCGTTTCTGACTGGCGCCCGCTCGGTGATGGACGCGGTGTTCCCCCCCCAGGCGCGCACAATTGGACGCTACGCGTTAGTGCGCGCCATTCATCGCGGCAAATTCAGCGCAACTTACCTCGCACTCGATCCAGTAATGCAGCGCGAGGTAATCCTGAAGGCGGTTTATCTGTCGCCCCCAGCCACGCTCGACAGCGGCGACGCGCAGATCGCACCACTTGAGGCAGCCTTCATCCGCCAAGCCCAGGCAGCAGGCAAGCTGCACCATCCGCACATTGTGACGGTGTTCGACGCCGGTCGGGTCCACTCAATCGGATATTTAGTGATTGAGCGCGTCAACGGGCGTCCGCTGGCGGAATTGCTTGCCTCCGGCTGGCGACCTCAGTTTGTCCATTGCGCCAGCATCCTCGCGCGGGTCGCTGACGCAATCGAGTACGCGCACACGCAGGGCGTGGCGCATGGCCACTTAGGACCGCAGCACGTGCTTCTGCAAGCCAACGGTTCGCCGAAAATCGAGGGCTTCGGGGGCTGGATCGACGGTGGCACTGGCGGTGAGGAGGCGCTTGCGCACACGGAGAAGCTGCTGCCGTATTTTCAGAACGAGCTAACCGAGCAGCAGCGGCGGCGTGACATACAGGCGCTCGCCGCCCTGCTATACATGATGCTGACCGGCAAGGCACCGCGCGTGGAAGGCGGCGCCAGCCGTTCGCTGCTGGCGCTGCGGCCCGACGCGCCACCGGCATGGGCGCGCTTAGTCGAGGAAATACTTGCGGCGGATCACCCGGCCACTATTCACACCGCAGGCGACCTGCGTGATGTGCTGACCACTTACTTGTGGAATACACGCAAGAGCGGAGTTGCACCCGCGACGCTCGGTATTCCGCTTGCCGCACCGCCGCAGGCAGACAAGCCGCCGTCCTCGAGCGGCCCCATCGTCACAGACAGCGTCACAGCACCGTCTCGCGCGACTGCCGCTGCCGCCGCCAAGCCGGCTGCGCCGGCAACGCCGCTCGGTGCTGAGCAAGCCGCTGCAACTGATTCGGCTCCTGCCACGAAAACCTCGCTGTCTGCCGCCACCAGCACCCTTGCACGCCTGCTCTGGCAACACGCGCTGCAAGCGCTGCGGGCTCACCGCGGCGCGTTAGCCGCCGTGGCGGCGCTGATTGGAGCGGGGATCATGCTGGGCGTCCTGCTAGCGCAGCTCGCTGGCCGCGCTGTGCCGAGCGCTTCTGTCGCCCAAGTGCCGGTGTCGCCGACGGGGCCTGCTTATGGTGTGTTGATCTTCGAGGTCAGCCCATGGGGCGAGGTGCTGGTCGACAACAAGCCGGTCGGCGTTGCTCCCCCCCTTTCGGAGGTGAAGCTGCCGATAGGCCGCCACACGATCGAGATCCGGCACGGCGATCGGCCGACCGTGGCGGCCACGGTTGAAGTCGAAGCTGGCAAGCCGCTGCGTATCCGCCATCGCTTCGAATGAGACATAGCGGTCGCAAGCAGGCGCTTGCTGCTGTCGCTGCACTGTCCTTGCTGGCTGCGTGCGAGTCGCTACCGCCGTCGCCTATTGCACCCACAGCCAGCATTGCAGCGCTGTACCAGCGGCCTGCTGAGCGTGCGCTGATCGACGGCCTGCGCCATTACGAGGATGGCCAGTTTGCGCGCGCCGAAGAGTCTTTGCGCAGCGCACTGGCACTGGGTCTGGCCGACCCACGCGATGTGGCGACTGCGCGCAAATATCTGGCCTTCCTTGCCTGCGCTTTCAAGCGCCTGGCCGAATGCGCCCAACAGTTCCGAGCCGCCTTTGCTGCCGATCCGAATTTCGCCCTCTCTGAGCGGGAGAGCGGACACCCGATTTGGGGTCCCGTCTACCGGCGCGTAGCGGCCGAGATCCGCGGTGAGCGTCAGGCGCTCGACACGCGCCGATAGAAATCGCTAGCCGTCCTCTGAAAAAGTGTCGAAGGTCGCGAAAAAGCAGGAGAAGGCCGCGCAGCGCGCGACGAGACTTCTTTCGCAGTCGGCCAGCCGCGAGCGCGCGACGCCGCAAGCGGACACGTGAAATATCGATGGCTTGCCAGCCAGACAGGCAACACGTTCCGCGGACGGCGAGGCGCCACGGCGCCTCTTGGAGGATCGGCGCGACTCCGATGAGCTCGCGGCGCCGACAGCAGGCCGGCCGTTTCCGCGCCAGCGCCAGTGGCTAGAAGCCAATGCGCGGCCGGCGCGCGATCCGCTCCTCTGTTATGTCCTCGGCGAGCACCTCATGGCGGCCAGCCAGCTTGGCGTTACCGAAGGCGGCAAGCATCACGCGGCGCATCTCGCGCGGTTTAAGCTTGGCCAGCTTCGCCAGCGGCTCCTCAGCCAGTTCCTCCGGGAACAGCCGGCCCCAGCCGTGTTCGGCGCGCAGCTCACGATAAATGCCGGCGGCGATACGGCGCGCACCCTCGGCGTCTGGCGGTTCGATCGTGTACACATTCATGCGGTTCAGAATCGGCTCCGGGATCGCGCGCGCGTCGTTGGCGGTCGCAATCCAGACCACGTCCGAGGCGTCAATCGGCACCTCGACGAATTCGTCGACGAACTCGGCAGCGGTGTCTTCTTCCAGCAAGGTGTACAGACTGCCTAATGGATCGTATTGCTGGTCGCCGCCTGCTTTGTCGATCTCGTCGACCACGATCACCGGGTTCGCATAGTCGCCGTAGACCAGCGCATCAAAGACTTTACCGGGCTTGGCGTTTTTCCACTGCGACGAGGCTCCAGACAAAATCCACCCAGCCGTCAGCGAACTCATGCTGACGAAGTTGTAGCCGGTGCCTAACAGCTTCGCTAGCCGGCGTGCGAAATGCGTCTTGCCAATGCCCGGATCACCGAGCAGCAGCATCGGTTCCAGCTCCAAGGCGTCGTCGCTTGCGAGCGACAGTGCAAGCTGCCGCCGGATGTCCTGAAGCGGCTCGGCGAAGTTAGGCAAGTCGGCGATTAACGCGTCGATGTCCGGCAGCGCAGACGGCTTAATCGTAAAGCGCTGGCCGCCGGCTTTAATCATCTTCAGGTACGTTGCCTTCAACGCCTCATTGGCATTCGCACCGAGCTCTTGCAGTTCAGCGAGCGCCTGCTCCACCCGTGGCACCTGGTACACGTCCTTGAAGCCGGCGATCGTGATCGGCGGCCGAGTCGGTGCGGGAACCATCGCTGTAGCGCTCATCCGTAAACCTCCGCGACAGGTCGCTGAACAGCTTATGTGCCATATAGGTTGCATGATCGCGCGCGCCCCTTCAACCGGCCCCCAGAGAAGCGGCAAAAATCGCGCTCGTAGCACTCGCAGGTAGCGAGTGCCAACGGGCGCCACCATGGGGTCGGCGCGCCCAAAAATCACTGCATGCACCCCAGCTTCGCGGCCGACCTGCCAACGGCGAACTTAACGAGCCCGCGCTGTACGTCCACATCCGCGACCACCAGCGCCCTGTTCTGTTCGACCTCCGCAAGCCGTTCAGTTTGCCGCCAGGCAAGGTGTTGCACGTCTCAAACGGGTTCGTTACCCCATCCCCACGCAAACCTCGTCGCCAGCTTCGGCTATCTGCAGAGCGTGATCCTTGGCTACAGGCGACGACCCGCGCCAGCTGACGGGCCGGACTTCTCATGGGTAGGCTCTGCCGCAAGCCTGCCAACGACAGGCTTGAACGCGATCGGCCACTTCAAGCCGCCGCCGACACCCCTGATCTACGCGAACCGGCCCCAGTCCGCTGGCAACACACGCGCGCTTCGCCAGCGGCAGCCGCTTCGCGCAGAGAATTCGCCCGAGGTACTGCAACCGGCGCTGTCATGCCGCAGCAGCCTACGTTGTGCCTGGGCGCAGCTGTAAACCAAGATGGCCCTTGCGCCTGATCGTGCGCACAGTTGGCGTGCGGTGGTTCCGTTTCCTCTCACCGCGTTCTGAAGCGCGCGCCGAGGCGCTGCGGGCGCAGCTTGCCGCCGTCTGGCGCCACGAAGGCGCAGAAGAGGTTTTGCGTTGCGGCACCGCTTGAAACATGCCGCACCACCGGCGAGGCGGTGGACCTCTAAGCCGCGCAGGCGCGTGGCTTGCCGAGCCCTTGCCCAGGATGCCGAGCAGGCTCTTTCGAACGTGCGGCGCATCGATGCGCAAGTCTGTAGCGTTCCTGCGCGAGGCATTCGTTGGCCCTTTTGCCGGCCGACGGGGCGGTCGTACGCGTGCTTACCCGCCACGCGGTTTGCACGCTTGCGGGACCAGCCGCCCGGTCCGCTGCACGGCCGCAAGCCGCGCGCCGTCTCGGCGGCGGCATCCCGCTGAGCGGGCGCGGACCACTGCGCAGCCGGACAACAGGGGACTGCAACGGTCGCCACATCTCGCAGTATCCTGGAGCCGTACCTGGTCGCCGGACGCCCCACATCAGTATGGCTCGGCGTGCATCGCTGCAGGCAGCGCATGATGGCGCCCGCGGACAGCACTCGGCGGTAGCATGTGGCCGCTGAGACATAAGGATAGGCGGTAGCCCTGCGGTCAGGCATCCGACAGTGCTCCACCACGGTGTATGAGCGAGCACGCCTCTGCCCCGGCGACCCTGGCCGCCCTGCTCGAACGCGTCGGCGGCGGTTTCGTTGTGCTCGACCGCGCGCTAAAGGTCCGTGACGGCAGCACTCAGCTGCTGGGGGAACATGCCAGGTTCAAGGGTGTCTGCCTCTGGGATGCCTTTCCCGCCGGCGCCGGCAGCGCGCTCGACGTTGCGCTACGGCGCGCGCTCGCCGAAGGCTGCGCCCAGCGGCTCGAACTCGGCTGTGATGCCAGCGACCGCTGCTTCGAGGTGCACATCTATCCTGCCGCCGAAGGTCTGGCGGTGCTGTTCTGCGACGTCAGCGAATTCCGTCGTGCGTCGCGCCTGCTGACGGCCCAGCGCGATCTGCTGCACGCGATCGCGCGCAGCCAGCCGCTGGCGGAATCGCTGGCGGGGATATGCCAGCTCGTCGAGCGCGAGGCGCCCGGTCTGCTGTGCTCGATCCTGCTGCTCGAGGACGACGGCGTGCACCTGCGGCATGGGGCGGCGCCGAGCCTGCCGGAGAGTTACCTGCGCGCGATCGACGGCCTGGCAATCGGCCCGCAGGCCGGATCCTGCGGCACGGCGGCGTATCTCGGCGCGGCGGTCATCGTCGAAGACATCGCCGTCGATCCGCGCTGGGAACCGTACCGCGCGGCCGCACTGGCGCACGGGCTGCGCGCCTGCTGGTCGACGCCGATCTTCGGCATCCAGGGCAGAGTGGTTGGTACGTTCGCGATGTATTACTCGCAAGCGGGCGCACCGCAGCCGCGGCACCAGTTCCTGATCGAAGTCGCTACCGAGACCGCGGCGGTGGCAATCGAACACGCGCACACCCTTGCTGGTCTGCGCGCGCTCGCGCTGCGGCTGCAGGAAGCCGAACAGGCGCAGCGCAACGCGATCAACCGCGAGCTGCACGACCGCGTCGGCCAGAACCTGTCGGCGCTCAGCCTGATGCTGACGATGATCCAGGACGAGCTGCCCGCCGATTGCCCGGCCAGTACCGCGCGGCGCCTGCACGACGCACAGGCGGTGCTTGCCGAGACCGTGCGTCAGGTGCGCGATGTGATGGCCGAACTGCGGCCACCGGCGTTGGACGAATACGGACTGGCCGCCGCCCTGCGCACGCTGGCGCAGACGTTTGCGCAGCGGACCGGACTACACGTCGCGCTCATTGCTCCGGAGCCAACCGTACGGCTGCCACGCGCCACCGAAACGGCGCTTTTCCGTATCGCGCAGGAGGCGCTCGCCAACATCGCCAAGCACGCGCGCGCGCGGCGGATCGAGATTCGGCTGCAGGCCGATGCGCACGACCTCACGCTCGAGGTGCGCGACGACGGCGCCGGCTTCGCGCCGACGGCGCAAGCGCAGGCGGCAAGTTGGGGTTCGCAGACGATGCGTGAGCGCGCGGCGGCGGTCGGCGCGGAACTGCAGGTGCAGTCCGCCCCGGGTCAGGGCACCTGTGTCACCGTCCGCGTGCCGCGCGGGCGGGAGCCGTGATCATGACCATCCGCGTGCTGCTCGCCGATGATCACGCGGTAATGCGCGACGGCCTGCAGGCGCTGCTGCAGGCTGCCGGCAGCACGGTCGTGGCGGCGGTCGCCGACGGTCGGGAGGCCGTGCGGCAGGCGCTCGCGCTGCGGCCTGATGTGGTGCTGATGGACATCGCGATGCCGCAGCTCAACGGCGTGGAGGCGGCGCGGCTGCTGCGCGCCAAATGGCCGCAGGCGCGCATCGTCATGCTGTCGATGTACGCCGACGCCGAGCATGTGTACCAGGCGCTTGCCGCTGGCGCCAATGGCTATGTCCTGAAAGAATCAGCAGGCGCCGACGTGGTCGCGGCGGTGCGCGCCGTGCATCAGGGCAAGCGCTATCTGTCGCCGCCGCTGGCCGGGCTCGAGCAACGCGCCGCACAAGCGCACGCCGCCAGTCCGCTAGCGCGGCTGTCTAGCCGGGAGCGGCAGGTACTGCAACTGGTAGCCGAAGGCCATTCCAGCGCCGAGATTGCGGCCCGAATACACCTGTCGCCGAAGACGGTCGAAACCTACCGCAGCCGCTTGATGCAGAAACTGGGCGTGAGCGACAGAGCAGCACTGGTCAAGTTCGCCGTCCAGCACGGCATCACATCGCTCACCTGAACTGTCAGGATCTCCCGACAGACCGCGCGTGCGCCGGCTCCTATTGTGGCGGCGCTGAGAAGTAGGAGTCACGCGCGATGAAATCGATCGAGAACAGCCGCCGGCGTTGCCTGCTGGTGGTCGAGGACCAGGAGCTAATGCGCAGCACGCTGCGCGAATACCTGCAGCGCGCCTTTCCGGACCGCCATGTCGGCATCGCCGCCGACGGCGCGCTTGCCCTGCAGATCGTGCGCGCCAATCGGCCGCAACTGGTCTTCATGGACATCCAGCTGCCGGATGCCGACGGCATCGAACTGACGCGCAAGATCCGCCAGTCGTATCCGGAGGTCGCGGTGATCGTGGTCACCCAGCACAACGAGGAGGAGTTCGTGCGGCGCGCACACGCCGCGGGCGCTGCCGGTTACGTCGTAAAAGATCGCATCCGCGCCGATCTGCTGCCGCTGGCGCGGCGCGTGCTTGGCTTGCCGGAGCCACCGGCCGGGAGAGGGTCATGAAAGGCCACGACGAAATCCTCGTTCCCGACGACACGCCGGCGGCCCTCACCCGCGTGCAGGCCGCGCTGACGGAGGCCATCGCGGCAGCCGGCGCGGCGCACGGCGTCAAGGAGGCGCTGCACGCCATCCTGCAACGGCTCTGTCGATACGGCAGTTGGCCGATCGGACATGCGCTGGCGTTCCGCGATGGCGCCGCCGATGTCTCGCTGTGGCAGGTCACCACGGGAATGCGCGCGGACGAACTGGTCGCCGCATCTGAGACACTGGACTTCGCGCATGCGGCTGATCCGTTCGTCAGCCAGGCATTGCGCACCGGCGAACCCTGCTGGATTGCGGATCTACGCACGGTAGAAAAGTTGCCGCGCGCCGCCGCACTGCGCGCCGCCGGCCTGCGGTGCGGGCTGGCGGTTCCATTGTCCGCGGACGGGGAACCCGTCGCGCTGCTCGAATTCTTCGCGGCTGACGTCCGCGCCCCCGATCGATGGCTTTTGCGTGCACTGCCGTCGGTCACGCCATGGCTGGCGCGGGTGGTCGCACGAGCCTCAGCCACGCAGGACCTGCACGAGGGTGCGCAGCAGATGCGGCGCGTGGTCGATCACGTGCCCGCAATGATCGCTTATTTCGACACAGACCTGCGGTGCCGCTACGCCAACCGCCGCTACTGCGAGTTCTACGGCATTGACGCCGAGCGGGTGCAGGGGATGACCCTGTGTGAGATCATGGGCGGCGACCTCGACGGCGTCGTGCGCAACGTCCTCGCGCAGGTGATCACCGGCAAGCCGGTGACAGCGCGCCGCGCCCAACCGGGCGGCGCGACCGGCGTCACGCACATCGAGATCCGCTGCGTGCCCGACCTGACACGGGACGAAGGGCTGCGCGGTTTCTACGCGCTGCTGTTTGACGTCAGCGAACAGGTACACGCCGAAGCCGCGTTGCGCGCGAACGAAGAACGCCTGCGCGCGATCCTCGACAACGAGCCAGCGTGGGTGACGCTGGTGGCAGCCGACGGTCGCCTGCTGGAGATCAACCGTGCGGGGCTGGAGCTGCTACAGGTGCGCTCACTGCAGGAGGCGCAGGCATATGGGCTGGAGCACTTCGTACTTGAGCCGCACCGCGAAGGTTTCCGCGCGCTGCTGGCGCGCACGCTCGCCGGCGAGCGCTGCATGCGCGAATACGAAATCGCCGGCGCGCGCGGCACACGGCGGTGGGTCGAGACGCACACGGCGCTGATGCCTTGCCAGGGAGCCGAGCCGCCGGCCATCCTGGCTGTCACCCGCGACATCACCGAGCGTAAGGCTGCCGAGGCGCGCATCACCCGCCTCACTTACTACGATCCCATCACTGGCTTGCCGAACCGCGCGTCCCTGCAGTTGAGGCTGGAAGAAGCGCTGCAACATGCCGCTGGCAAACGTGGCCGCGTCGCGGTCCTGGCGTTGCAACTGGACCGCTTCGTCGAAATCAACAACGAGCTTGGCGGCGCCGCAGGCGAGGCGCTGCTACAGGAAGCGGCGGCGCGCCTGCTTGCCGCGACCAGCGGGGCGGACTTGGTCAGCCGCCTCGAGGGTGGGGAATTCGTCGTCCTGCTCGCTGCCGTCGGCTCGGAAGAACAAGCCACTGGGATGGCCGAGCGACTGCTCGCTTCGCTGAGCCGGCCGTTCATCTTCGGCGGCCAGGAGGTCTTCGTTTCCCCGAGCGTGGGCTTGAGCCTCTCCCCGGAAGGCGGTGTCTCCGCGCAGAGCCTGATCGAGACGGCCGAGATCGCTCTATCGCGCGCACAGCGCGATGGCGGCCAGACTTTTCGCCGGTACGAACCCGGCGGCCCCTCACCGCGCGGCCAGCGCCTATCCCTGGAGGCCCGACTGCGCCGCGCCTTAAAGCACGAGGGTTTTGTGCTGCATTACCAGCCGCGCGCTTGCCTTGCGACCAGCGCGATCACCGGCGTGGAAGCGCTGTTGCGGTTGCAGGACACGGACGGCCAGCCGATCGGTCCGGACCGCTTCATCGCGCTAGCGGAAGAGACGGGGCTTATTTTGCCGATTGGCGAATGGGTGCTGCACACCGCTTGCGCACAAGCCGCAGCGTGGCGCGCCGCCGGTCATCCGATCCGCGTGGCGGTCAATCTGTCGGTACGCCAATTCCGCCAGCCGGATCTGGCAAGCCGCGTCGCCGCGGCCGCCGCGGCAAACGGTCTGCCGATGGACCAACTCGAGCTGGAGATCACCGAGACGGCCGCAATGTCCCACCCCGAGCAGGCGATCACGGTCTTGCGCCAGCTGCGGGAGCTAGGGGTGGCTTTGGCTGTCGACGACTTCGGCACCGGTTATTCGTCGCTGAGCTATCTGCAGCGCCTGCCGATTCAGCGGGTGAAGATCGACCGCGCATTCGTGCGCGATCTGACGCAGGAAGGCCGTGGTGTTGCGATCGCAAGGGTGATTTTGGCGCTGGCGCGCACGCTGGACCTGCGCACGACGGCCGAGGGCGTCGAAACGGGCGCGCAGCGCGATTTTCTGGCCGCGCACGGCTGCGAAGAGTATCAAGGCTACCTGCTGAGCGCGCCGCTGCCAGCGCCGCAGCTCACCGCCTGGCTGGCTGCCGCGCGGGACCGCGAAACACCAGTGGTCCCCGACAATTGTCCAAAAGCGGTGCGCCCGTTGCGGCTATCCCACATGGCCTGATCATAAGCGCACGCATTCTGCAACGTTGCACGCGGCCGCGCGCCGTGCACGGTCGGGCAAGAGCTTGCCGACACAACGGCAGATCATGTTGCCCCACCCGTGCGCATATCAGCCGAACCGTTCTGCGCGTACTGCTTATTGAGGCTTTACCGTTGGCTGCGCGCCCTGGTTAGCAACACCGCGACCATCAATCCGAGTAGCCCGGCGGCCGATAGCGTGTGTGCGACGACCGCGATGACCGGCCCGTCATTGGCGGCCACTACGAAACCGAGCAGCGCGGTCGTGGCAGCGAGCACCACGATGCGCAGACCGGCGCGGCCGCCGACAGCAAGCAGTCCAGCGGCCACCGCCGCCATCGCCACCAGCATGCCGCCAAGCCGGTGCCAAGCTTGCAGCGGCTGCCCGGCGGCCGTGTTGCGCGCCAGATCGATTGCGCTGCCAGGCGTGAAGGGATCCAGCGCAGCGGCCAGCCCGGGCACCCACAGATAAGTGCAAGCTACTGCGCAGGCAGCGCCGGCTCCGCGGACACTGATCAGCACGCCGGTGCTAACCTGCAGCAGCACCAACACAGCCGCAGCCGCCAGCGCACGCTGGCGGCTGCATGGTAGTGCCTGCGGCTCGCTCGCACGCAGCAGCAGGGCCATGGTCAACGCCACCACCGCAAGGCCCGCGAGCACATGCAGCAGCGCTTGCCACGGTATTGCCACCGCCCCGCTTCTTGCGCTGCTCGCAAATACAGCTGTTGTCAGCAACAGTAACCCAGCACTGGCGCGCTCGCCGCGCGCCAGCTTCTGCCAGCCCCACATCAACCAACCGAGCACAATAGCGGCGACCCCCGCCGGCGCCACCGCCCCAATTGCGCGCAGCGCGGCGGCGCCCGCGCTGTGGCGGGCCTGTGCGGCCGCTTCTTCGCTGCCATAGCAGTGCGGCCACGGCTCGCAGCCGAGGCCATCGCCGCTTAGGCGTAGGTAGGACTCGCTGCCCACCATCAGCAACGACAGCGCCAGCAGCGCAAGCAGCACGATGCGATTTACAGTGTCATGAGCTTCTGGTGGCATATCAGGGCGCAGTATGCAAAAGTTGAGCGCTTTATGCGCGCAGACGGCGTCGCGATGATAGGACGCAAGTGCCTGATCGTTCAGCGCAGTAGAACGTAAGTGCCCGGCGCGTCCGCCAGTGGCGCGTACCCCGCCTCCGCCGCGCCCAGTGGCGGCGGCTCGACCGGCACGCCGCTGTGCGCGGCGAGCCAGCCCTGCCAGCGCGGCCACCAGGAGCCGCTTTCGCGGGCGGCCTGCTGCAGGAACGTGTCCGGATCGACGTAGTTGCCGTCGTAGGGCCGGTGCAGCCAGCGGTAGCTGGCGCGCGGGTTGTCCGGTGCGGCGACGATGCCGGTGTTGTGCCCGCCGGAGGCGAGCACGAAGGTGATCTCCGCATCGGTCAGCAGATGCAGCTTGTAGACCGAGCGCCACGGCGCCACGTGATCGCGCTCGGTGCCGACCACGAACAGCGGCACGCGCAGGTCGGTCAGCGCGACGGGGCGCCCGCCGACACGGTAGCGCCCCTCCGCCAGATCGTTGCGCAGGAAAAGCTGCCGCAGGTACTGCGCATGCATGCGGTAGGGCATACGCGTGGCATCGGCGTTCCAGGCCATCAGGTCGGACACCGGCGCCCGTTCGCCCATCAGGTATTCGTGCACGATGCGCGACCACAGCAGGTCGTAGCTGCGC
>JANWXE010000057.1 GCA_025055385.1 Burkholderiaceae bacterium | reverse complement strand
CAGCGTGACCAGCGCGTCGGCCAGCAAGTCACGCACCGCGCGCGCCACGAGGTCCGCCCGCCGGTCTGCGAGCGCCGCCCGCATGTCCTCCCAGTCGCTGCCGAGCAGCGCACCAGCGCGCAGCTCGCCCAGTTCATGCAGCACCAGCGATTCAATCAGCCGCTCCGCCAGCGCTTCCAGCCGCGCCCCATCGGCGTCGCCCGGCTGCAGGCGCAGCGCAAGCGTCAGCGCATCGGCGCGCGCACGCCGCTGCGCGCCCGCGATTAGCGTCCACAGCCACCGCCGCAGCGCCTCCTTGCGAACCACGATAGTGCCGCCGCGCGCCAGGGCCGGCGGCGCCCACAGGCCGCGCGCGTGCTCGCGCTCCAGCAGCAGTACGCGCGCGCCGTCGCGCGTTTCGCTGGCAGCCAGCTCGGCCAGGAAAAACAACGGCGCGCCGAAGCGGCCGACGCCGGCCCCATAGACCAGACCCGCGGGCATCAGCAGCGCATTGGCGGCCGTCTCGTCGAAGGGTTCGATGCCGCCCGCGAGCGGCAACGGGCCGAAGCGGGCGGCCGTCTGGCGCAGCGCCTCCCAGCGCGCCTCGCGTTGGGCGATCCAGGTTCCGACGGCCGCGCGCGGCAGCGGCGCGCCGAGCGCGGCGCGCGTGTCCCAGCGGTAAAACTCCCGCATCGCCAGCAGATAGGTGCACAATGAGGCATCGCGCGCGTGCAGCGCGTCGGCCAGATCGCAGTTGCGCTGCACGGTGCGCGCCAGCGCCGGCAGATCAACAGCGGCCGCCGCGCTCACTCGACGTAGCGCTTGGTAAATCGCCGCCGGCCACCGCGATTGCGTTGGATGACGACGCCACGCACTGCGGCGAGATCGCCGATCGGCAGCGGCGGTTCACTGCCGTCGAGCACAGCCAGTGCCCAGCCGCTATCTTGCCGTCGCAGCTGACGAAGCATCCATTCACCGCGTGCATGCGCGAGCACGAAAGCGCCGTCGGTGGCTAAGCCGTCTGGCTCGATGATGACGATGTCGCCGTGCTCAAACTCAGGGGCCATGCTGGAGCCAAGCACCATCAGGGCGAACGGTTCAGCGCCGCTGCAGGCGCGTTCGCTGCTAGGGAGCGTGTGAATCGGAATGGACAAGAGCCGTGTCGACATCCGCTTTCTTGGCCGCCGGACCGCTGGCGGTCGTTGCATTGTCGAAATGCGGATGGCGGCCACAAATTACCCAAGCGGGTGATGGGCACCACGCCGTGCCGGGAGTACACGTATCCTTAACGGTCGTGGTCAAAAGGCCTCGGCAATCCCCTGACGGGCGCGACCGCGCTGTTTGGCAATGAAGGAGACCGCTGGTGAATTACGACAAAGAACTTGACGCACGCGGGCTGGCGTGTCCGCTGCCGGTTGTGAAGACGCGCAAGGCGCTCAACGAGATGGCGCCCGGACAAGTGCTGCGCGTGTTGTCAACTGATGCGGGCTCGATGGCCGACATGAAAGCCTTTGCGGAGCAAACGGGGCATGAGCTGCTTTCGTCCTCCCAGGAGGGCAGCACGTATGTTTTCGTTATCAAGCGCAAGTGATTCGCTCAAGCGCCGGTAGCAAGACTGGTGCAGGCGACTTGCATCAGTGCGGAGCACGACGTGGCTGAAAAACGGATGGCGCTAATTGCCAGCAAGGGCACGCTGGATTGGGCGTATCCACCGTTTATTCTGGCATCCACCGCTGCCTCGCTTGGATACGAGGTGCAGATCTTTTTTACCTTCTACGGCCTGCAATTGCTGCGCAAAGACTTAAGTCAGATTAAGGTCAGTCCGCTCGCCAATCCTGCCATGCCGATGCCGGTGCCAATGCCCGTGCTGGTGCAGGCGCTGCCAGGCATGGAGGCGATGGCCACGATGATGATGAAGGACATGATCAAAAAGAAAGGCGTGGCCTCGCTGGAGGAGTTGCGCACCATTTGCATCGACAGCGATGTCAAGTTCATCGGCTGCCAAATGACGGTGGACTTATTCGGGTTCTCGAAGGATGACTTCATCCCGCAAACCCAATTCGGCGGAGCGTCGATGTTTCTTGGTTTCGCGGGCTCGGCCAACATATCGTTGTTTATTTGACCAGGAGGCGCGCGCAGAACGACAGGGACTACATAACCGTCGCGGCTTGCTCGCAGCGGGCGTAACGCGCTTGCTCACACGAAGCAGCGTTGCCACGCCATTGAGATGGCTCGCGCTGTATGCCGCCGGCGATACGTTGGATGAAACGAACGACGTCGAAATCGGTTCCGCATCGGGATATATTGGGTACAAAGGCCGTTCGCAAGGGCGCCACGCAGTCTCACGGGCAGCGGATACGATACGTGCCCACACGGGTAGCCCTTGCTGACTAGGGCGATGAAAGGGAACAACGGTGGATAGGTATCGACGGGAACTGCTGCAGACGGTAGCGGCTTGCACGGCGCTGGCGGTCGGCGGCACGTTGCCGGGCGCCGTGGCGCAGCAGACGGCCTGGAACAAGGCCGCATTTGAGGCTAAGCGGCTGGCCGACGTGGTGAAGGCCTTGGGGGGCAGCACCGCCGTGCCGAGCAAGGATATTGTGATTACTGCGCCGGACATCGCCGAAAACGGTGCTGCCGTCTCGGTGGGGATCGCGAGCAAAATCCCCAATACGCAGAACATTTACATCGTGGTCGAGAAAAACGCGACCGCGCTGGTGGCGGCGTTTAACATTCCACCGGGTACCGAGCCGCGCGTCGACACCCGTATCAAGATGGCCGAGAGCGCGCCGGTGTACGCTGTGGTGCGGGCAAACAACCAGTTCTTCGTCGCCAGCCGCGACGTGAAGGTGACCATGGGCGGCTGTGGGGGCTAACGGAGGCCCGATCGGATGACGGAACCGACCCGAATTCGCGCCACCGCGCAGGCCGATGGTGTCGAGGTGCGCGTGCTGATGACGCACGAAATGGAAACCGGCCAGCGTAAAGATGCGGCCGGCAAGCCGATCCCGGCGCACTTCATCACCAACGTCATGGTGCGGCACGCTGGTCGGGTCGTGTTCTCCGGTGAATTCGGTCCCGGCGTATCAAAAAACCCGTTTCTTTTGTTTAAGTTTGCCGGCGGCAAGAAGGGCGACGAGCTGGAGGTCACCTGGGTCGACAACAAGGGTCAGACCCGCACCGACAAAGCCGTCATCAATTAACGGTGCGGCAGACTGCACGAGTGGGCAGCAGTTGGTGCGGTTGGCTGGCCTCGGTAACACGGAACTGACTCGTGTAGATACCTGGGGGGTGGGCACCGCAACGCGCCGCAGGCGCGTTGCGGTGCAGGCTAAGTTCGGCTCAGCCGAAGTTAAGCGCCCGCAGGGCGCGTGCCGGAACCAAAACCGGCAAAATCTCTTCAGGAGGCGTGGCCGAGCGGTTTAAGGCACCGGTCTTGAAAACCGGCAAGGGGCAACCCTTCGTGAGTTCGAATCTCACCGCCTCCGCCATCATCTTTAATGCTTGCGGTCAACTTTCTCGCTGCTCATGCATGCTTACTTGCGCCTGTGCGCGAGTCGGCGGCGTATCCGCATCCGATGCGGTCCGTCGGGGCGGTAGAGACGCACCCACCGTGGGCGGCGGGTCAGGGCCGGGGCTTCGCGCGCAAGTGCCACGGCGATAGACGTTTGGGGAACCGGGTGCTGATCGACGCTGAGCCGATCGCTGTCGACGCAATCGAGTTCGATTCGGCGCTGCGCTGTAGCGACGTGGCAAGCGATGTGGCCTTCGCGTGGCTGGACCTGCTCATCTTCGATCGGCCGCGCCGGGCCGCGCGCTTCGTCGATGTCGACCAGAAAAACCGGGGGGGTGATGCGGCGCTGAGCACGCCGCGCTGGGACGGCGCGTACCGCGCGCTGCTGCGGGTTTTGTTGGCGGCGCTGCAGGTGCAGCTTTCGGGACTCGCGCCGGCGTCCGACGATGCGGCCGATCGCACACCGCGTTTACGGACCGACGTGCCGCCGCAGGCGCTTGCGGCGCACTGCGCCGCGCTGGCGGCAACACTCGTGGCCGATCCCGCATGACCCCTCGGCTGGAGACGGTCGGGATTTGCAAGCGCTATCCCGGCACGGTGGCCAACGAGGATGTATCGCTGGCGGTCGCGCCAGGCGAAATCCACGCGTTGCTCGGCGAAAACGGCGCCGGCAAATCGACGTGGATGAAAATCGTCTATGGTGCGGTTGCCCCCGATGCCGGCGTCATCCGCGTCGACGGCGCGGCGGCGCCGATCCGCTCTCCACACGATGCGCGCGCGCTGGGCATCGCGATGGTGTTCCAGCATTTTTCGCTGTTCGAATCGCTCACCGTGGCGCAGAACGTGTGGCTCGGCCTGGCACGCGCGTGGCCGTTGGCGCGCGTGCGCGACGAATTGCGCGCCGCCGGCGAGCGCTATGGGCTGGTGGTGGATCCGCAGCGGCCGGTGCACGCGCTGTCGGTGGGCGAGCGGCAGCGCGTCGAGATCCTGCGCGCGCTGCTGGCGCGGCCGCGC
>JANWXE010000050.1 GCA_025055385.1 Burkholderiaceae bacterium | reverse complement strand
GGGCTATGTCGGCTACGAGGAGGGCGGGCAACTGACCGAAGCCGTGCGGCGCAAGCCGTACAGCGTGATCCTGCTCGACGAGATCGAGAAAGCGCACCCGGACGTCTTCAACGTGCTGCTGCAGGTGCTGGACGACGGCCGGATGACCGACGGCCAGGGGCGTACGGTCGATTTCAAGAACACGGTGATCGTGATGACCTCGAACCTCGGTTCGCACGAGATCCAGCGTTTGGCAGGTCAGGATTACGCGATCATCAAGGAGGCAGTGCTGGCCGAGGTGCGGCGGCATTTCCGGCCGGAGTTCATCAACCGCATCGACGAGATCGTGGTCTTCCATGCTCTGGATGCGAAGCACATCCAGTCGATTGCGAAGATCCAGCTCAAGCGGCTGCAGCAACGGCTGGCGGCGCAGGACATCCGGCTGGAAGTCAGCGACGCGGCGCTGGCCGAAATCGCGAAGGTCGGCTTCGATCCCGTTTATGGAGCGCGGCCGCTGAAGCGCGCCATCCAGCAGCAAATCGAGAACCCGATTGCAAAGCTGCTGCTGGAGGGCCGGGTCGGGCCGAAAGACGTCATCCCGGTCGACTTCTGCGACGGGCGCTTCACGTTCGAGCGGACCGTGCACTGAACGGGCGACGCGACAACCGGCCACCGCCGGCGCGCGCGGCGGCGCCGCAGGTCAGTGTAACGGGGCGACCGGCTGCTCGTCGGCGTCCTCCGGCGCCTCCGCGTGCACGGAATGGCCGGCCGGGTTGGGGAACAGCGGCGCCCCGCAGTCATCACAGAACTCCAGCGGGAAGCGGTGCGCGTGTGTGGTAATGCGTGTGACGCCCAGGCGCCGCAGCGCCGCCTCGATATCTTCCTGCGCCCGCTCTTCATCGTCGCCCAGCAGCGGCCAGACGACGCCTTCGATGATCTGGTCTTCGTCGCCGATGCGCCCAATACCGATACGCATCTCCTCAATGCGCTTATCCTCGAAGGCGGCCACGGTGGCCTGCAGCGCCGAGGGGGCAAGGTCATAGGTCAGTTTCAGGTAGGCGAGCGCTGCCTCGAGCGAGAACTCGCGCAGTTCGCGGTCGGCGATACGCAGCGCCGCGTGGAAGGCGTTTGGCGCTAGCACCCGATAGCGGCAGCCGGTCATCACCGGCTGCAAGACATTGGCGAGCTGGGCCGTGAAGGCGTCGACGGCTGCTGCCTTGGAGTCCGGATCTACGCCCGTCTCCTGCCAGTGGTACAGAGCTTGCCCCTGCGGCACGACGATGGCTGCAAGCACGTAGCGCGTGTCAGCCAGCATCGAAACGGGTTCACGCAAAGACTTAGCATCGACCTTCATGCGAGAGCCGTGCGCGGCGCATTCGAACAGCCGCTGCGCAAACTCGTAGACGTCGCCGAAGGATTCGGGCAGCTGATCGATGGAGAACAGGTAGTCCGCGACGCCGATGCGGGCACCGCGGGCCGCGAGATGCCCCCCAATTTGCACCGCGATGTTATCAACCACCGCCGGGGCTAGCGTCGCTGCGGGCACTTTGTAGCGCGACCAGGCAAGCAGCGGCAGCGCCAGCAGCAAGGCATCATGTGGACGGCCGTCGATTTCGATGACAGCGCTTTCAGCGCACGACTCGGCGAGGTCCGCTAGATCATCATAGGCGCGCGTATTCGTGCGCGACAAATCGTCAAGCGCCGTCTCAATGTCGGTATCAAAGCCGCGCGCTAGCCGGTCTTTAAGAAGTTCCAGCAGACGGCGCTCCCACAGCTGGTCTTCGAGACGGCAGCCGGATTCCGACAGACGGCGCGCCAGCTTGGCGAGCGTCTCGGCGTCTGCCGTGTGGCGCGCGCGGGAAATGAAGCGGTTGCGGCGCATCGGAAAAACAGCCTTGTGGCAAATATTGGAGTAGGAATTATCGCACCGCAACGCGGCACGGCTGTTCAGGCCGTACGTTACCGGCCCGCCGCAGGCGTCTGCGCGCTTTCGCGCGCTTGGCGCAACTGCAGATAGCGCGCCTGGGCGCGTTCCGCTTTTTGCTCCATGCTTAGCTTCGGATCCTTCTCTAGCCGCATCAATTCAATCAATTCACGCGCTACTTCGGTCTCGGCGCCAAACAGGGCCTTGGCGGTTGCCGCACCGAAGCGGGCGATTCGTAAGCGCTCCATCGCCTCCAGCTGGGCTAGCGCTTCGTCCTCGTGCGCTGGGGCGTGGCCTGGGGGCACGACAGCGATTTGCTCTTCCAAGTAAAGCCTGAAACGCTCGACGAGGTCGCGTGCCTGCTGCGCCGCCTCCGGGGGCAAATGGCGTGTTTCCTCAGCGATCGCCAGCGGCAACTGGTCAGGCTCAACGAGCGCGACGAGCGCCTCAATACGCTGGCGTGTTTTTTCGTTGAGAACGAGTCGCCCTTGCGCATCGGCCATGAAACGCTCACCGGTGTTGGCCACAGCCTCGCGCCAGCTTCCGTCCACGCCGGGCACCGGCTGCGGAATAGACGACGCAGCGCTGGGCTGAGGTCGTGCATCGGGCTCTGGCGTGGCAATCCGTTGCGCCGCACTGGCAGGAGCTGCTGAGAATGGCGTCACGGTTTCGCCGGCCGGTTGCTCTCGATGCAGGTAAAGCGCCACGGCGAGTCCGCCTGCAAGAACACCGAGGCCGGTCAAAATTAGAGTCGACATGCGCGGTACCCGCGACCGCATGCCGGCATTAGCGTTGGTCGTCATTCCGTGAAAAGAAGAAGAACGAAGCGAAGGCGCTGCTGGCAGCTAGGGCTATCCCCTGGCTGTCAGCAGGCGCCGTACACCTGTGCTTTGCTACCGTGTACCGACAAGCGCAAGGCGTCCTAAGGGGCTCTTGGTTGCGTCCTCAGAACGGCCCCGTCGTTGCCCAGCTGCCGCACTCGCTGGGACGTGCATTCAAGATAAAGCCATACCGCGTGTCGCCGTCTCCGAAGCGTTTCGCCCACGAAATTTGCAGGGCGCTGGCTGGCTGGTTGGGCGGGCTTTCTTGCGGGAAGAAATGCCCGGCACCACTGATCACACACAGCAACTTCTCATTTCGCGTCATGCTGTTGTAAAAGGGCACCGAGTGCGAAGCCACTGGGGCGATCGTGTCAAGGGCGCCGCCAATGATCGCTGATGGCACACGGTTGGCGGAGAAATTGTCGCTCGTATTCCAAGGCGCAAGCGCAATGGCTGCGGCGATGGCCGAGGGATTATTCGTCGCTGCAATAAGCGTGCCGCCGCCGCCCATCGAATGACCGGTGACGATACGACGGGTGCTGTCGATCTTGCCCGCCGCAGGTCCGGTCGTGATGCGAGCGACCGCATTGAGCGCGGCGATCAACTGCGTTGCGCGACTTGAGGGTTGATCGAGCGTCGAACGGGTATCTATCGCCGCCACGATGAATCCGTGACTGGCCAGGCGGCGCGCCATCGTGTCAATCGAGGATCGCGTGGCGGTGAAACCGGGACAGAAAGCAACAATTGCGTAGCGCCCGGGCGCGTTCGGCGAGTAAACCGTTGCCCCACCGAAGCTGGTACCTCCGGAGATCGTCTGACTGGAGACGGCGAAGGGACCGGTGGCGCGGACGCTAGAGAACGTTGGGTTGGGGCCGATCTCGACAGCCGCGGCAGACAGGGCACACGAGATGATCGCCGCCCCACATAAATAGGATGCTTTCCTCACGATGCTGCCTCCTTGAGATTGCGTCATGTTGTTCGCGGTAAGCAGGCGCCGCTGCATACCATCGCCGATTTTTAGAGGCCCGCTTGGGGGCGTCAACGTCGAGTTTGTCGCCTTCCTTATAAAAAGAAGTTCGGTTGAAAAAACGCCGCCGTATCACCGGCGTGTGGCACGGCAACCTCAATACATGGGACTGTGCGCTAATCCCCTATCCGTCCATTCGGCTTAGCAAGCAGGCAGGTCGGCGCGGCGTCTGCGCCAGGGCGCCAAGCGCGCTTAGGTCATGCCGACACAGCGGTCCGTAACCCGGCGCGGCAGAGAGAGGAGAGAAACCTCCGTCGTGAGTGATGCGCGAGCGGGGCTGGTAGGGACGCGGGCAGCGGTTGGCTTTGCCTGAGAGAGGGGTGTTGCAGCGCGAAATCGGATTCTACAATGCGAAACGGTCGCTTGTGCGCGGCACCAGAGTCTTTTGCATCAAGAAAAATTATGTTTTGCATTGTACAATGGCGTTTGTAATCAATTGTTTTATCGCATAAAGGCGTCGACTCATCTATAAATCACAAGACTTGCTGCGCCGCGCGCTAAACACATAGGATTTTGTGCGCTTTAACGGGTCCGGCGAGGAGCCGGAAGGATGGAAGTTTTGACCTTATCAATGAGGAGTGCAGAAGAAATGACCACTGCTGCGCGCAAGCTGGAAGCGCAACGCTTGCAAAAAGAATGGACGGAAAACCCACGTTGGAAGGGAATCAAGCGCGGTTATAGCGCCGAGGACGTCGTACGCTTGCGCGGCTCGCTGCAAGTGGAGCACACGCTAGCGAAGCGAGGGGCGGAGAAGCTTTGGAAGCTGCTTAACGAGGAGCCGTTCATTAATGCGCTGGGGGCCTTGACCGGCAACCAAGCGATGCAGCAGGTCAAAGCAGGCTTAAAGGCGATTTACCTGTCGGGCTGGCAAGTGGCGGGTGACGCCAATCTCGCGGGAGAAATGTATCCGGATCAATCCCTGTATCCGGTGAATTCGGTGCCGGCAGTGGTCCGCCGCATTAACAACACGCTGGTGCGTTGCGATCAAATCCAGTGGGCTGAGGGCAAAAATCCGGGAGACCCCGGCTGGATCGATTACTTTGCACCGATTGTGGCGGACGCGGAAGCCGGGTTTGGCGGCGTGCTAAACGCTTTCGAGCTGATGAAAGCCATGATCGATGCGGGTGCTGCTGGCGTACATTTTGAGGATCAGCTGGCGTCGGTCAAAAAATGCGGCCACATGGGCGGTAAGGTCCTGGTGCCGACGCGCGAGGCGATCGAAAAACTGATTGCAGCCCGGCTGGCGGCTGACGTGATGGGAGTCCCCACCGTCCTGATTGCCCGCACCGATGCGGAAGCGGCCGATCTACTGACCTCAGACATTGATGAAAATGACAAGCCATTTTGTACTGGCGAACGAACCGTCGAAGGTTTCTACCGCACAAGACCCGGGCTGGCGCAGGCCGTTTCGCGAGGTCTGGCATATGCGCCGTATGCCGATTTAATCTGGTGCGAAACCGGTAAGCCTGACTTGGGTTACGCAAAAGCGTTCGCGGAGGCGATTCACAAGCAGTTTCCCGGCAAAATGCTCGCCTACAACTGTTCGCCGTCGTTTAACTGGAAGCGGAACCTCGACGACAGCACGATTGCGAAATTCCAGCGCGAGCTGGCGGCGATGGGCTACAAGTTCCAATTCATCACGCTGGCGGGATTCCATACGCTGAACTATTCGATGTTTAACCTCGCGTACGGCTACGCCCGCAACCACATGTCCGCGTTCGTGGAGCTGCAGGAGGCCGAGTTCGCCGCCGCTGACAAGGGCTTTACGGCGGTCAAGCACCAGCGCGAAGTCGGCACCGGCTATTTCGACGCGGTGATGCAGACGATTCAGCAGGGGCAGTCCTCGACCGTGGCGCTGAAGGGTTCCACCGAGGACGAACAGTTCTTCGACAACCAAGAACAAAAGCTGGCTGCTTGACGTCGTCGCGGCGCGACGTCCGTTGCAGTGCAGCTTGAGCGGCGGGCACGAGCTTCCTACACTCGCGCTCCGTGAAAAAGGCACTGGACGCCGGAGGAAGACGAAGGGCGAGGTCGTAGGAGACGCCAACGAGACAACGAGAAAAAATGCAGCAACGATTCGGGCCGCGTTGGCGGCCCTTTTTGTTTGCTTACGCTTGCCACCCATATACTGGCTGCTGTAGGCATCCGTTGGGGGCGGCAACATGACGGTCCGAGCAGTTCTGTTCGATGTCTTTGGCACGCTCCTAGACGTGCAGGCGAGGGCCACGCGTGCCGATCAGCTGTTTCCTGGCAACGGCGCGCGCCTGTCGCGGCTATGGCGCGAAAAGCAGCTTGAATACATGTACCTGCGTTCGCTGGCGGGCCGCTACGTGCCGTTTACGCAATTGAACGAAGACGCGCTTGTGTACGCCTGCGAAGCGTTGCAGCTACCGCTGGATGCAGCGGCACGTGGCTTGCTCATGCATGAATACACGCAGCTGCCAGCGTTCGCTGACGTGGTCCCCACGCTGCGGCGCCTACAGCATATGGATCTGACCGTCGGTGTCCTGAGCAACGGCGATCCTGGGCTGCTCGAGGATGTTATGCACAGCGCGCAACTGGATGAGTTCATCGATGTCGTGCTCTCTGCCGACCAGGTACGCGCATTCAAGACAGCGCCGGCGGTTTACGCGCTTGGTCCCGATACGCTGGGCTGTCCGCCCGCCGCTATCTTGTTTGTTTCCGCCAAGAGCTGGGACGCTGCGTGCGCGACCTGGCACGGTTACACGACCTGCTGGGTAAACCGCTGTGGCGCGCCGCTGGAGCGCTTGGGCGTCAGCCCGCACATCATCGGCCGCACGCTCGAGGTGGCCGCCGATTTCGTGTACCGTCAACAGCAACTTGCGTAACAGTAGGAGATCATCACAATGAATTTGCCGTCCGGGGTGAGTATTGCCGCTCCCATTAAACCCGGTTACGAACAGATCCTGACGCCGGAGGCGCTCGCATTGGTGGCGAAGTTGCATCGCGCTTTTGAGTCGCGGCGGCAGGAGCTGCTGGCCAGGCGAGTGGAACGAGCGCGGCGGCTGGATGCGGGTGAGCGACCCGACTTCTTGCCTGAGACGCGACATATTCGGGAAGGAAACTGGACCATCGCCCCGCTGCCGAAAGATTTGCAGTGCCGGCGGGTGGAGATTACCGGGCCCGTGGATCGCAAGATGATCATCAATGCGCTGAACTCGGGGGCGGATTCGTACATGACGGACTTCGAGGACAGCAACACGCCGAACTGGGACAACCAGATCCAGGGCCAGATCAACGTGCGCGACGCGGTACGCCGCACGATCACCTTCGAGGCCGGCGGCAAGCAGTATCGGCTCAATGAGAAAACCGCCACACTCGTGGTGCGGCCCCGCGGCTGGCATCTGGACGAAAAGCACGTGACCGTCGACGGCCAGCGCGTCTCCGGCGGCATCTTCGATTTCGCGCTGTTCATGTTCCACAACGCGCGCGAG
>JANWXE010000015.1 GCA_025055385.1 Burkholderiaceae bacterium | reverse complement strand
TCGCGGCGAAACAGCGTGGAAGAGACCAACCCTTCGCGCCCTGCGTCCTCATCCTTGAAAACGACGACCGGATGCCTGATGATGGTCGCATCCTTTCACCTCTGAAACCACAATGCCCAAGTACGACTACTCCGCCTACCGCCGCGGGCCGCTGGGGCTGACCGACGCGCATAAGCAGAAACTCTGGCGCGCGCTTGGCGGCGCGGCGGCCTCCGCCGCCTTCTACCTCGTGATGGCCGACCTGGTCGCGCTGGCGGTTGCTGTCGTGGCCGCCCCGGCCCGTGAAATCCTCGAGGCCCTCGACTGGTTCCTGCCGCTGGCCGCTGCAGCAGGGATCGCCGGCCACTGCAACAAACCCGTGTGCCAGCGCATCTTCTACCAGGCCGTGCCGATCCTGAGCACGGCTGGCGGGCTTTATGCGCTGGCAACGCTCGACCCGTCGATGTCGCCGTGGACGCAGGCGGCCGTGCTGGCCACCGCGCTGTACGGCCCGCTGGCGCTGCTCGCGCAACGCAGCGGCGCGGTCGGGCCGGCTGGCCGATGAGGCGCCGTCGCGGCCGCTACTACGGCGCAGCGGAGATCGCCAAGGTCGCCTTCTGCGAACGCAAGGTTCGCTTCGACGCGCTGTACGGCGACGCTGCCGACCCGGAGATCGAGCAGCGCCGGCAGGCCGGCGAGCGGATTCACCAGGCACTCGCTCGGCCAGGCGGCCGATCCGGCTGCTTCGTCGCCTCCGCCGTCTACGGCCCCGACGCCCCGCAGACCGCGCTGCTGCGACAGTTGCGCGATCGCAGGCTGCGGCGCAGCCGCGCCGGCCGAGCGTTCATCGCGCTGTATTACCGCCTGTCGCCGCCCCTTGCGCGCTGGCTGGCCGGCGCCCCGCTTGCAGCCGGCGCGGCAAGAGTCATCCTTGACCTTGTTGCCCTGCCGATTGCGCGGATGCTGGTCCGCAAGGGCTGGACGCGCTGATGGAATCCTTGCTTTGGCTCCTGGTGCTTGCGGCGCTTGTCGCGACGGTCCTGCTTGAGGTGGCACGCAGACAGCGCGGGGCGCTTACCGAGCGCCTGCGCGATGCGCTGCCGCAGGAGCTGCAGGCCGCGCGCCTGTTCATCAATGAGCCGCGCTTCCCGATCCGGCGCCACCGGCCCTATCCAGTGGCGGCACGCCCCGATCGCGTCTACCGCCTGCCGGACGGCTCGCTCGCGTTGCTGGAGATCAAGACCCGCGCCGCGCACGCGGTGCACCCGAGCGACATCGCGCAGCTGTCGGTGCAGCGCTACGCGATGCTCGGCACCCGACGCCTGCGTAACGTGCTGCCGACTGGCTACATCGCCACCGTCAGCACCGTGAACGCCAGCGTGCGCGTGCACCGCGTGGACCTGCTGTCCGAGCAGCAGACGATCAGCCTGATTGCGCGCTACGACGCTGTTGCCGGCGGACGCGAGGCACCGCGCTGGCCGGAGGATCTGGCGCGCTGCCGGGGCTGCCCGCACCGGCAACGGTGCAGCCGCCCGCACTAGCCGCAGCACGCGTCGGCCAGCGCCCACGCACTAGCGCGGCCCGTCTATCCGCCTGGCCCCGATCGCACTTAGGAGCCCGCCCGCGATGGCAGACCCGTACCCGATCAGCAGCGGTTGCCAGTTGCCCTCTGCCAGCGCGGCGTACCAAGGCGCAACGAGGAACGTTACAGGGAAAAAGAGCACGCCGACGAGCGTCCAGAAAAGACCCAGCTTCCCGTATACGATGCCCATCGACAGGATGAGGCTCCACAGCCCACCGACCACGGCTACTGCAATCCCCAGCAAGAAAACGCCGCCCATACGCCTCCCCCGTCAGCAGCGACCCGCAGGATGGTACAGCCTCCTCCGAGAGGCCTTCACTCCAGCTGCTGGAAACTCAAATATGCGCCTAACAGCAGACCGCCCGACGTTGTGGCAACTCCCCACATCGCCAGATAGTGCTTGGTCCAGACTGCCGGGAACAGCAGGAAGCCCATGATCAGAAGCCCGACGCTGGCCAGGCCTACTGCCACCGCCTTGCGGTGCGCCGGCGCGACCAAAGCGCCCACGTACACGAATGTCGCTCCCATCGAAACACCGCCGATCAATTCCCTGAAGGCCAGCTCCAACACGCTGTCGCCGTCCGTGACGAACCGGTTCATCAAGACCATCACCGCGCGCGCCGCCAGCCCTGCCAACACCGCCGCCGGCACGAATGCGATCCAGCGCAGCGTTGCCTTCCATGCGGCCTGCTCTTGCATCGTTCCGCGTCCGTACGAGCACGTCGCTCCTTGCGCGCCTGCTGCGCTGCGTCTAGCCTCACAAGTGCAGGAGGCCGCCGCCTCGCCACCATACCCAGCGCAGCCATTATGGTAAGTGAGGATTACCGATTCTTCCTGCAGCGTTACCGTGGCATGCCGACCGAGCAGCTGCTCGCGTTGCGCGCCGGGCCACTTACCGACACTGCCCTCAAAGCGCTGAACGAGGTGCTCGCGGAGCGGGAGGTTTCCCCGGAAGACGAAACGGCTGCCGCCCAGCTTGTAGCCGACGAGGCTAGACCGAAGGAGCCGCGCGGCGTCGGAGGATGGCTGGCTGTTCTCGTAGCCATACTGACGATCGGACCGCTGCTTAGCGCGCTCGTGCTTGGCGGTGACTTCACGATGGCAGAACGCCAAGACCCGGAGCTGCTGTCGGCGCCGCAGTGGCGCACCTATAAGCGTCTCACCTGGTGCGCTTTTGCACTGCTTGCGGCCGTCAGCGTCTTCGGCGGTCTGGGGCTGCTCCGAAGAAGGGACAAACAGGCTGTGACCCGGGCAAAGCTTGTTCTTTGGATCTGCGGCCCACTGGGTGCATTTGTGCACACCCTGGCCATCCCCTGGCTCGCCTTTGGCACAAGCGTGCACGACACACCCGGAGTCTTAGGCGCTCTCACCGGGTCATCGGTTGTCGCAGCAATCTGGACCGCTTACCTGTCCAGGTCTAAACGAGTCCGCAACACGTACTTGGTTTAGGGGACCACCGCCTGCCCCCGCCAAAGGCCGGCTGACGCCCCCTCGGCGCTCTGCCCGGCACCTTGCAGTCCCGCCCGCGGCTGCTACTGTTGCCCGCATGGATCGACCCGCGAAACATCGCCGCCGTGCGGCCGCGCTTGCAGGCGCGCCGCCGAGGCCTGCCGAAGGCGCCCTGCAGGATGCGTGCGCCGGCCTTCGCCAACCCGATCGATCCTCACGCCCCGCCCGCCCAACGCCGGGCCGAGGGCGCCTCGTAACGGATGCAAACCGGATTGCCCGGATGCAGGAGATCAATCCATGACCACCGATGAAACGCCAATTAAGACTGTCCCCAAGCTGCCCGCCGTGGCGCGCTTGCTGACGGTGATCCGCGGCGGCCGAGACCCGGCTGCGCTGCCGCGCCACGCAACGCTGCGCGAGGCGGCCCCTTACGGTCCGCAATCGCTCGACATGGTGCTGATGCTCGAGCAGATGGAAAAGGACGCCGCCGCCGAGCGCGCGGCCGCCGAGGCCAGCGCCACGCGCCTGCGCCTGCTGAGCGACGGATCGCCGATCGAGCTGGACCTGATCCGCACGACCGTGCGGCTGCGCCAGCGCTTCGCCACGCTGCTGACGCGGCGCGTCAACGCCCTGCGCGAGCTGCTCGGCTACATGGACGCGATCCCGCCGCGCGAGGCGGAGAAGTTCCGCCTCGTGCTGACCTCGATCCTGGACCGCCAGGACATCGTGATGAAGCGCATCAAGGAGAACCTGGAGGCCCGCAATCGGGGTGCCGCGCCGCGCTCTTTCGCCGATACCGCCGACATGCTGCTGGACCGCATCGAGGCGCTGAACATGGACCTGGCGGAGCTGGAGGGGGCACTGGCCACCTGCCGCAGCCACTTCGGCGGCATGCCGGCACCGCGCTGGATCAAGCCGCCGTCGGCCGCCAGCGCAGAGGCGTCGCAGTCAGCGGATCGCCCCGCCGATGCGGCGGGTTCTTCGCGACAGCTCGAAAACGAAGGCCGGCGCGAACCAAGCCGCTGACATCGTTGCAATGGCCGGAATGACGAGCCGACCGAACGAGGGCGGAAGCGCCCGCCTTGCGGCGCTTCCGGTCCTCTACAGCCCGCGCATGGTCGCTGACGCAAGGAGCCTTTCGCCGAGCGCGGCAATGCCGAAGGCGGTGCTTGAGTCCTGGCGCGCCCTCAAGGTGCCGCTCGAGATCCTGGAACCTCAGCCGGTGACCGAAGAGGAACTGTGCCTCGCGCAGGAACGCGCGTTCGTGCGCGAGGTGCTTGGCTGCCTGCGGCCGAACGGCTTCGGAAATCGGCTACCCGAAGTCGCCCGCTCGCTTCCCTGGACGAGCGGGGCGATGCCGTCTGCCGCGCGCAAGGCGATCGCGAACGGTCAGGTCGCGATCGCCCCCTGCTCCGGGTTTCACCATGCCGGCTGGGCGC
>JANWXE010000185.1 GCA_025055385.1 Burkholderiaceae bacterium | reverse complement strand
TCGCGGCGCTCCGGACAGCACCTGCGGCCGCGCGCGCATGCCGGCGTAGATCTTCATCGGCTCGAACTGCGGCGCGGTCGCCCCACCCTGGTCAGCGTCGCGGTAGATGCGCACCCGCACGTCGTACCAGCCCGCCTGCCCAGTGATTGGGTCGGAATTCGAGATACGGCCGCCTTCGAACGGCAACTCGTCGGTGATCAGATGATTGAGCAGGAAGCCAAGGCGCGCCTCATTGGCTTCCGGCGCCAGGTTCCAGGCCCCGGGCGCTTTGCCGATCGCGTTCCAGGTCCAGACGGTGCCCGGCTCGACGGCCTCTGACAGGCGCGCGATGCAGCGCACCTTTCCCCACGGGGACTCCACCCAGATCCAGTCGCCGTCGCCGATGCCGTGCGCACGGGCGGTTGTGCTGTTTACGAACAGCGTGTTGTAAGTGTGGATTTGCCGCAGCCAGGCGTTCTGCGAGTCCCACGAGTGGTACATCGCCATCGGCCGCTGCGTAACCGCCGCCAGCGGATATTTCACGCGGTCAGTGACCTGCACCTCCAGCGGCTCGTAATAAAACGGTAACGGGTCGAAGTAGGTCGCGATGCGGCTGCGCAGATGAGGCGGCGGCTTGCGCCCGATGCCCTTGCCCTGCGCAGCAAGGCGGAATTTCTGCAGCACCTCCGAATACAGGTGCACCAGGATCGGATCGGAATAGCGCGTGATGCGGTTGCGCTGCGACCACTCCAGGTAGCCTTTGTTCCAGTTGCGCATGTACTGGTAGCTCCGGGGCAGCTTGTAGTGGAACACGCAGTTGTTTTGCGCGTACATCTCCCACTGACGCGGATTCGGCTCACCGCGCAGCGATTTCTCGCCGCCCGGCCCGCGCCAGCCAGCCAGGAAGCCAATGCCAGAGCCAGGCTCCGTCTCGTAGTTGACGATGAAATCCGGATAGTCGCGGAACTTACGCGTGCCGTCCTTGTGCACGAATGCTGGCAGCTTCAGCCGTGAAGCCAGTTCGATCAGTACATCCTGAAACGGCTTGCACTCACCGGTAGGCGGCAGCACGGGCACCCGCACCGCATCCACCGGCCCGTCAAACTCGGAGATCGGACGGTCCAGCAGCGACATCACGTCGTGCCGCTCCAGGTACGTAGTATCCGGCAGCACCAGATCGGCGAAGGCCGTCATCTCAGAGTGGAACGCGTCGGCGACGACCAGGAACGGAATCTTGTACTGGCCGTTTTCGTCCTTGTCATTGAGCATGCGGCGCACCTCGACCGTGTTCATCGTCGAGTTCCACGCCATGTTGGCCATAAAGATCAGCAGGGTGTCGATACGGTACGGATCACCGCGCCAGGCATTGGTGATCACGTTGTGCATCAGCCCGTGCACCGCGAGCGGGTACTCCCACGAAAACGCTTTGTCGATCCGCACCGGGCGGCCGTCGTCGTCGACGAATAAATCGTCGGGCTCCGCCGGCCAGCCAAGCGGCATGCCGTCCAGGACCGCATTGGGCTTGACCGCGAGCGGCGTATTGGGCGTCTTCGCGCACGGCGGGATCGGGCGCGGGAACGGCGCCTTGTGGCGGAAGCCGCCGGGGCGATCGATCGTGCCCAGGATCGTCATCAGGATGCCGAGCGCGCGGATGGTCTGGAAGCCATTCGAATGAGCGGCCAAACCGCGCATTGCATGGAAAGCGACTGGATTGCCGGTGACGGTGTCATGCTCCTTACCCCAGCAGTCGGTCCAGGCAATCGGCAGCTCGATTTTCTGGTCGCGCGCAGTTACGCCCATCTCATGCGCCAGCCGGCGGATCGTCGCCGCCGCGATGCCGGTGATTGCGCTTGCCCACTCCGGCGTGTAGTCGCGCACTCGCTCGTGCAGCAGCTGAAACGCCGGTTTCACCGGCGTGCCATCGGGTAGCCGGAATTCGCCCAATAGGTACGGGTCCGCGCCCTCCGTGTGAGTCCGAACCGGTCGGTTACTGATTCGGTCCCACCACAGCTGATTCTGCGGATCAAAGTAAGCCTCCTGGCGCGGCACCGCGGTGCGCACGAACAAGCCGTATTCGTCGCTGCTCGGATCCATGTTCACGAGATGGCCAGCGTTGGTGTACCGCACCAGGAAGTCACGGTCGTACAGTCCGGTGGCGAGAATCTCGTGAATCAGCGCCAGCAGCAGCGCCCCGTCGGTGCCGGGACGGATCGGGATCCACTCGTCGGCGATCGCCGCGTAGCCGGTGCGGATCGGATTAATAGCGATGAAGCGGCCGCCGTCGCGCTTGAATTTCGAGATCGCGATCTTCAGTGGGTTGGAGTGGTGATCCTCCGCGGTGCCGATCATCACGAACAGGCGCGCGCGCTCCAGGTCTGGACCGCCGAACTCCCAAAACGAGCCGCCGATCGTATAGATCAGGCCGGCGGCCATATTGACCGAGCAGAAACCGCCGTGCGCGGCGTAGTTGGGCGTGCCAAACTGGCGCGCGAACAGGCCGGTTAAGGCCTGCATCTGATCGCGGCCGGTAAATAACGCAAACTTCTTCGGATCCTCGGCGCGGATCTTCGCCAGCCGCTCAGTGAGAATGGAAAACGCCTCCTCCCAGCTGATCTCCTCGAACTCGCCCGCGCCGCGCTCGGCACCCGCCTTGCGCCGCAACGGCTTGGTCAGGCGCGCTGGCGAGTACTGCTTCATGATGCCGGAGCTGCCCTTGGCGCAGATCACGCCCTGGTTGAGCGGGTGATCCGGGTTGCCGTCGATGTAGCGGACCCTGCCGTCCTGCAGATGCACGCGGATACCGCAGCGGCAAGCGCACATGTAACAGGTGGTCTTGCGCACCTCCGTGGTACTGGCCATGGGCAACTGAACGGATGTCGGAGTGGCTTAAAAAACCATCTCTTGCGGCAGACGCGTATGGGCCCAATATAACGAGCGGTAGAGTCAAAGACGCCCGCCGTCACGGTGCCAGCGGCTAGCTCCGACGAATAGCCCAACGGAGTGATCGACAGCGCCGGCCGATGATAGATGCGCTCGATCGCTGTCGACGGCACAAACGATTGGCGGACGCGTCCCCTTTTTTCTCAAAATCGAGGTCGTTGGAGGACGTAACCGGAGCTCGCATGAACGTGTTGCGCGACCGAAACCTCGCCACCTCAGCCGCAATCGCGGCCACGTTGGCTATGCTCGGCGCCGGTATCTACTCGCTCGGTCCCGCCTATCAGGCGGCGGCGATGGCCGATGCAGCGGCGGTGCGTGCGCTGTGGCTCGGCACGGTCTCGGCCTTTGCGACCGCAATCGGAGCGTTGGCGGCCGTTTCCCTGCGCGAGCGGGCCGCACGGCATGCCGACGTCCTGCTCGGCTTCGGCGCCGGGGTGATGCTGGCGGCAGCAGTTTTCTCGCTGGTGGTACCCGGGCTGGAAGCAGCGCGCGCGCTTGGCGCCTCCGCACCGCTGGCGGCGCTGTTGGTCGGCCTCGGAATCGGCCTAGGCGCGGCCGCCGTGCACACGCTGGACAGGCTGCTGCCACACGAGCACTTCATCAAAGGAGTCGAAGGCGTACCCGCCGGGCCGCGGGTGCGGCGCGTCTGGCTATTCGTCGGCGCAATTGCTATCCACAACATTCCGGAGGGTATGGCGATCGGCGTCGGTGCCGCCGGTTTGCAGTGGCACGAGGCCGCTGGGTTGGCGGCCGGCATCGCTGTGCAGAATGTCCCTGAGGGTTTGGTGCCGGTCGTTGCGCTGGTGTCCATCGGCTATCGCCTGCATGCCGCCGCGCTGGTGGGCATCGCCAGCGGGCTCATTGAGCCGGTGACAGCGCTTGCCGCGGCCGCCTCGCTCGATTTGTCGGGGCCGTTGCTGCCGCTTGCGCTGGGGATCGCCGGGGGAGCCATGATTTACGTGGTAAGCCACGAAATCATTCCAGAGTCACACCGCCATGACCGCGGCGCGCAGGCCACAGCCGCGTTGATTGCCGGCTTCGTGGCGATGATGCTGCTGGACAACTCTTTCGGCAGCTGAGCGGTGATGCGCCCGCTGCTGTTGATTGACGAGACGCTGCTGGCAGAGGGTGCAGCGTTTTTGCAGGCGCAGGCCGCTGCCGACCCGGGCCGTGCTGATCCGAGCGTGCGGCTGGCGCGTCGCCTGGCCGTACTGATCTTGGCGTTGCGCTCGCTCGCTTTCGAATTGCAGCGGCGGCAGCGGCAGATAGATGCCCGCGCCGCCGCGCGCTGCTTAGCGCATGTCAAACACGACCTGCGCATCATCGGGCAGTTGCTACCGAAGCTAGCGGGCGCCGAGCTGCCGCTGCAGCTAACTGAACAGCCGCCTGTACTGGTGGCCCGCTCGTTGGCCGCCGCCTGCCTGCGCGTGCAGGCCGAAATGCGCACCGTAGCGCTGCTGGCGCGCTCGGCTGCCGCCGAGGAGTTCTCGCAGTGGGCGCAGCGACGAGCCCAGCACTACCTGCGGCGTGGCGCATCCGCGGCCGTCTCTAGCACACGCACGAGATCGCGCGGCACCTCGGCGCGCACCAGCGCGGCCAGTGCTTTCAATGCGGGCATGCGCGGATAACTGGCGCGGAAGGCGAGCGAGACGCGGCGGTACGCCCCCGGAATCTGCAGCGGCCGTAACTCCATACGCGAGGAGCGCGCCCACGGCCCGCGGGTGGCAAGCGCCGGGATCAACGTGCAGCCAATGCCTGCCGCCACCAGTTCAAGCAGGGTGTCCAGACTGGAGGCGCGCAAATCCGGCACGCTGGCGGCTGGCTCCTTGCGCCGGTGGCGGCACACCTCCAGTGCCTGCTGCTTTAAGCAGTGTTCGTCGGACAACAGCAACAGCTCTGCCTCCGACAGCTCTTTGCGCGTAACCTCCGGACAGCGAGCCAGCGGGTGTCCGCGCGGCGTGGCGAGCCAAAATGGCTCGTCAAATAGCGGCATGGCCTGCAGACCCGGCTCGTCCGCCACCGGGGTAGCAAGGAAGGCTGCATCGATCTCATGCCGCTGCAGGCGCGCCACCAGATGGTCGGTGGTCTCCTCGGTGAGCGACAGCTGCAGTTTCGGAAAGCGCTCGCGCACCGGACGCAGCAGCCAGGGCATCAAAAACGGCGCGAGCGTAGGCAGCACCCCCAACCGAAGCGCGCCCGCCAGTGGGTCGCGGCTCTCGCGCGCGATTTCGACGACCTGGCGTGCATGCTCCAGTGCCAAGCGCGCCGCCGCAGCGATGCGTTCCCCAACCGGCGTGATCTGCACGGCCCGATTGGTGCGCTCAAACAGTTTGACGCCGAGGTATTCCTCTAGCTTGGCAAGCTGCGTACTTAACGTTGGCTGGCTGACGTGGCAGGCCTCCGCCGCACGGCCAAAGTGACGGTGGTCAGCCACTGCGACCAGATACTGCAGATCGCGCAAGTTCATCAGGTCAGATCTATCGATCGATCTCATCAATCATAACCCTCAAAACAATCGATTTCCAATTTGAGCCGTCGACGCCTACATTGCAGGGGTCGCCATTGACCACGCCCACGGAGGACCCGATGAGCCGCGAACTCTTCCGCGAGGCATTTCGCACACCGGCGGGACTTCTGAAGTTCGTCGCCGGTGTAGCAGTCAACCTCAGCGGTGCCGCCGTGCTGCTGTGGCACGCGACCGAGTACACGCGCGGCCTGACTCCCTGAGCAGGCGCCGCGCGTCTCAACCACAATCGGAAAAGGAGATCAGATGCCAGACGAAAGCAAGAGCCCGTTAGCGGCCATACGTACCCAAGCCGCCAAGCATGGGCCGACCAACGCGGACTGGTGGCCAAACCAGCTCAATCTGAAGATCCTGCGCCAGAACTCCGAAAAGTCGGACCCGATGGGGAAGGGGTTTAACTATCGCAAGGAGTTTCTCAGTCTCGACCTGGCGGCAGTCAAACGCGACCTACACGCGCTGATGACGCAATCTCAGGACTGGTGGCCGGCTGACTTCGGCCATTACGGTGGCCTGATGATCCGCATGGCCTGGCACGCAGCCGGTACCTACCGCATCGGCGATGGGCGCGGCGGCGCTGGCACGGGGCAGCAACGCTTCGCCCCACTGAACAGCTGGCCCGACAACGCGAACTTGGACAAGGCGCGCCGCCTGCTCTGGCCAATCAAACAGAAATACGGCCGCAAGATTTCCTGGGCCGACTTGATGATTCTGGCCGGCAACGTGGCCCTGGAGTCGATGGGCTTCAAGACCTTCGGCTTCGCCGGCGGTCGCGAGGACGTCTGGGAGCCCGACGAGTCCGTCTACTGGGGTCCCGAGTACAAGTGGCTGGAAGACCGCCGCTATTCCGGCGATCGGCAGCTGGAAAATCCGCTCGCCGCGGTCCAAATGGGCCTGATTTACGTGAATCCGGAGGGCCCAAACGGCAATCCCGATCCGCTGGCTGCCGCCCGTGACATCCGCGAAACGTTCCGCCGCATGGCGATGAACGACGAAGAGACCGTCGCCTTGATCGCGGGCGGCCATACGTTCGGCAAAGCGCACGGTGCTGGCCCGGCGACGCATGTCGGACCGGAGCCGGAAGCCGCGCCGCTGGAGGCGCAAGGCCTGGGCTGGCTAAGCACCTACAAGAGCGGCAAGGGTCCGGACACGATTACCGGCGGACCAGAAGTGACGTGGACACCGACGCCCACAAAATGGAGCACCGGTTACTTTGACATGCTGTTCGGCTACGAGTGGGAGCTGACGAAGAGCCCGGCGGGCGCTTGGCAGTACGTGGCGAAGAACGCCCCGGAGATCATCCCGGATGCGTACGACCCGAACAAGAAACATAAGCCGACGATGTTGGTCACCGACCTGTCGCTGCGCTACGACCCGATTTACGAGAAGATATCGCGGCGCTACCACCAAAACCCGCAGGAGTTCGCCGACGCGTTTGCGCGCGCTTGGTTCAAGCTCACGCACCGCGACATGGGTCCACGCGCGCGTTACCTCGGGCCGGAAGTACCGAAAGAAGAGCTCATCTGGCAAGACCCGATCCCGGCCGTCGACCATCCGTTGGTCGATGACAAGGACATCGCAGCCCTAAAAGCCAAGATCCTGGCCACCGGGCTGACCGTGCCGGAGCTTGTGTACACCGCCTGGTCCTCCGCGGCCACCTTCCGCGGCTCAGACAAGCGCGGTGGCGCCAACGGCGCCCGCATCCGGCTGGCGCCGCAGAAAGACTGGGAGGTCAACCAGCCGGCACAACTGGCCCGAGTGCTGGCTGCGCTCGAAGGTGTGCAGCGTGAGTTCAACGCCCAGGCCAAGGGCGGCAAGAAAGTGTCACTGGCCGACCTGATTGTGCTCGGCGGCTGCGCAGCGGTCGAAAAGGCGGCCAAAGATGCCGGCTTCGACATCACGGTGCCGTTTGCGCCCGGCCGCATGGACGCGCGCCAGGATCAGACCGATGTCGAGTCCTTCGCGGTGCTAGAGCCGCTCGCCGACGGTTTCCGCAATTATGCGAAGCCGAATCTCGGCGTGCCGACGGAAGCGCTGCTGGTCGATAAGGCTCACTTGTTGACCCTGACCCCGCCTGAGATGACAGTTCTCGTGGGCGGTATGCGCGTGCTGAATGCCAACTTCGGCCAATCGCCGCATGGTGTATTCACGAAGCGTCCGGGGCAGCTGACGACGGATTTCTTCGTCAACCTGCTCGACATGAGCACGCAGTGGGCGCCAGTGGCCGGCCAGGACGGCATCTACGAAGGGCGTGACCGCAAGACCGGCCAGTTAAAGTGGACGGCAACGCGTGTCGACCTCGTGTTCGGATCAAACTCCGAGCTGCGCGCACTGACGGAGGTTTATGCCTGTGACGATGCGAAGGAGAAATTCGTGCACGATTTCGTAGCGGCCTGGAACAAGGTGATGAACCTCGACCGCTTCGATCTACAGGAATAAAACATCCCTCCCTTGCGGCGACGTGCCGCCGCCGGTTCCGCGCCGGCGGCGGCTTTTTCTTTGAGTTAAGGAAAACCGCCCCGCCACGAAGGCGGCGGCGAACGTCAGGTCCAGCCCCGCCTGGCCGCCCTTACCCTTACCCGCGTCAGCGGCCGAGCATGACACCACTGCCATATCAGCAGCAACCCCATGACGCCGCCCAGCGCGGCTGGTGCTTAACCGGCGCGAATCGAGCGCGCTCGCGCCTCAGCAGCCGATGAAGGCCATCGCAACAAGCGCTGCCAGCCCCATTAGGCCGATCCACCACCAAACGCGAGCATTCCCAGGCGATACCGCCACAGGCCCCAGCGGCCGTAGGTCCTTGATCCGTACCTTCTTGACGGCTCGCCGCCTCCGGCTCGCCCCGGCAGCATGGCTCGCAGGTGTTCTGCACGATGGTTTTCATCACCTCTTACCTGACTGACTGTTCCTCAAGCGGCGCGATTACGCCCGAGACACAGCGGCGCGTGGTTGTCGTCACACGCGATCGGCATCGCCTTGTTGTGCCGCGTAATCAGCGGATGCACGTCTAGCCGTAGTGGTTTTCGCCGGCCTTGAGAGCAGTCTGCTCGGCCACCTGGCGATCCACGGCAATTACCGACTGCTACTTGACGCTGGCGGCCATCTTTACCTGCGGGTTGCCTCCCGCGTCATCGACGGCGAACACCTACGGATCGCACAACGTGCCGCAGCGCAACCTGATTTATCTGCACCCAGCCCTGCGCGGCCCAGCCCTCCCGCAAACGCAGCGGGCCTTCGTGCACCGCGCGCGGCGCGCGCATCGGCGGCACCACATTGGTCAAGTTGCAGCGATGTGCAAGCGAACCGCCTTGGCTGCGGCAGGCGGCGATGCGCTTCCCAGATCGATCCACTACAGCAGATGCTCAGGTAAGCCTTGCTGCCGCCCGGGCAATGCGGAATTAGCGCCCGCCAGAGCGGCTTGCCGCCGCTGCCGCTTGCGGCAGCGAGCGCATCAGCCGCGCGCCGATTGCCCGCAAGGCAGCGGGCCATACAACCGCTTTCTTCGGCGCGTTCAGGACCGCGTCCAACATTGTTTCCGCTGCCAAGGACACGGCACCGGTAAACCGCGCGCGGGAAACGATCACGCCTAGATCACAGCGAATCTGCACTCCAGGTAACGCGGTAAACGAAACGACCGTGGAGCCCGCGATCGATCAACAAGCACGATCTGCACGCAGCGGTTGGCCAGTTTTCCCATAGTCACGCAGTCGCCCGCGCGGCAGCTTAAGCTGCCGCTTGCTGCATTCCCGCTGCAGCGGCTGCCGGCTGCCGCCATCACCGTGTTGACGCCAATCGTGCCCTGCGCGCGGCGACCGCTTGTCCGGAGCGGCAGCATTTTCGTCTCCAAAGCCTGCCCGTCGCACATACGCTCGTAGCCGACTCCAGCATACCCCTGGCGGGCGACTTCAGCGCAACTCTCCGTTTAGCAAGTGATGCAGGCGCTGGCTCTGCGACTGCCGGCCTGTGCGAGGAGGGAGTGCGCGCCATCGTGCAGATAAATGATTCGATCCTTGGACGCACGAGCAAACCAGATCCTTAATTCCCGCATGCGCCCTCAGAATGCAACAGACACGCGAGGAAGCCGCGCGCAAGCCGAGGAGAGAGCCCGCATGGAAAACCTGCAGCTCGTCGATGATCACTAGGACGCCCTGCGGGCGCCTTTATGCCCGCCACGAAGGCATGCCGTTGCGGCTGACCGAACTGCAAACGCCTTTAGATAGAAGTTCCGCCACAAAGGCAGCTTCCGTAACCGGTACCAGTTGCTGTCGGGCGGAACGACTGGTTAGCGCTGCCGGCTCACGCGTAAGGCCATCGGGTGGTGCGATCGATCGCAGCTTTCGCAGCGTGGCGTTAGACACTTTCGCACACAGCGCCTGAGGCCTCCGTTGCATAAGGGCTTTCGTAAACTGACAATTGCGGTTGCGGACAGCTGGCTTCGCTTCTTTCCGGAAGGCCAAGGCGCTCAAGCAGGCGTCGATCGTTCTGCAGCAAGGCCGACCGCTATTTTGGCAACAACGAAGTCCTTGTGAAGCGTGCTGCTGTGCTTGCAGGGGCCCGCTCTCACCGCTGCGCTGCAGCCTGTCATGAGAGCCTCCTTCGGCTGCGATGGCCGGCGCCTTCCGCCATCGACCACAGCATGGGTCCGACGTGCAATCCCTTCGCCTCAGGCGTCCGCTGTAACCGCTGTAGTCCGCGCAAAGCGCCAAAACGGATCTGATCGACGAAGCACAGCGCCGCATCCGCCAAATCATGCCTTGGCCCTGCCGCGGGCCGCGCAATCGCGCTGCCGCTGCGCGGCTGCTTCACCTGCGTGAACTGGCCGCGTGTGCGGCCGCGCACATCGCCGGCTCGCTTAACACCTCGCGCCGCCGGTTTCTCAAGGCGCCCTGTGCGTGGGGACTGGACGAAACGCTCCCAGCCGTTTACCGCGGCGCGCCAGCAGCCGATAATGGGTGTCTGCCACTTAAGCAGCTGCTCGTTGCGGGCAGCGAATGTGATGTTGCAGCTAGGCAATCGCGACGGGACGTTAATGCGCAGCGGTGTGCAGGGCTGAAGCAATTTGGAGCAGCTTCTTGCGAATACCCGAGCTCGTCGTGCATCCCAACGTCGCCGAGCGCTTGCTCGCGGCACGCGCGCGCCTAAAAGGGCCCGCTGCCCCGGCTGTCATGCCAATCTGTTGCGTCGCGGATCGACCACAATGGGCATTTGGCGGCTTTGACAGCCGCAGCCGATAGGAGGAAACCATGAACGGATATCTCGACAGCAACATCGATCGAGACAATTACCTCGGTGATCGGAAGCGACGCCGGCTGTTGCGCGCCGGGGCGGGCTCGCTGGCAGCGCTAGCCGCCGGTGGCCTGTTCGGCGGGCGCATTGCAGAAGCCAAGCCGATTGACTCACCATCAGCTGTGCCAGTCGTCGATCGCCTCGCCGTGCGCGTGGTCACAGACTCTTACCACCACGCCTTCGAGCCCTCCCGCGCCTTCGGCCCAGTGCAGGTGCAGCGGCTCGGCTTTGCGGTGGCACCACGCACGCCCCCGCGCCGCACTTTACAGAATGAATGGGGGCTGTCGCTGCATGTCGAATCGACGCGCGGCACCGAGACGCGCCAAGTCCTTATTGACTTTGGATACACGCCGGAAGCGCTGCTAAATAATTTGCTGCTGGCTGGCATCGACGCCGCGCGCCTGGATGCGCTTGCGCTTTCGCACGGGCACTTCGACCACTTCGGCGGATTGGTGGGCTTTCTAGAGGCGAATCGCGGCCGGTTAAAAAGCGGGCTGCCGTTTTACCTCGGCGGCGAGGAGTGCTTCTGCACGCGCGAGTTAAACGTCCCCGGCGAAGCTGGCAGTTTCGGCGCGCTCGACCGGCAGGCGATCCGCGACGCTGGACTGACCGTTACTTTCGCCGAACGGCCGTCAGTGCTCGCGGACCACGGATTCACCAGCGGCGTAATCCCGCGTGCATCTTTCGAACGTGTGCTGTCACCGACGCGCATGAACGTCGGCATTAGCAACGGGCTCGGCTGCGCGCCCGAGCGTCTGCCCGAAGCAAAGCGCAGCGTGACCCTGATCCCTGACGACTTTGAGCACGAGCAAGCCTTTGCTTATCACGTGCGTGGGCGCGGGTTGGTGGTGATGACCTCCTGCGGTCATCGCGGCATTGTCAACTCGGTACGTCTCGCCATGAAGATCGCAGGCACCGACCGGGTCCACGCGGTACTCGGTGGATTTCACTTAGCGCCGCACTCGGTCGACTACCAGAAACAGACAGTCGCTGAGCTTAAAGCCATAAACCCGGATTTCGTCATCCCGATGCACTGCTCCGGCGAGACCTTTATTAGCATCGTGCAAGCGGAAATGCCCGAGAAGTTCATTCGCTCCTCCACGGGCACCCGCTTCATCTTCAGCGCCCCCGCGTAGGAGGACAGGACCACGACGGCCGCGGTCGCGCCGCGGCCTCTCCTGCGCGGCAAGGCAAACACCTCAAGCGCCGCCTCCGCCCTGGGCTGGGCCGCCGCCGATAACGCTGACCCGTTTCGGCTGATCTAAGCGATGCCCTGACGACGCCGCTCGCGGGGGCCTCGTCGCTTACACGACGACTGCATTTGGACCGCATCAGATAGTCGCTTGAGCGTGGTCGCACAGCGGCGCAGCAACACCTCGCCGCAGTGAATGAAAGTCTGCGCCTGTACATATAGCAGCAACGGCAGACACCGGCTCGGCTGCAATGCCGCAGCCATTGCCGGTGACGTGCGCCGATTCCGATTGCCCCGGGTTTCCCTCGGGCCGCGCTTGGCGGCTAACCCGTCTGTATTTAGCCCCTGCTGCTGCAAAGCAACCTTCAGGGCCAGCACCAAGCAACTTGAACAGGGAGTGGGCTGCGCATGCGCCCGCGAAAGACTGCGACCCGCCCCCAACTGGGCAACCCCGATACGGGTGCAGTCTTAAGCGCCACAGTTATGGCACGCTGCGGTCTTGAACGCACGCACATCAGCCCCAATTGCAGTGCGCTAGCTTTTCGCAGGGAGAACGCAATGTACGGACCGATCACAATCCCTTACGGCGGCAAGATGCTTTTTAACACGATCAAGCTGAAGCCAGGCGTCACGTACGACGATGTAGAGCTTGCGCTTGCGGAAATGTGCCATGTCGTGAAGGAGACCTATGGCGGTGAAAAAGGTGGCTTCATCGCTGGCCAGGTGTTCAGGTTTGCGGGTTTCGTCTCTGCCGAAGGCTCGGTCGGCAATACGGAAGGTGCGAACCACGATTTAGTGATTGTCACCTACTGGAAATCTTTCGAGGCGCACGAGCGTTCGCACGCGGATGCCATCTTCAAGGAGAAATTCGCAGCACTCGCCGCAATGTGTTCCGAGACGCACGAACTTGGCTACGACATGATCTGGCAGGGGGCGCCCGAGGCGGCTACCGCTGAGCAGCCGGCCTTGAAGGCAGCCTGAGCTAGGTCTGAGCCGCCGCATTCCGTCTTGTGTTGTTTGCCCGCATATTCTCGCGCACCGCCACCAGCGCGCCTATGTCCGGTGTATGGAGTTTGCCGCCGCAAGCGTTGGACACGTTGGCGAGCCGGCCGTCATGCGTGAAGGCGATGTCTACGCACCCGTTGCCGATCGTCAGCTCCTCGCGGATCGGCAGCGGACGGGCGCCGATGGTCGATATGGCTTTGTCACCGTAATTGGTGAGGAGGGCTTAACGACCATCCGGCGTGTGATAGGCATAGCCGCGGCCGGGCTCGTCGTGATGAGGCGGCCTGTCTGCCTCTCGCTACGCGCCTCATTGGCGAGGATCTCAACACGGGTCAGGTTCTTGCCGGAGCCGTGGTTCAGTGGGAAGAACGTGCGGCCCATCCTGGGAGAAGTAGCCGTGATGGCCCTCGATAGCGGCCTCTGCTGCAGCCTCATGTCGACGCCTGTCTGCTCGGTGAAGTGGGGCACGTCATAAATCAGTACCGCCCCCTGCTCGACGTGATCGTGCCCCCATCCGGCACCCGCCACAGTTCTCAGCTATCCAGGCTCGGCAACGGTCTATCGTTTACGCAGCGCAACCGCCCGAGTCTCCAGGCATTGTTCGAGGTCACCGCCATGCCCGGATGCAGCAAGACGCCAGGTCGGCGGCGCGGCGCCACCTTGCCGGTGGCGGTCGATGAGGACGACTTGCAGCTACCCGCCGTCTAACCCCACCCGTTCAGTATCAGCCGCCAGCTATCGGGGTTCGCCCGCGGCGGCTGCTTGGGCCGGGTGCCGGTCTTCACACGGGCGACGACCGCGCGCCGGCCAAGATCGACGACCGTGACCGTGTCGCCTCTCGGATACCCCAAGCCCACCGAAAGCTTGCATCCGTCGGGAGCCGGGGTGCCGACTACGCCGCCGGCGGTCTTTTTTGGCATAGCCACGACGGAGACCGTGCGCATATCGACGATATACGCCTTGCCCTACGTGCCGATCAGGTGTACGCGTCCATCAGGTGATACCACGCCGCAGTTATCGCGCAACAGGCGGTGCCGCGGGCCATCACCACGGATGCAGACATCAGCATCGGCAGCCGCCGCATCGCGTCTGCTGCTGATTTGTCTATCGACCGCAAGCGCGTCAGCGGGCCAAATCGCCAGCGAGTTTCACCTCGAGCATTTCGAGCGCCGCCAAGCTCTCCTACTCGCGCCGCGAAACTACCCGCGCTTCTGGGCGACTGCCCGTAACGACTACCTACGAGGCTTCCGACAGCCGCTTGCGCAGCTTAATGCCGGAGACGGGGAAGCGGTCTTTGTCCTGGCACGGGCAGGTACACGCTAAGGCCGTGCCGCCGCTGCGGTAACGCACCAGCAGGTTCAGGCGTCGTGGCTGCCGACGGTCAGGTGCGAGCAGCCGTGATTTGGGCGAAACAACGCATCGAGTAACGCCTCGCCCAGCCTGTCATATCGCATGTCGAGCCGGTAGCCGGCCTGCACCAAGTTGTTGACGACAGAACACTTCTCGATGAGGACGCGAATCGCCTCGCTGCGCACCTGGGCCGGTATGTCGCCGGGCTTCACCGCCCCCAGCAGCGAGTACACCAGCAGGCCGTCGCTCACCTCCATTGCCACCTTCGAGAGATACTCGTGTGAGCGGTGCAACGGGTTGCGCGTCTGTCAGCCCGCAACGCGGGACCCGTCAAGCGACCCGAAACACCCGGGTTGTCTGCGCCGGTGTGATGCCAACCGCATCGAATTGCCCCGGACATACACCGAGCGACAGCGCCTCCGCGGGCCCGGCCAGCTTAACCTCCCCTTTGTCAGGCAAGCATCCTCACCGCTGAGTGCTAGATGTTGTGGGGCAGCCCTGATCAGGCGATCGATTCAGTCTGTGCTCGGCTCCACCATCCCCGCAAAGAGTTAAGGGCGGCTACCCGCTTGGGTTATCCAACCACCCACTCCGCCCAGACACCGTAGCCGCCCCGTCCTGGCTACTGATGGGCAAGGCTGCCGGCGGAGTCGGCAAGCGGTTTGCTGCATCGTTGCATGGCGCACCGCGCAGCGCCCTTTTTTGTTGCCCTGCCGCAAACGTTTTTTCGAATAGCATGAACATATGCAGATGCGGGAGTCCTTACTGCAGCGTCGGCCGCCAGCGTCGCCCGCCAAGCCGGCAGCAACACAAAACGCTGCCGCAGAGGCGGTTGCAACCGAGCAAGCCGACTCGATGATTGGCGGCTTTCTCGCGCTTGTGGTGCAGCTTGCGAGGGCAAGCGCGGGCGCAATCCGCGTTGTCGACCCGGCTACGGGTGATCTGCAGCTGATCGCCTCCATCGGCTTGCCCGACGAGATTCGCGAATGCGACGCGCGCATGCCGTCGTCGTGTGGCATTTGTGGCGCAGCGCTGCGTGCCGATAACACGCGCCGTGCCACGCGAACGGTGGGCTGTGAAGTGCGCACGCGCGTCGCCGATCGCGCTGGCATGGACTGCGCGATTGCCGTGCCCTTGAATTTCCAGCAGCGGCCAATTGGTGTGCTGAACCTCTTTTTTGCCCGCGATCAGGAGCCGCCGGATTGCGTGCAGGAGCTGCTGATGCCCTTTGGACAACTGTTGGGCCTGGCGCTGGAGAACGAAAAACTCGCACGTGACAACCTGCATGCGCGCGTGGTCCTGGAGCGGCAGCACTTAGCCACCGAGATCCACGACGCGGTGGCGCAGTCGCTGACCTTCGCGCGCATGCGGCTGTCGACGCTGGATCAGGCACTGCAGGCTAGCGACCTCGAACTGGCTCGCACGTGCGCCGCCGACATCGGTGAAGAGTTGAAGCGCGCCCATGCTCGTGTGCGTGAGGTGATCACGCATTTTCGTGCCGGCATGGACGCGCGTGGCCTACTCGCCTCGCTGCGCGAAACAGCGGAAAACTTCTATGCCCGTTGCGGCATCGAATTGACATTTGAATGCCATGTGACTGACATCAATTTGACGCCGCAGCAGCAAACGCATGCATTCAACATTGTGCAAGAGGCATTAGCCAACATTCGACGTCACTCGGGTGCACGGCGTGCGCGGCTCACCATCCACCGCTGTCAGGACGCGCTAGAGATTACGATTGAGGACGACGGGCGTGGCCTGCCACCGCCGATCGCCGAATCAGGCGCCGGCGACGACCACCACGGGCTGCGCATGATGCGCGAACGCGCCGAGCGCGCCGGCGGCTGGATTCGATTCGACAACCCCTTGACTGGAGGAACGCGCGTGCGGCTGGTCCTGCCGGCCGGGCGCGTACGGGAAGGACGATGAACGAGCGCGTTAAGCTAGTCATTGTCGACGACCATGCCCTGTGCCGGCGCGGACTGGCTGATCTATTGACCCGCACGGCAGCCATCGACGTGGTGGCCACAACCGGCAATGCCGAGGACGCGCAACGCCTGGTGCAGGAGCTGGCGCCGGACCTGGTGGTGCTGGATCTTCGCATGAGCCCCACGGACGGGTTGACGCTGCTCAAGCGCCTGCGCGAGCAGGGCTGCCGCACCCCGGTGGTCATTTTGACGATGAGCGATGCGCGCGCCGACGTCGCCGAAGCGCTGCGGCTGGGCGTGCAGGGCTATCTGCTGAAGGACATGGAACCGGATGCCATTGCGGATGCCATCTGGCGCGCGGCGCAGGGAGAGCTGGTGATGGCGCCCGCGGTGGCGGCCAAGCTTGGTGACATCTTGCGCGACCGGCAGTCGGCCAACGCGCATGAGAACGCCATCCGCCAACTGACCGGTCGCGAACGGCAAATTCTCGCGCATGTGGCTGCCGGCCGCTCCAATAAGGCGATCGCGCGCGCGCTCGGTATCAGTCACGACACCGTCAAGCTGCACGTGCGCCACATTTTGGCCAAGCTGTCGCTCAGTTCGCGCGTGGAAGCGGCGGTGTTCGCGGTCGAACACCGCGTCACGCTAGAGACACTGAACCGCTGACGCTGCGCCTACACGGCGCCGCCGCCACCGCAGGAAGATTCGCTGGGCGGCAGATCGTCGGCGCGGTAAAACAGGAACACGTGCTGCCCCGGCTCGTACTCGCCGAAGTCGATCACGATGCCCTGCAGCAGCTCGAGCGACGGTGGCGAGACGAGGACAGTGATGTCGCCGCAGGCAAACTCCGTGTCGCGCTCGCGCCGCTCGTCGAGCCCGATCGCGTACTCGACGGTGCCGTCGGCGGCACGCCGGGCGGCGGCGCGCAGCATGAGCTCCGGATCGTCCTGCTGCGCCAGTGCGGCGCGGATGCGTTCCGCCGCGGCGGCGGTGACCGTGATCATGCGAGTGCCCTTTCGCGCGCGGCGCCCGGGGTGCGCGCGCGACTGGCCGCGCCCCGCGCGCGCGCAAATTGCACGAAACGCTCCGGCCAGCGGTCGCCCTCGACCGCGCGCCGGTGCGCATAGGAGGCGAGCACGTTGCGGTACACGATGCCGTCGCGCGTACCGTCGATACCGAAGCCCCGCCGCACGCGGTAGGCGTAACGCAGGGACGGATCGGCGCCGGTGACGCGCGAATAATGAAACTCGTGCGCCCGGATCTGCCGCGGCCCGTCGCCGGCGCCGCCGCACCACGGGAAGTGCTCCGTTTCCTCCAGGTGCACGTACCCGCGCCCGACCGGGCGCGGCTCCATCACGACATCCAGC
>JANWXE010000174.1 GCA_025055385.1 Burkholderiaceae bacterium | reverse complement strand
CGCCTGTGGGCGGGGTTGAGCCAGATCGAAGAGGTGTACGTCAATGGCGATATGACGCGGCGCGTCGCGCATAACTTGAACGTCAGTTTTGCCTACGTGGAGGGTGAGTCGCTCATCATGGCAATCAAGGACGTCGCTGTCTCGTCGGGATCGGCCTGCACGTCGGCCAGTTTGGAGCCGTCTTATGTGTTACGGGCGCTTGGCCGCAGCGACGAACTGGCGCATAGCTCAATCCGCTTCACGGTGGGGCGCTTCACCACGGTGGAGGAGATCGATTACACAATTGATCTGGTCAAACGCAAGGTGGCCAAGCTGCGCGACATGTCGCCGCTTTGGGAGATGTACAAGGAAGGCATCGATTTAAATACGGTTCAATGGGCCGCGCACTAACGGGCAGGTTCTGATTTTGGGGAGACTAGCATGGCTTACAGCGCGAAGGTCATCGACCATTATGAAAACCCACGTAACGTCGGTTCTTTCGACAAGGACGACGAGAACGTTGGCACGGGGATGGTTGGTGCGCCAGCCTGCGGCGACGTCATGAAACTACAAATTAAGGTCAATGCGCAGGGCATCATCGAGGATGCACGCTTCAAGACGTACGGCTGTGGCTCGGCCATCGCTTCTAGCTCGCTCGTGACCGAGTGGGTCAAAGGCAAGACGTTAGAGCAGGCCTTGCAACTGAAAAACACGCAGATCGCAGAGGAATTAGCGTTGCCCCCGGTAAAAATTCACTGCTCGATTCTGGCCGAGGACGCGATCAAAGCCGCGATCCGCGACTATCAAGCGAAGCTTGCGCGTAAGGCAGCAGCTGAGCAGAAGGCGGCGTAAACGGGAGCGACGCGATGGCTGTAACCTTGACTGAGCGCGCTGCCAAGCACGTGGCTGGATTTTTAGCCCGGCGCGGCAAGGGCTTGGGCCTACGCGTAGGTGTGCGTACCTCCGGTTGCTCTGGTATGGCGTACAAGCTTGAGTACGCTGACGCGGTCAATCCGGAAGATGTCACCTTCGAGAGTCATGGGGTGAAGATCTTCGTCGATCCGAAGAGCCTCCTCTACCTAGACGGTACGGAGGTGGATTTCGTTCGCGAAGGGTTAAACGAAGGTTTTCGGTTCAAGAATCCGAACGAGAAAGACCGCTGCGGTTGCGGCGAGTCGTTCCGCGTTTAAGCGTCCTGCTCATGCTGACCGGGGCGGCTGCCGGGTGCGGCCGCTTTCTGCCCGTGACGTTCCAGCGCGATCACTTCAGCCTGTTTAATCTGCCGCCGCGCTTCGCGTTGGACCGCGCGGCGTTAGAGACAGCTTATAAGCGCGTGCAGGCGCAGGTCCATCCAGACCGCTTTGCCAACGCGACCGCGGCCGAACGGCGTGTGGCGATGCAGTGGGCGGCGCGCGCCAACGAGGCGTTCGCCACACTCGCCTCGCCGCTGCGGCGCGCCGCCTACCTGTGCGAATTACATGGCGTGCCGATCGATGCCGAGTCGAACACCGCGATGCCGGCTGCTTTCCTCGGCCAGCAGCTGCAGTGGCGCGAACGCCTGGAGGAGGCGCAGGCGGATGCCGACGCCCTGCGTACCCTGGCCGGTGAGGTGCGCGCCGCGCATGCGGATTTGCTCGCACAGCTGGCGCACGCGCTGGACGAGGCGCGGGATTTCGCCGCGGCGGCCGCGCTGGTGCGGCGGCTGATGTTCGTCGAAAAATTCGAAGCCGAAGTCGCTGCGGCGCTGGAGAGCGCGGCGGCTCGCGCGGGGTCCTGACATGGCCTTGCTGCAGATTGCCGAACCGGGCATGTCCACCGCGCCGCACCAGCACCGGCTGGCGGTCGGCATCGATCTGGGCACGACCCATTCGCTGGTTGCCACCGTGCGGCACGG
>JANWXE010000106.1 GCA_025055385.1 Burkholderiaceae bacterium | reverse complement strand
TCCGGGGGCCAACCCGGCGGCGCGCGGCCGCTTATTGTCGTGCGGCTCCCCGGGGGGGGGGGGCGTTCCCGCGGGGGGGGGGGGGGGGGGGTGGGGGGGGGGGGGGGGGGGGCCCCCCCCGCGGCCGCCGCCGCGCCCCCGCGGCGAGCGGCCGAACTTTGCCGCCGGCGTCATGCCGCCCGTGTTTGTGCCGGAGTCGCTCACGGGCATGGAATTGTTGGAGAACTTCCGCGCTTCCGCCGCCCACATGGCGATTGTGGTTGACGAGTACGGCGAGATCCAGGGGCTGGTCACGCCGCAGGATTTGCTGGAAGCGATCGCGGGCGAGTTCAAGACCCCGAGCGTGGACGACGCCTGGGCAATTCAGCGTCAGGATGGCAGCTGGCTGCTTGACGGGCTGATTCCGATTCCGGAACTGAAGGACCGGCTGGGGTTAGACGCGGTGCCCGAGGAGGAGCACGGCCGCTACAACACGTTGTCCGGTATGCTGATGCTGCTGCTTGGGCGGCTGCCGCATACCGGTGACGTGGTGAACTGGCAAGACTGGCGCTTTGAGATCATCGACATGGATGGGCGCCGCATCGATAAGGTGCTCGCCACGCGGGCGGCGGCGCGAGCGCCGTAACGCGCCGCTAGCCGGCGACGCAGCCCTCGCTAGCCAAGCGGCGGTTGCCGCCGCAGACGGTTAATCTCGTCGCGCAGGCGCACCGCGGCGGCACGTGCCTGCGCGGCGAAATCTTCGCCCTGGCCCGCATAGAGAATCGCGCGCGAGGAGTTGATCACCAAGCCCGTGCCATCAGCGGTTTGGCCGGCGCTTAACGTCGCTGCCACATCGCCGCCTTGCGCACCGATGCCGGGTACGAGCAGCGGCATCTCACCGACAAGGGCGCGCACGCGCGCCAGCTCGGCAGGGTAGGTGGCGCCCACAACGAGCCCCAGCTGCCCGTTGCGGTTCCAGCGCAGGGCCAGCCGCGCGATGCGTTCATACAGACGTTCCCCGCCGACGTCCAGCATCTGCAGCGCATCACCGCCCGCGTTGCTGGTGCGGCAAAGCAGGAAAGCGCCGTGTTGCGCATCGGCAAGGAAGGGCGCTAACGAGTCCTCGCCCATGTAGGGCGATAAGGTTACTGCGTCTGCGGTATAGCGCTCGAAGGCTTCGCGGGCGTACTGCTCGGCGGTGGCGCCGATGTCGCCACGCTTGGCATCGAGGATCACGAGGATGCCGGGATACTGGCGCCGGATGTGTGCGATCAGCGCTTCCAGCTGGTCTTCGGCGCGGTAGGCGGAGAAGTAAGCGATCTGCGGCTTGAAGGCGCAAACGAGGTCGGCGGTGGCATCGACGATGGCGCGGCAGAAGGCGAAGATCGCATCGTCGCGGCCGCGCAGTGCGGCCGGCAAGCGCGTCGGATCCGGATCCAGACCGACGCACAGCAGTGAGTGGGCAGCGTGCCAGCGTGCCGCCAGGCGCTCAACAAAGGTCGGCATGCTAGCCATTCTAGAGGTACGTGCTACTGTGCCGAGCTATTGCCTGCGCAGCCTTTTCCGATGACGCGTCTAAGTTCCCGCGACTTGCTGTTGCTGACGGCGCTGACGCTCGCTTGGGGCCTGAACTGGCCAGTGATGAAATACGGCGTTGCTGAGCTGCCGCCGCTTTATTTTCGAGCGCTGTGCATCGGCGGCGGGCTTGCAGCGCTGTGGGCCTGGGCGCGCGCCACTGGCGTGCCACTAGCCGTGGCTCCGGGCCGATGGGGTGCCATTGTTCGGCTCGCAGTGCCGAACGCAATCGTCTGGCATCTGTTGGTGATTGTGGCGCTCAAAATGCTGCCGGCAGGCCGCAGCGCGATCCTTGGCTATACGATGCCGGTGTGGGTGGTCGTCACCGGGTTGTTGTTCTTCGGCGAGCGGCCGACACCGCGGCAGGCGCTTGGGGTGACGGCCGCCTTGGTCGGCACGCTGCTGCTGTTGTCCTCCGAGTTGCGCGCTATCGCCGGCGCGCCGGCCGGCACACTGTTGATGCTGACGGCGGCGGCCGCATGGGGTTACGGCACGCATCTGATGCGGCGCGAGCTGCGCGAGATGCCGACGCTGGTGCTGACGTTCTGGATGCTGGCGATGACCTTCGCGGTGATGCTGGCCGCCTCGCTCGTTTTTGAGTGGCAGGCCTGGCGCTGGCCGCTGGCGGGCGAATGGGGCTCGATTGTCTACAACATGCTCGCCGCTATCGCCTTCTGCCACGTAGCCTGGTCGCATCTGGCGCGCACGTTGCCGCCGGTGGCGAGCGCAATTTCAGTGATGATGATCCCGGTGCTAGGTGTCTTCTCCGCCGTGTGGTTCCTTGGCGAGCGGCCGCTGTGGCAGGACTACCTCGCGCTGGTGTTAATCGTACTGGCGATGGCAAGCGTGCTGCTGCCAGGGCGTCCGCGCGCGGCCCCGTGAGCGGCCTTCCTAGGCAGCGGCCGGCTCGCGCAGCAAGCGCCGAATGTGCGCGAGCAGCTCGTCCTCTTGGTACGGTTTGCCCAGATATTCGTTGACGCCGATCTCATGCGCCAGGTTGCGGTGCTTTTCGGCCGTGCGCGACGTGATCATGATGATCGGAATGTCACGCGTCGCGGCATTGATACGCACGTTGCGCGTAAAGTCAAAGCCGTCCATACGCGGCATCTCGATGTCCACCAGGATAATGTCCGGGCGCACATCTTGCAGTTGTCGCAGCGCATCCACACCGTCTTTGGCAAGCATCACCTCGTAGCCGTGGCGCTCCAGCAGCCGTTGCGTAACGCGCCGCACGGTCAGCGAATCGTCTACCACCATCACGACGGCCGGAGCGGGCCTACCCTCGGCGCCTGTTGCCAGCCGCTGTGCGGCGCGACGCGCCTCTTCGGCCTCAGGCGCAGGCGCGGTGAAAACAGGATGCGGTTCGGGTGCGCGGGCAATCAGCTGCACTGGGTTGATGATCAGCGCGATCTCGCCGTTGCCCAAAATGGTGGCGCCTAAGATGCCGGCCAGCCGCGACACCTGCGGCCCTACGCTCTTGACTACCACCTCTTGCGTGGTGGAGACCTCGTCGACCATTACCGCCAGCCGATCTTCGCCGGAGCGCAGCAGTGCCACCGGCGTCTGTTTGGACAGATGCGGCACGACCTCCTCACCCAGCAGCTGAGCTAGCGGTCGCAACACCACATCACCGACCGGCGGGAACGGGATCTGCCCTTCGGCAAGCGCAGGCAGCAGCTGCACCGGTTTGAAGCGGCGCACCTGTTCGACCATCGCGGCCGGGATTGCGTATCGGCGCGCCCCTACGGTGGCGAGCACGACTTGCATCACCGCTAACGTCAGTGGCAGGTACAGCGTGAAGCGTGTGCCGCGGCCGGCCTCAGTGGCCACTGTGATGCGTCCACCGAAAGAAGCAAGCTCGGCTCGTACCACGTCCATGCCCACGCCGCGGCCGGCCAGCTCGGTGACCTCTTCGGCGGTGGAAAAGCCGGGGGCGAAAATCAGCTCGCTAAGCTCGCGGTCGCTCATGACCTGATATGCGCCGATTAAGCCTCGCTCAATGGCGCGTGCGCGAATCCGCTCCAGCGCCAAGCCAGCCCCGTCGTCGGCAAACACGACCACGATTTCGTTGCCTTCTTGCCGCACCTCGATCGTCAACTCGCCGGTTTCCCGTTTGCCGAGTGCCCGGCGCTGTTCAGGTGTCTCCAGCCCGTGCACGACGGCGTTGCGCACCAAGTGCTCAAACGGCCCGGTCATGCGCTCCAGCACGCCGCGATCGATCTCGGTGGAGCCGCCACGAATCTCCAAGTTCACCCGCTTGCCAAGCTCCTTGGCGGTCTGCCGGGCCACGCGATAGAGGCGTTCGGCGACGTTGGCAAATGGCACCAGCCGCACCCTCATCAGCTGCTGTTGCAGCTCCCGGGTCAGGCGCGCCTGCGCATTTAGGTCTTGGTCGGCCAGCTGCAGCCCTTTCATCATGTTGCCGTGGACCATCGCCACGTCCTCGACCGACTCGGCCAGCAGCCGAGTCAGTTCCTGCAGGCGCGTGTAGCGGTCGAATTCAAGCGGGTCGAAGGTGGACGCATCCTTAGCCAGCTGGTCGGCACGCGCTTGAATCTGCGCATCGGCCTGAATTTCCAGCTCCCGCAGCTGGGTACGCAGCCGCGCCACATTCTCGGTTAAATCTGCCAGCGCGGCTTTCAGCGTATGCACTTCGTTTTCGAGCTTCGCCCGCGCGATGGCGACCTCGCCAGCCTGGTCAACCAGCCGATCAAGCAAGTCCGCTCGCACGCGGATCACGGGTGTTGACGCCGGCGCGGCGGCCTGCGGCGTCTCCGGAGCCGCTTGCGCCGGTGGTTCGGACCGTTTGGCGGCCAGTTCAATCACCGGTGCGAGCGGTGCAGACGCCGCTGCCTCTGCCGCAGGTGCTGGCGAAGCCGAATGCGGATGCTGCAGGCGGTCAAACAGCGCGTGCACCTGATCGTATTGGCTTAACAGATCCTCGATGACGACAGGTGGCACGCTCGCCAGGCTCATCGCCGCCTCGATGCGGGTCTCCATGTCGTGCACCAGCTCGCCGATGCGCATTGCGCCGGCCATGCGCGCGCTGCCCTTGGCGGTGTGCAGCTGTCGCATCAACTCACGTGCCACTGCCCGGTCGTTCGGATTGGCGGCGAGCGCGCGCAGGCCGGCGGCGATGGCCGGCAGCAAGTCGTTCGCCTCGGCGATAAAGACCGGCAACAGGTCCGGATCGATGTCGTCGGTTGCGAAGGCGCGGCGTTCCTCCTCGGCGGGTGTGGAGGCGGCATCTGCATGCTGCGCCGCGGCCTGCGCCGCCAGCCAGGCTTCTGTGTCGACTTCCTCGGCCACCGGCAGCTCGGTCTGCAGCACCGCGGCGTCGACCTCGATGTCATCCGTCACAGCTGGCGCTGCCGACATCTCGGGCGCGGGCGGCAGCCCGGCCGGGTCGGGCGCCAGCGGGGGAGTCGGTGCGCCCGCTGCAGCCGCTGCCGCCCGCACCACCCTTGCCAGCTCGAGCACGGCGGCCGCCTCCAGCGGCGCTTCGTCGGGGTAGAGCCCGGCGGCAAACTGATGCAGCATCGCGCCCATCCGCTCAACGGCGCGCTCCAGCACGTCAAACTGCGCCGGCGACAGGACCGGCGGGTGCGGCTGGCGGTCTAGTTCCTGCAGTAGGTCATCAAGCGGATCGGCAAGCGCCGACAATGGAGCGAGCCCAACGGTGGCGGCAATGCCCGCCAGCGAGTGGGCGTGGCGCACAGCAAGCGCGCTTACCCGGCGTTGCGGTTCGAAGCGCCATTCAGCGATGTCCTGCGCTAGCGTGCGAATCGTCTCGTCGGCCTCGTTTAGAAAGACCGAATACAAGCCGCGGCTAATCTCCAGTGGCCCGATGCGTTTCAGCTCCTCGGCCGCTGGCGCAGCTTGGGCGGCGGGTCGAACAGCCGTCGGCGTCTCGGACAAGATCGTGGGCGTGTCGGCATCGATCCCGAGGCTGCCCGGCTCTGGCGTGGGCAGCGCGGCCGTCGTCTCAGGTGCGTCCACGCTGCCTAGGGCCTTTGGCGGCTGCGGCTCCGGCGAGATGTACTCAAACGGCGCGCCCTCGCGAACGCGTTGCGCAGCGGCAACCAACTCGCCAACGTCGATGGCGGTGCGCGGATGCGCGGCGATGGCGGCGATCCACTCTCGCATCAGTCGATGCGCGGTGGCCGCCAACTGCAGCAAGTCCTCGGTGGCGGGGCGCTCTTGCGCCAGCCATAAATTGAAGCATTGCTCAATCGCCCACGCGCCTTCGCCAAAGTCCTTCAACCCGACCATGCGGCTTGACCCTTTCAGGGTATGAAAGGCACGCCGCACAGTGGTCAGCGTGGCGCGATCATCCGGGGCGGCGCGCAACGACGCCAGGTGGGGTCCCAGCGCGGTCAGGACTTCGTTCGCCTCTTCAATAAAGATGTCCAGCAGCTCGCGGTCTGCGGCTGCCTCCGATTCCGGCAGCGGTGCGCTGGGCGCAGGCACCGGCGGCGCAGCCGGTGGGCGCAGCAGCGCGGCCAACGCGCGGGCCGCCTGCGGCTCACGGGCCGCGGCAAACTGCGTCAACTGCAGCGAAGCGCGCGCAATGCGCTCTTTCTGCGTCGCGTCGTCGATTAACTCGGCCTCGTTGGCCATCTGCGGCAGCAGGCGCGAGAGGTTCTCCAGCGCCGTGCCGTCGCCAGGATCCTGCACGAGGCGCTCGGCCAGCGAGTGAGCAAGGGCCAGATGCTGCGCAAGCGTGGTCTCGATGTTCTCGGGGCTTGGTGCTTCAATCGGCGGCGGCACCGCCTCCTCTTCATCGGTTGGAGCTTGCTGCTCCGGCCGCGTCAGATCAGCCGAGAAGACACCACTAATTGGGTCGTAGCGGAATGTGCCGCGCGGGCGCCCCGCATCCCGCGCCAGTGATTCGACGAAGAAACCGATTGCGCCCAGGTTGCCGGCAATGCGTGCGAATTCTTCGGATTTCGCCGGCGCTTCGGCCTCGGCAAATGCGCGCACGGAGGCCTGCACCGAGCGCAGGGCGTCCACCGCATCGTCTGCGCCCAGCACGGCCAGTACGCCGCAGACTTGGTCAAACAGTGGCAAGGTGGCGGCCAACTCGCCTCGCTCGGCCGGCTGGCGAAAGAACCGGTCCAGACGCGTCTCAATCTCGCGCAGGGTGGCCAGCGTCTCTTTGACGACGGTGGCCATCGTGAGGCGGTCCTGCGCTTTGCGCGCTAGCTCCGACAACCACGGGGCAGAGTCAGGCAGCGCCGCGCCGGCAAAGGCGCCTTGCAACCGGTCAATGACCGATTGCGCGCGGGCCGCGTATTCCTCGTCTTGTCGGGGCAACTGTTCGGCCCCGAGCTCCACGAACAGCAGCGCAGCGGCCACCTCCAGCGCTAACGTCTCGCGCACGCTGCTGGCTAGCCGGCCGAAATCGCGGGTCACCCCGTCGATGGTCTCGAGCACGCGGGCAATGGCGTCGGCTTGCAGCCGCCGGGCCGCGGCGCAGGCTGCGCGGATTTCAACGCCAAATTTTGAGCCGTCGGCGCCACTGGCCACCGCCGCCCACAAGGCCTTCGCTTGCGTGAGCGCCTCCTTGAGCGCTCGCATTGCCTCCGCGTCGATCGTCGTCAGACTGGGGCGCTCGAAGTCCGGCGGGATCAACGCAGGCAGCCCGTACAGGCGTTTGATCTCCGCGACGCGCGGCAGCCCGTCGTCGGCGCGTCCTACGTAGTACAGGGCATCGATCATCAGCCGCTCGGCGACGGCTGCGCCGCCTTCGATTAGGCGCCGCAGCTGCAGGTTCAGCCGCGCCAGTACGCGTTTCAGATCCGTATCTACGGGCACCTGGCGCGCCGCCACCGCCTCAAGCAACCCGCGCACCACCCACCAGAAACTGCGTGTTAAACCCCGCAACGGCAGCTGTTCGAGATCGGCCAGCGCGTCACGCATCTGCGCCCGCGCCCGCGCATTCTCCGGGTCGCGCAAAAAGCCGAGCAGGCCTTCCTCGTAACGCACGCGCCGGACGCGCAGCTGGTCAGTCGTCAGCGGGCGCGATTCGAGTCGGTGAAGAGGTGGACGGCGCGTCAGGTCCGGAAACAGCAGGTCAGCAGGGTGGGCGCGCTCAGCCTGGGTAAGCTGCTGCACATCCCGGTAGTACGGGAAGAGCCGCAGCGGCTGGTTTGGCTGCCCCGCCAGCAGTCCGTCTAAGTATGCGACCACCGCGGCAGCAGCTGTCTCCACCGTATGTACGGCCGATGGCACACATTCCTTCGGGTCGGATTCCCAACGCCGCAGCGCATGTTCGATCGCGTCGGTTACCAGCGCTACCCCGCGCAAATCGAGCACCTGCAATGCCCCGCCGCACTGGTGCACGTGCGTGACTGCGTCGCGCAGGCGCTGCGCATCCTGCTTGTTGGCCAAGTAGGCCTTCAGGCCATCGACCGCCTGCGCAAGCGATGACCGGATCTCGTCGATCACCCATGCCAGCGGCGCGATGTCGGTGGTGCTGTCCTGCAGCGGGTCAAGGTCGCGCGATTCCATGTTTATCCAACAGACCCGGTGTTCAGCTGACGCGGAATCGAGCAACCGATGCCTTCAGTTCGCGTGCCAACATCGCAAGCTGGCCAACGGACTGCGCCGCTTGCCGCGTACCCTGTGCGGTCTGATCGGTAACAGCAAGAATGCGCTCGATTGACTGCGCTACCCCACCGGCGGACTCGGCCTGCTCGCTCGTTGTGTTGGCAATGCGTTCGATGAGGTCGGCCAGTTGGCGTGATACCCGGCCGATGTCGGCTAGCGCCGTGCCGGCGGCATCCGATAGTTTGGTGCCTTCCACCACCCCCTGCGTGCTTTTTTCCATTGCGGCGACCGCATCTTGCGTGTCGGTTTGGATCGTACGCACCAACGCGCCGATCTGCTTCGCCGCCTCGGCGGAGCGGTCGGCCAGACGCTGCACCTCCTCGGCCACTACTGAGAAGCCACGGCCTGCCTCGCCGGCGCTGGCGGCCTGAATGGCGGCATTTAAGGCCAGCACGTTAGTCTGTTCGGTGATGTCGGTGATCAGCTCGACGATTTCGCCGATCTCCTGCGACGACTCTCCCAACCGCTTAATGCGCTTGGCAGTCTCTTGAATTTGTTCGCGGATCTCGTTCATACCCGCAATCTGGTTGTACACCGCCCGCTGGCCCCGTTCTGCGGCTTCCACCGAGGTGCGCGCCACTCGGGCCGACTCCAGCGCACTTTTCGATACCTCGTTGATCTGCGCCGCCATGCGCAGCACCTTCTCACCAGTTTCTTTGATTTCGCGTGACTGCGCCTCGGAGGCCGTCAGCAGCCGAGTGGCGATGTCGCGCGCTTGGGCAGAGGCGGCGCTAACCTGCTCGGCCGCATCGTTGATGCGGCTGACAAGGCCGCGCAACTCTTCCACCGTGTAGTTGACTGAGTCGGCGATCGCGCCGGTGATGTCCTCGGTCACTGTGGCCTGTATGGTCAGGTTACCGTCGGCTACCTCCTGCAGCTCGTTCATCAACCGCAGGATTGCCGCCTGATTCTGTTCGTTGATGCGTTTGGCTTCCTCTTCCTGCCGCTTCGCCTCGGCGCGCTGGCGTTCTGCTTCCAGGGCACGTTGCCGCACATCGTTTATCAAGACTTTGGCGATCAGCGCTGCGGCAGCAAGGGCGAGCAGGCCGAGCAATCCCATCAGGATCCAGTTGATACGGCGCTCGTCCAGTTCTTTGCGGTATTGCTGCTGCAAGTCGGTGACCATCTGCCGCAGCGACTCCGAATCGCGCAGGATTGCTAGCTCCGCCTCCTTGGCCTGCACCAGCGCGGCTAGGTTCGACAGCGTGCCACCCACGGCGGACTGCAATTCGGCATAGGTGCGGGCTAGCTCCTGCAGGCGTGCGCGGGTTTCAGCGTCGGTCGCCGGCGCGATGCGCAGCGTCTCATTGCCCGTAAGCAGCGCTTGGGTGAGGTCGCGGAACAGCGCCACATCGCGTCCCAGTGTGAGGGCGACCTCGGCGCTTGCGGCGTCGCCACTGATTAACGAATTGGCGCTGCGCCCGAGGCGCTGGGTCAGCATCACGAGCTGGCCCGCGGCGGCGATCTCACGCGCTGGGGCGTTGTTTTGCAGCTTTAACGCCGCAATTTCCTCCGTCAGCTGCAGCAGCTTCGGCGAGACCTCATTGATGCGCTTGATTACGGTGCCGAAAGCCAGCAGCGTCTTTTCATTCGCGATGATCGTGGACGCGGCTGCCTCTGACGCTTTCCACCGCTCGAGCACGCGCGCAATCAGCGGCTGGATGTGCGCCGACGACGGTGACAGGCCGCGGCCCGGGTCGCCGCCTTCCAGTGCGGCCAGGTTGGCCGCGATGCGGTCGCGGCTGTCGCGCAGCTCAGCCAGGGCCGTGGTGTTGCCGCTAATTGCGTTGGTGGCGGCCTTCGCAAGCCGCTGCGTATGCATCAGCGTGTCGCCGACGATTTCGGCCTGCAGCGTACCGTTGGTGGCCTGCCTGACGTCGATCGCCACGACCGCGGCCACCAGCAGCAGTAACGTGGCCAGCACGATCAGCAGTGACTGAATCTGAACGTTGACCGGCTTGTCTCCGATCAACGGCAATTTCCAGGCGATGAAGCGGTCTAGCAAATGACCATCAGCAGTGCGCCGCACTGGCCGCGCAAGCCGCTGTGTGCCCGGCGGCCGCGCCGGTGCTGGTGCGCCCGCTGCGGGGCTGTCGACCGGCGCGAACTCCGTGAGGGCAAAAGCCCCCTCGGAGCCATCCTGCGCCGACGGCTGTTCTTTCTTGCGCCAGCTCCATCCCAGATCCAGTGCCATATCTGATTCCTCAGTGCCTAGTTGTCGCGTACGCTCTCCTGCACTGCCTGTGCGCTGCAAGTGCACCCTTACGTGCCGATATGGGTAAACGCTTCGCTCGTGACTAGCTGCGCGACATCCAGTTCGGTCAACACCGTGCCATCGAGGTCGCGGTAGCGCTGTCGTTCCCACGGTGGGGCCGTTCGGTCTTCGGCATCCAGTGCTTGCAACTCCGCCGCATTCCGCAGCCCGAAGGCGCGCGTCACCAGGATGCCTGCATCAGCCTTCAAGGCGGGGCTGAACACCAGCAGCTGACGAGCTTGCTCTGCCGGCAGCGGCGGCCGCCCAGCCAGCTGCGCCACGTCGATGACGCCGATGAGGCGGCCGCGCACATTGGCCAGGCCGCGGAACCAGGGCCGCGTCCATGGGACGGGTACGACATCTGGCAGCGGCACAATCTCCCCGGCGGCCGTCATGTCAATCAAAAAACTATCGCTGCCCGCGCGCACCGCCAGGCGCAGCGGCTGCGCGGACTGCTGCGGCGCGGCCTTGATGCGCTCGGCCAGTTGCAGCGAGAACTCGCGCAGCTTGCCGCGTTGTCTGCCGGTGTCCATCGCGTTCCGATCGCGTTCTGATCAGCCAAGAGCGGCGATCTTTTCCAGCAATTCCTCTGCCTTGATTGGTTTGGTCAGGTAGTCGCGCGCACCCTGCCGCATGCCCCAGATGCGATCGGTCTGCTGGTTCTTGCTGGTGCACATGATGATCGGGATGTGCTGGGTGGCCGGATCGCGCGTCAGGGCGCGCGTGAACTGGAAGCCATTTTGCCCCGGCATCACGACGTCCATCAAAATCAGATCGGGCGGTTGCGTTTTGATCTTAATCGCGGCCTCTTCGGCGTTTTCTGCCGCGGAGACGACGTAGCCGTGTTTCGTCAGCAGTTCGGTCAGGAAATAGCGTTCGGTCGGTGAATCGTCGACGACCAGGACTTTCTTAATCGGCATCAGTCAGACCTCCAAGTGCCGTTGCCTTCAGCTCAGAGAAAACGCCCGCACCGCCGACAGCAGACTGTCCTTGGTAAAGGGCTTCGTCAGATACTCGCTGGAGCCGACCATGCGCCCACGCGCGCGGTCAAACAAGCCGTCCTTTGAGGACAGCATCACCACCGGGGTGCGCGCAAAGCGCGGGCTGCGCTTGATCAACGCGCAGGTTTGATAGCCATCCAGCCGGGGCATCAGAATGTCGCAGAAGATGATGTTCGGCTCGTGATCATGAATCTTGGCCAGTGCCTCAAAGCCGTCCTGCGCTAGGATGACCTGGCAGCCGGCCTGCGTCAGGAAAATCTCGGCGCTGCGGCGGATGGTGTTAGAGTCGTCGATCACCATCACCTTTTTGCCGCGGAGATCAGAGAAATCCGGCCCGGACATCGATCGCTCCTTTCATCGCTGCGCGCCTTTGCAGGCAACGCGGGCCAGCCGCGGCAGGGGCTGCCGGCGGCCGTCAGATTTCGACCATCTCGAAGTCTTCCTTGCGGGCGCCGCACTCCGGGCAGGTCCAGTTGGGCGGCAAATCCTCCCAGCGGGTGCCGGGTGGAATGCCTTCCTCAGGCAGGCCAGCCGCCTCGTCATAAATCCAGCCACAGATAAGGCACATCCAGGTTCGGGTTGCTTGTGCGGTCGCTGCTGTCATCCGCCGGAATCTTCAAGGTTTTCGATAAGATACTGCGGGCGCTGCATCATATCCTGTGTGTTGAAAAGCGGGCGAATTTCCGGCTATCCCGTATTGCATTCAGCCCGCATGGCCGACGGGGTTCTTGTGCCGCGCAACCTTTAGCCAGGAGCGCCGACTCGGTGAGCCAAAACGAGCGCCTATTCGAACGTGCCCAGCGCAGCACGCCTGGCGGCGTGAACTCGCCTGTGCGCGCTTTCCGCGCAGTCGGAGGCGTGCCCCGTTTCATCGAGCGGGCCGAGGGCCCGTATTTTTGGGATGCAGACGGGCGCCGCTACATCGATTACATCGGTTCTTGGGGGCCAATGATCGTCGGTCACGCCCATCCGGAGGTGGTGGCTGCCGTGCAGCAGGCCGCGGCGCGTGGGCTCAGTTTTGGGACCCCCACCGAGGCCGAGGTGCTGATGGCCGAGGAGCTGCTGAGGCTGGTGCCGTCGCTGGAGCAAGTCCGCCTCGTGTCATCGGGTACGGAAGCCGCGATGAGCGCGCTGCGGCTGGCACGCGGCGCAACCGGCCGGCGGATGATTGTTAAGTTTGAAGGCTGTTATCACGGGCATGCCGACAGCCTGCTCGTTAAAGCCGGCTCAGGTGCGCTGACGTTTGGTCACCCAAGTTCTGCTGGGGTGCCGGCGGAGGTGACGCAGCACACGCTGGCGCTGTCTTATAACGACGGCGAGCAGCTGCAGGATGCGTTTCGCCGCTATGGCGACGACATCGCCTGTGTGATCGTCGAGCCGATTGCCGGCAACATGAACTTGGTGCGCGCTAGCGCCGAGTTCCTGCGCACGATGCGCGAGCTCTGCACGCGCTATGGAGCCTTGCTGATCTTCGACGAGGTAATGACGGGCTTCCGCGTCGCGCTCGGCGGCGCGCAGTCGCTCTACGGGGTCACGCCGGACTTAACCGTGCTGGGCAAGGTCATCGGCGGTGGCCTGCCGCTGGCGGCTTTCGGTGGCCGCGCTGAAGTCATGCGGCAGCTGGCGCCGCTGGGCCCTGTGTATCAAGCGGGCACGCTGTCGGGCAATCCGGTGGCGGTTGCCTGCGGGCTAGCCACCCTTCGGTTGATCCAAGCGCCGGGTTTCTATGAGCATTTGACCGCTCAGACGCGCAAACTTGTCCAAGGGCTGATGCGGGCAGCGCAGGCGTATCCTGAGATCCAGTTCTGCGCTGACTCGGTCGGCGGCATGTTCGGCGTTTATTTTGCGCCGCAGGTGCCGACGAATTACGCGCAGGTGCTTGCAACCGACAAGGCGCGCTTCAACGCTTTCTTTCATGCCATGCTGGAGCGCGGCGTGTACCTGGCGCCCTCCGCGTACGAGGCCGGCTTTGTCTCCGCTGCCCACGACGATGGCGTCATTGAGGCGACGTTAGCTGCGGCGCAAGAAGCATTCGCCGCATTGGCTCGCAGCTAGCTGTGCGGACAGAGCAGGGCAGGGCGACTCGAACGCGCATGGCGGCGCGTTGGTGTGAAGGCGTTTTGTGCGCGGCCGTGGCGCTGTTTACCGCGGCGGCCCTGGCGCAGCCGGTGCGTACTGAACACGCGCAGGCAGAGCTGATTGCCGCCACTGACGCGATCGTCCCAGGCAAGCCGCTGTCGGTGGCGTTGCGGATTAAGCACGATGAAGGTTGGCACACCTACTGGCAGGTGCCGGGCGACTCCGGGCTGCCGACGCGAATCACCTGGCATTTGCCGGCGGGCTGGCGCGCATCGCCGCTAAACTGGCCGCTGCCAAAACGGCTGCGCGTGGGGCCGCTGGTCAATTACGGCTATGAGGGCGAGGTTCTGCTGCTGGCGGAGCTGATGCCCCCGGCCACACTCGCCCTGGGTGAGGCGGTGACGCTTGCCGCACGCGCCGATTGGCTGATCTGCAAGGACATCTGCATTCCAGACGGGGCGGACTTGAAGCTGGCGCTGCCGGTACGCGCGGACGCCGCCCCTTCGCGCTGGGCCTCGCAGTTTGCGCACGCGCGCGCGCAGGTGCCACAGCCGCTGGCGCTGCCGGGGGCTGAGGCGACGATCGAGGACGACCGCATCCGACTCGCGTTTGCCGTGCGCGGCTCTGCGCGTCGTTTCGAGTTTTTCCCGCTTGAGGAGGGTCGTATCGAGGCTGCGGCACCTCAGCCGGTGCGCATCGCCGAAGGGCGGGTGGCTCTGTATCTGACCGCGACCCGTCCGGTGGCGCCTCAATTCCACCGCTTAAAGGGGGTGCTGGTGGCCGAAGGCGGGCCGGCTAACGCCGAGCGGGGCGGCTGGGCCGGACAGATCGATGTACCGCTGCGCGCCGGTTCGGTCCCGGCTGCCGAGGCCAGCCTAGCCGCTGCGGCGATCACCGGGGAGCCGGGGCTCGGGCTATGGCTGGCGCTGGGCGGCGCTTTCCTTGGCGGTCTGATTCTTAATCTGATGCCCTGTGTGTTCCCTGTCCTAAGCCTCAAATTGCTGTCGCTGGTGCAGCATCAGCGGGCTGAGGATGCCGCACGCATCGCGCATCCGTCGCTGCGCGCGCATGGGTTCGCCTACGCCGCTGGGGTGGTTGCAAGCTTCGTCGCCCTGGCAGCGCTGCTTTTGGTGCTGCGCGCAGCGGGCACCCAGCTGGGCTGGGGATTCCAGCTGCAGACGCCGGCGGTGGTGGCGGCGCTGGCAGCGCTTTTCTTCGTGATCGGGCTAAACCTGCTGGGCGCGTTCGAGGTCAGCTGGGGCAGCGGCCTTGCGAACCTGCGGGCGGCGCGCGACCTGCGGCCCGACTCGCTGGCCGGCAGCGTCGGCACCGGGGTGCTGGCCGTCGTGGTCGCCGCGCCTTGCACGGCGCCGTTCATGGGGGCCGCACTGGGCTACGCGATGACGCAACCGCCGGCGGTGGCCCTGACGGTATTTGCCGCGCTGGGCGCTGGGATGGCTGCGCCTTATTTGTTACTGACACTTTGGCCGCGGCTGCTTGCCCGGCTGCCTCGGCCGGGCGTTTGGATGCTGCGCTTCAAGCAGGCGATGGCATTTCCGATGTTCGGCACTGTCGTCTGGCTGCTGTGGGTGCTGGCGCAGCAGATCGGCGCCGATGGTCTCGGTCTGACGCTTGCCGCACTCGTGCTGCTGGGGCTGGCGGCGTGGGCCCTTGGGCTGTCCCAGCAGGGGGCGCGGGGCGCACGCTGGTTAGCCGCCGGGGCAGCGGCCCTTGGTTTGTACGCGGTTGCGCTGGCTACACAAGCACCCACTGCACCGCGGGCGCGGGCCGGCGCATCGGCTGATCTCGTGCAAGAAGACGCCTGGCAGCCTTGGAGCCAAGCCGCGATGCAGCGCGCGCTGACTGCCGGCCGCCCGGTGTTCGTCGATTTCACCGCTGCTTGGTGCATCACCTGCCAGGCCAACAAGCGGCTCGTGCTGACGAGCGACAGCGTGCTGCGTGCCTTCGCCGAAAAAGGGGTTGTGCCGATGCGCGCCGACTGGACCAACCGCGATGAGGAGATTACGCGTGAGCTGGCGCGCTTTCAACGCAACGGCGTGCCCCTGTATGTGCTATACCGGCCAGACGGCAGCACGCAGGTCTTACCGGAGCTGCTGACACGATCGGTTGTCCTGCAGGCGCTGCAGGCGCTGTGAGCCTCTTAGCGATGTAGGGCTGCCGACAAGCGGCGGCGGTAGCGCGCGACAAGCTCCGGCTGGTCGGCGAGCATCTCGAAGACCGCAAGCATCGTCTTGCGGCCGATTTCATCGCCGAAGCGGCGGTCCCGCTCAACGATTGCAAGCAGCTGCTCGAGCGCCGGTTCGAACTGCCGCTGCGCAATCAGCCGCTGCGCAAGTTGCAGACGCGCCGTGAGGTCATCGGGGGCTGTTGCGACGCGTGCCTGCAGCTCAGCAAGCCCGGGCAGGCGGGCGCTTTCTTTCAGCGCCGCCAGACGCGTACGCAACGCGCTAAAAACAGGCTCGTTCTGATGGCGCCGCGAGACAGCTGCCAGCACCTGCTCGGCCTCCTGCAAGCGCGCCTCATCGGGTTGCTCCGGCATGCGGTCCAGCAGCAGCGTCACCAGATCGGCGCGGGCGGCATCGTTGTCCGGGTCCAGCGCGATGGCCGCGCGCAACGCCGTGGCTGCGGCTGCGAATTGGCCGGCGTCAACCAACTGCGCAGCCTTGCGGCGTTCCAGTTCGCTTGGATTCGGGATCAGGCGGTCGATGAAAGCGCGCAGTTGCGATTCCGGCAGCGCGCCCACGAACGCATCCACCGGTTTGCCGTCGACGAAGGCGATTACATACGGGATGCTGCGTACATGGAAGCGCGCCGACAACTGCGGGTTTTCATCGGAGTTGACCTTCACGAGCGCAAAGCGCCCCTTGTAGTCCCGCTCCAGCTTCTCCAGCAGCGGTCCGAGCGCGCGGCACGGACCACACCACGGTGCCCAGAAGTCCACCAGCACCGGACGTTCTCGCGAAGCCTCGATCACGTCACGCGTGAAACGGTCGGCGGTCGTGTCAATCATCGGCAACCTCCTCGCTGCACTATGGTGGGGGTCCGCGGGGCGGTCCTCAAGCCCTGGGGGCCGCCTACGCCGACAGCTCGAGCATGCCAATACCGGTGCGCCGGTAATAGCCAAACCCCTTTAAGATGCGGCGGCGCAGGCGCTCGGCATGCGCGACCTGCAGCGCACCGTCAATGCGGGCATACGGAACACGGTAGCGTTGTCCCCTGTGGCTAAAGCGCAACGCGGCCATCGCCGCGTTGACGATCAGCGGCCGAAACCCAAACAGGGGCGCCTGCTGGTGGAGCCAGTGCAGGACGCGCTCGGTGGTCTCATACGGGGCCACCCGCTTTTCATTCTCTGCGGGCAGTTCGTCGCCCGCGCAAACGGTCAAGCTGAAGTGGTACATCAGGCCCTCGGCGAGCTGAATCACCCGCCGCCGCGGCTCTAGCGCGCTGAGCGCCCCCTCGGGCCATCGCGTCCACGGCTCAGCCGAGCGCACCCAGAAGCGTCCGGGTGTCTCGCTATCGGCGCGGAATAAGAACTGTCCGAAGCCAGCCTTCTGGCCGAAAACGCTTGCGAGCGCGTCGTGCGCACTAAGCGGGTCAATATCGGCCGGAAAAGACACGGCGGTTTCAAAGACCTCAACTTCTGGGATGTCCAGACGGGTAAAGCTAAGCCGCGAGTGCACGAAATGCTTTTGCGTAGCAAACCGCCGCGGGGGCAAGGGGCTCTGCGACAACGACTTGACTTCAACTGGCATCGTGTCTGTCGACCCAAAACCCGAGTTCTGTGTCCGGTTTATCGGTGCGCCGGCGTTCCGCTGCATCGCATAAAGGTCGTAATCCACGCGCTTGCGTCGGCGAGGCCAACTTTGCGCCCGCTGCCGTGGCGGCCCGGCAGGCTCCGGATCGACCCCCGGCAGATCGGGGCCTCCTAATGCAGGGTTGCACTTGAAGACCCTGGGATCGATCCTTACAATTAGCACTCGATCGCGGTGAGTGCTGATGATATCGCTCAAGTGCGCCGCGTCGTCTGTTTTTCTAGTCAAATCAAAGACTTGAACTAGGAGACCTCATGAAAATTCGGCCATTGCACGATCGCGTGATCATCAAGCGCTTGGATCAGGAACGCAAAACAGCTTCCGGGATCGTGATTCCGGACAACGCCGCTGAAAAACCTGATCAAGGTGAGGTGATTGCCGTCGGTCCGGGCAAGCGGGACGAAAACGGCAAGCTGATCCCGATTGATCTGAAGGTCGGTGACAAGGTGCTGTTTGGGAAGTATGCCGGCCAGACGGTGAAGATCGAGGGCGAGGAATACCTCGTCATGCGTGAAGAAGACGTGATGGGTGTCATCACGGCCTAATGGGTTTGCCGTTTGGTAGCCGGTGACATCCGAAAGGCGATTAAGTCAGCGTTTTCGACATTGAGAGGATTTCGATGGCTGCGAAGCAAGTTTTTTTCCACGATGAAGCGCGCCATAAACTGGTGCGTGGCGTCAACATCCTGGCCAACGCGGTGAAGGTGACGTTGGGGCCGAAAGGCCGCAACGTCGTGTTGGAGCGCAGTTTCGGCGCCCCGACCGTTACTAAAGACGGCGTGTCCGTGGCGAAAGAAATCGAACTGAAAGACAAGTTCGAGAACATGGGCGCGCAGATGGTCAAGGAGGTCGCCTCCAAGACCTCGGATGCGGCCGGTGACGGCACGACCACGGCCACGGTGCTGGCGCAAGCAATCGTGACCGAAGGGATGAAGTACGTCGCCGCTGGCATGAATCCGATGGACCTGAAGCGCGGTATCGACAAAGCGGTGGCGGCGGCAGTTGAAGAGCTGAAGAAGCTGTCGAAGCCGACGACGACCAGCAAAGAAATCGCGCAGGTGGGCTCGATCTCGGCCAACCAGGATCCGGAGATCGGCAAGATCATCGCCGACGCGATGGACAAGGTTGGCAAGGAGGGCGTCATCACGGTCGAGGACGGCAAGAGCTTGCAGAACGAGCTGGAGCTCGTCGAGGGCATGCAGTTCGACCGCGGCTATCTGTCGCCGTACTTCATCAACAACGCGGATAAGCAGATCTGCGTGCTGGAGAACCCGTACATCCTGCTGCATGACAAAAAGATCAGCAGCATCCGCGACCTGTTGCCGATCCTCGAACAAGTGGCGAAGGCCGGCCGTCCGCTGCTGGTGATCGCCGAAGAAGTCGAGGGCGAGGCGCTTGCGACGCTGGTGGTCAACAGCATCCGCGGCATCCTGAAGACCTGCGCGGTGAAGGCGCCGGGCTTCGGTGACCGCCGCAAGGCGATGTTGGAGGACATCGCCATTTTGACCGGCGGTACCGTGATTGCCGAAGAAACCGGCATGACGCTGGAAAAAGCGACGCTGGCGGACCTCGGTCAAGCCAAGCGCGTGGAAATCGCCAAGGAAGAGACCACCATCATCGATGGTGCGGGCGACGCCAAGGCGATCGAGGCGCGTGTGAAGGCAATCCGTCAGCAAATCGAGGAAGCCACCAGCGACTACGACAAAGAGAAGCTGCAGGAGCGTGTGGCGAAGCTGGCCGGCGGCGTGGCCGTGATCAAGGTCGGTGCCGCCACCGAGGTCGAGATGAAGGAGAAGAAAGCCCGCGTCGAGGACGCGCTGCATGCCACGCGTGCCGCAGTCGAGGAGGGCATCGTCCCAGGCGGTGGTGTCGCACTGATCCGCGCCAAGCAGGCCATCGCCAACCTCAAAGGCGACAACCCCGACCAAGATGCGGGTATCAAGATCGTGCTGCGCGCGATGGAAGAGCCGCTGCGTCAGATCGTGGCCAATGCTGGCTACGAGCCGAGCGTCGTGGTGAACCGCGTCGCCGAAGGCAAAGGCAACTTCGGCTTCAATGCGCAGACCGGTGAGTACGGCGACCTGGTCGAGATGGGCGTGCTTGATCCGACCAAGGTGACCCGCACCGCGCTGCAGAACGCCGCTTCTGTGGCTGGCCTGATGCTGACCACCGACGCGATGGTCGCCGAACTCGTCGAAGAGAAAGAAAAGGGCGGCGGCGCCGGCATGGGCGGCATGGGTGGCATGGGCGGCATGGACATGTAAGTCCGCCGCTAAGGCCTGCGAAAACGCCCGCGATCGCGGGCGTTTTCTTTTGTGGCGCCTACTTGCGGACGGCCGCGTAGCGCGCCAGGGCGCGGGCGCGCGCCTGCGCGTGATCGACGATGGGCGCCGGATAATCGATGCCGACCACGCAGCCGGCCTGCCGTTGCCGTTGCGCGGGCACAAGCCACGGTGCGTGGATTTCCTCGGCGGTGAACTGCGACAGTTGCGGCAGGTAGCGCTTGATGAAGCGGCCCTCGGGGTCGAACTTCCTCGACTGCGCGACCGGGTTGAAGATGCGGAAATACGGCTGCGCGTCGCAGCCGGTGGAGGCGGCCCACTGCCAGCCCCCGTTGTTCGAGGCCAGGTCGTAATCGTTAAGTTGACGCGCGAAATAGCGCTCGCCGCGGCGCCAGTCGATGCCCAGATCTTTCGTCAGGAAGCTCGCCACCACCATGCGCAGCCGGTTGTGCATGTACCCGGTCTGGTTGATCTGCGCCATGGCGGCATCGACCAGCGGATAGCCGGTGCGTCCCTCGCACCAGGCGGCGAAAGCGGCGTCGTCGTCCTCCCACGCGATGCGGTCGAACTGTGGCCGGAACGCCCGCGAGACGACGTGCGGGTGGTGATACAGGATCTGCTGGTAGAACTCGCGCCAGATGAGTTCCGAGAGCCAGCTCGCCGCGCCGGCGGACTGCGCGGCGCGCGCGTGCGCGTACGCGGCCAGCGCGCGGATCGAAATCGTGCCGAAGCGCAGGTGCACCGACAGATACGAAGGGCCTTTGACGGCCGGGTAGTCGCGCGCCTGCGCGTAAGCGTCC
>JANWXE010000008.1 GCA_025055385.1 Burkholderiaceae bacterium | reverse complement strand
CGCTAGCAAGTGATCGATGCCGCCGAACGGATGCGCGAAGGCGGCAGCGAATCCCTCCGCATGCCCGCTGTGCGCGTACGCGGCGGGCACGGCAAGCGCCATCGCAGCCGGCGCCGCGCGCAAAAAGCGATCTCGCATCGGCATTCTCCTTAAGGAATCGGTTGATGCACGGTGACCAGTTTGGTCCCGTCTGGGAAGGTGGCTTCGACCTGAATGTCCGGGATCATCTCCGGCACGCCGTCCATCACGTCGGCGCGCGTCAGCAGCGTCGTGCCGTAGGTCATCAGCTCGGCCACCGTCTTGCCTTCGCGTGCCCCTTCCAGGATGGCAGCCGTCAGGTAGGCGACCGCTTCGGGGTAGTTGAGCTTCAGTCCCCGCGCTTTGCGCCGTTCGGCAAGCAGCGCGGCCGTGAAGATCAGCAGCTTGTCCTTCTCGCGGGGAGTCAGGTCCATCGGGTCATTACCTCCTCGCCGGTCCAGTGACTAATTACGTCGCCCAGATGCGCGGCCGCTGCGGCGGCAGGCCGGCGAAAACGAGCGGGCGCAGCCGCATCCACAGCGGCTCGAACGCGGTACGCAGCGCGGTGATCGATGAGGCGAGCATCCGCGCCACCAGCAGCCGCGGCGACAGGCGCGTCAGCGCGGGCGTGTCGTCCGACGTCCGCAGCGTCTCTAGCGCCGCGTCGTCCAGCGCGGCACTATAGGCCCACAGGCAGCCGCAGGCGCGCGCCCCGCCCAAGCCTACGGGCGAGGCGAGCAGGGCATCGCCGCCGTTGAGGCGCATGCGCTCAAGCCACAGCAGATGGCCATCTTCGTACAGTTGCAAAGTCTGTGTGAAGCTGCCGCGGGTAAAGCGCTCGCCCATCGCGCCCCGTGCCAGCACAGTCATCTCCCAGCCGATCGCTGCCGCGTCAGCGGCAAGCTCCACCATCGTTTGCGTGCGCGCTTGCGCCGCGTCGAACACGATCGCCTCCTGCGGCAGCCACTCCAGCGCGCCGCGGATCTGCAGGCGCGTGTGCTGCGCCGCAGGCTCGTCGAGCGACTTGTACCACTTCGTTGCCGCCGGTGTGGTCAGCAGCGCGTGCGCATCCTCTTCGCATACCACGTCAAGCGTTAACTGGTCGCCGCCGGCGATGCCGCCGGGCGGATGCACCAAGATGCTATGGCAGATGCCTGGCCCCTCCGGATAAAGCGCCTTTTGGACAAGTAACGGGCCCTGATGCTGGCGCGCGCACACGGTGCGGCTGCCCTGGCGCCGGTATCCAAGCGACAGACGTGCCTGCCAGGCCATCGCTCAAATTGCGATCAGCGCGCGTACGTTTTGCGCGCGCATCTGCGCCGCGTCTCCCGCCTGTGTGATCCGACCACGCGTGAGCACCGCATACGAGTCGGCCAGCGCCTCGGCAAACTCGTAGTATTGCTCGACCAGCAGGACAGCTAAACTGCGTTCGCGCACGAGCGTGCGTATAAGGGCGCCGATCTCTTTAATGATCGAAGGTTGGATCCCTTCGGTGGGCTCGTCCAACAGCAAGACTTTGGGCTCGGCCGCCAGCGCGCGGGCGATGGCGAGTTGCTGCTGCTGGCCGCCGGACAGATCGCCGCCGCGACGTTTCAGCATGCTTTTGAGGACCGGAAACATCTCCAGCACATGCTCGGGCAGGCGGCGGGCGGCGGCGGCCGGCCGCGCGGCCATGCCCATTCGGAGATTCTCCTCCACGGTTAAGCGGTTAAAGATCTCCCGCCCTTGCGGTACATAGCCGATGCCGCGGCGCGCCCGTTCGTAAGGCGGCAGATGCGACAGATCTTCGCCGTCGAGTCGAATGGCGCCGCTGCGTGCACGCACCAGGCCCATGATCGTTTTCAGCAAGGTCGTCTTGCCGGCCCCGTTGCGGCCGAGCAACACCGTGCACTCACCCGGGCGGACCGCGAGCGACACGCCGCGCAGGATATGACTGCCGCCGTAAAACTGGTCCAAATTCTCGATGGTCAACATTGGATGTTCCGCTGCTTCAGCGCCCCAAGTAGACCTCAATGACGCGCGGATCGGCCTGCACCTGCGCAAGCGTGCCTTCGGCTAACACCGCGCCCTCGTGCAGTACAGTCACCTTTTGCGCGATGCCGGCGACGAATTCCATGTCGTGCTCGACGACGATGATCGAATGCGTGCCGGCGAGCGATCGGATCAGCTCGGCGGTGCGCTCGCGCTCGGCGTCGGTCATGCCTGCTACTGGCTCGTCTAGCAACAGCAGCAGCGGCTCCTGCGCCAGCAGCATGCCGATCTCCAGCCACTGCTTTTGCCCATGCGACAGCAAACCAGCCGGGCGGTCGCGCTCGTCGGCAAGCCCGATCGTGCATAGCGTGCGCTCAATCGTCTCTCGTTGCGCGCAGCTTAAGCGGGCGCGCAGCGCGCTGCGCACGCGGCGGTCGCCCTTGATCGCCAGCTCTAAGTTCTCGAACACCGTGTGGTGCTCGAATACCGTCGGGCGCTGGAACTTGCGGCCGATGCCGATCTGCGCAATTTCCGTCTCGCTCAAGCGCAGCAGGTCGAAGTTCTGCCCGAAGAACGCGCGGCCGGCGTCGGGCCGTGTCTTGCCGGTGATGACGTCCATCATGGTCGTCTTGCCGGCACCGTTTGGCCCGATCACGCAGCGCAACTCGCCGCGGTCCACTGTCAGCGTCAGTGCGTTTAAGGCGCGGAAGCCGTCGAAGCTGACCGTGATGTCCTCAAGATACAGAATCGGACCATGGGAGGTATCGACCCGGGTCCGGTCCAGCACATGCCCATACGCGGAGGCGCTCGCGGCGATGGAGGCGTTGGCGTCGCTCATGCGTTGGCCTGCACGGTGTGGGCAGTGGGAGGCTGCGCGGCACGCCGCAGTCGCAGCGACTGCAGCAGGCCGACCAGCCCGCGCGGCAGGAACAGCGTGACAAACACGAATAGCGCGCCTAAGAAATATAACCAGAACTCCGGCCAGGCGACCGTAAACCAGCTCTTCGCCCCGTTGACGGCAAAGGCGCCGAGCACCGGCCCAAACAGTGTGCCGCGTCCGCCGACAGCGGCCCAGATTGCGATCTCAATCGAGTTGGCCGGACTCATCTCGCTCGGATTGATGATGCCCACTTGCGGCACGTAGAGCGCGCCGGCGATGCCGCTTAATACCGCGGCCAACGTCCACACGAACAACTTGTAGTGCAGCGTGCGGTAGCCAAGGAACAGCAGTCGCGACTCCTGGTCGCGGATGGCCACCAACACCCGACCCAGCTTGCCGGTGACTAGCCAGCGGGCCAAACACAGCGCTCCAAACAGGTACAGCGCCGACAGGGCGTACAGCACGGTGCGCGTCTGCGGCGCGGTGATCGGAAAGCCTAGGATACGCTTGAAATCGGTGAAGCCGTTGTTGCCGCCGAAGCCCATATCGTTGCGGAAGAACGCGAGCATGGCGGCGAAGGTCAGCGCCTGCGTGATGATCGAAAAGTACACGCCCTTGATACGCGAGCGGAAGGCGAAGTAGCCAAAGACGAAAGCAAGCAAGCCAGGCACGGCCACGACCAGGAACGCCGCCCATAGGAAATATTCGGAGCCAACCCAATACCAGGGGAGCTCCTTCCAGTCCAGGAACACCATGAAATCGGGCAGGTCACTCTGGTAGACGCCGTCGCGGCCGATCTGCCGCATCAGATACATGCCGAAGGCGTAGCCGCCAAGCGCGAAGAACAGTCCCTGGCCAAGCGAGAGAATTCCAGTGTAGCCCCAGATCAGGTCCATTGCGAGCGCCACCACCGCGTAACAAAAGAACTTGCCGAGCAATGTGATCCAGAAGCTGGAGACATGCAGCGGGTGCTGCGGCGGCAGCGCCAAATGCAGAAACGGCACCACCACCAGCAGCACGGCCAGCGTGGCCAGTAACGCAGCCCACGCACGCGGCGAGAACAGCCGCGTCGGGGCAGGGGCGATGGGTGTGGACGCGATGCTCATGCCTCGACCCAGCGGCCTTTGAGGGCGAACAACCCCTGCGGCCGTTTTTGGATGAACAGGATGATGAAGAGCAGCACAAAAATCTTGGCCAGCACGGCGCCGCTCCACGGCTCCAGCAGCTTAGCGATTGAACCAAGCCCAAGGGCGGCGATGACGGTGCCGGCAAGCTGGCCGACGCCGCCTAGCACGACCACCATGAACGAATCGATGATGTAGGACTGACCCAGGTCAGGGCCGACGTTGCCGATCTGTGACAGCGCCACACCGCCCAGGCCCGCGACGCCGGAGCCGAGCGCAAACGTAAGCATGTCCACGCGATCGGTCGGCACGCCAGTGCAGGATGCCATCGCGCGGTTTTGCGTTACCCCACGCACGAACAGGCCCAGGCGCGTGCGATAGATCAGCAGCCAGACGGCCGCGAGCACGATGGCGGCGAAGGCGATGATCGCGATGCGGTTGTAGGGCAGCACGTAGCCGCCGGCGAGCGCGATGCCGCCAGAAAGCCAACGCGGGTTCTCCACCTCCACGTTTTGCGCGCCGAAGAGGCTGCGGCAGGCTTGCATCAGCAACAGGCTGATGCCCCAGGTCGTCAGCAGCGTCTCCAGCGGCCGCCCCTGCAGCCAGCGCAACACGCCGCGCTCCAGCGCCAGCCCGACAGCGGCGGTGACAACGAACGCCACCGGCAGCGCCGCCAGTACGTACCAGTCGAAGGCTTGCGGGAAATACGTGCGGAACAGCGACTGCACGACGAAGGTGGCATACGCGCCCAACATCAGGAATTCGCCGTGCGCCATGTTGATGATGCCCATCAGGCCATAGGTGATCGCCAGGCCGAGTGCGGCGAGCAGCAGGATCGAGCCGAGGCTCACCCCCGAGAACAGCGCCACCAGTGCCTCGGTCTTGCGCAGGCGCGCGTTGATCTGCGCCAGCGCCTCCTGCGCGGCCGCGCGCACGCGCGCATCCGGCTCCGGAAAGCTGCCGTCCTTGGCCGGCGTGATCATCGTCGCCAGCATCTGCCGCACCTGCGGATCGTCGCTGGCGGACAGCGCCCGCGCCGCCTGCAGCCGGCGCTCGGCCTCCGGGCTGGCCAACGCGACCGAAGCGGCCGCCAGGCGCAGCGCGGTCTGCACCTGCTCGTCGCGCTCGGTCGCCAGCGCGGCTTCCAGCACCGGCAGCAGCTCCTCGTTGTCGCCGCCCTGCAGCGCGCGCGCTGCCGCCAGCCGCTCGCGCCGGTCGGCCGACCGCAACTGCAGGGCGGCGAGCGCGACCGCGATCTCGCCGCGCACGCGGTTGTTGATCACGATCGTCTCCAGCCCGGACGGCGCTGGGCCGAGATCGGCGCCACTGACCGCATCGCGCAGGCGACCGTCCGTGACGATCGCCACCCCTCGCCCGTCCGGCAGCGGCGCCAGCGCATCGTCCTGCAGCGCGCGCAGCACCGCAGCGGCACGGGCATCGCCGCCAGCGGCGAGCGAACGGATGGCCGCCACCTTTTCGTCGCTGTCCTCGGCCGCCAGGCGCGCCAGCGTCGCTGGGTCGAGGGCCGCCACGGCCGGCGCCGCGAGCGCCATCCAGGCGGCGCAGATCGTCCGCCAGAGCATCTGCATGGGAGCTCCTGCGGCGGCGCGCGCTAGGCGCGCCGCCGTCGTACGCGTCAGACCGGCGTGTCCGGTTTCTTCTCGTTGCCCGGGATGTAGGGGCTCCAGGGCTGGGCGCGGATCGGACCCTTGGTCCGCCAGACGACGTTGAACTGGCCGTCTGCGCGCACCTCGCCGATGAACACCGGCTTGTGCAGATGGTGGTTCTTCTCGTCCATCTTGACCTTGAAGCCGCAGGGCGCGTCGAAGGTCTGGCCGGCCACCGCCTTGATGACCGGGTCGATGTCGGTGGTCTTGGCCTGCTCGACCGCCTGCTTCCACATGTGGATGCCGATGTAGGTCGCCTCCATCGGATCGTTGGTGACGACCTTGTCCGCATTGGGCAGCTTCTGTTTGACTGCCCAGTCGCGGTACATCTTGACGAAGGCCTCGTTCTGCGGGTTCTTCAGCGACATGAAATAGTTCCACGCCGCCAGGTGGCCCACCAGGGGCTTGGTGTCGACGCCGCGCAGTTCCTCCTCGCCGACGGAGAACGCCACCACCGGCACGTCCTTGGCCTTCAGGCCCGCATTGCCGAGTTCCTTGTAAAACGGCACGTTGGAGTCGCCGTTGATGGTGGAGATCACGCAGGTCTTGCCGCCGGCGGCGAACTTCTTGATGTTGGCGACGATCGTCTGGTAATCGCTGTGCCCGAACGGCGTGTAGATCTCCTCGATGTCCTTCTCGGCGACGCCCTTGCTTTTCAGGAACGCGCGCAGAATCTTGTTCGTCGTGCGCGGATACACGTAGTCGGTGCCGAGCAGGAAGAAGCGCTTGGCCGCGCCGCCTTCCTTGCTCATCAGGTATTCCGTGGCCGGGATCGCCTGCTGATTGGGCGCCGCGCCGGTGTAAAAGACGTTTTTCTCCAGCTCCTCGCCCTCGTACTGCACCGGATAGAACAGCAGGTGGTTGAGCTCCTTGAACACCGGCAGCACGCTCTTGCGCGACACGCTGGTCCAGCAGCCGAAGACGACCGCCAC
>JANWXE010000151.1 GCA_025055385.1 Burkholderiaceae bacterium | reverse complement strand
ATGCCAAGAAGGGCGCCAGCCGTCAGCAGCGGAGAGGTCGGTTCGATGGGCTGCGCCTGTGGCTGGGCCGTTAGCTCAGTTGGTCAGAGCAGGGGACTCATAATCCCTTGGTCGTTGGTTCGAGTCCAACACGGCCCACCAAGAAAATCAAGGATTTAGAGGGTCGCTGGCGATCACATCGACGCTGCCGCCGCACGTTTGCCGTACGATGAAGTCGATTCGTATGACGGGTCGCTGCTTCGCCCACGCCTTGGCGAGGCCGCGTTATCTGCGCGGCAAAAACGGCAGGTTTATAAGGCACAGCCGGTGATGCTCATCCGCGATCTGCGGGCGACGTATGTCTGATCCGAAGGATTTCAGCCATTTCGGTTTGGATCCGGCGCTGCTAGCGGCGATCGCCGATCTTGGTTACGTCAAGCCGACGCCGATTCAGGCGAAGGCGATTCCGGTGGCGTTAGCTGGGCGGGATGTGATGGGCGCGGCGCAGACGGGTACTGGCAAGACCGCTGGCTTTGGGCTGCCGTTGATTCAGCGACTGCTGCCGCACGCGAACACGAGTGCTTCGCCTGCGCGTCATCCGGTGCGTGCGCTGGTGCTGACGCCGACGCGCGAGCTTGCCGAGCAGGTAGCTGACAACCTCAAAAAGTACGCTGCCCGGACGACGCTGCGGGTGGCTTGCGTCTATGGCGGTGTCGACATGGAGCCGCAAACGGAGGTTTTGCGACGCGGCTGCGAAATCGTCGTGGCCACACCGGGCCGGCTGCTCGACCACCTGCAGCAACGCAATACTTCGCTGTCGCAGGTGCAAATCGTGGTGCTGGACGAGGCGGATCGGATGCTCGACATGGGCTTTCTGCCGGACATCTCGCGCATCCTGAAGCTGCTGCCGTCACAGCGGCAGAGCCTAATGTTTTCGGCCACGTTTTCTGACGACATCAGAAAACTGGCTGCGAGCTTCCTGCGTGAGCCCGTCGTGATCGAAGTGGCGCGCCGCAACGCGACGGCAGACCTGATCCGGCAGGAGTTTTTCAAGGTCCATGAGTCGGAAAAGACCGATGCGTTACTGGCGCTGCTGCGCGGGTACGGGCGCGACGGCGGGCCAATGAAGCAGGTGCTGGTGTTTGTGAACGCAAAGGTCGTATGCCGGCGCTTGACGCGGCAGCTGCAGAGAGCCGGCGTGAAAGCTGATGCGATCCACGGTGATCGCTTGCAGGAGGAGCGCACGCGGGCGTTGGACGCCTTCAAGCGCGGCGACATCGAGGTATTGGTGGCTACGGACGTCGCCGCGCGCGGGCTAGACATCGTCGAACTGCCGGCTGTTATCAACTACGACGTGCCGTTCAACCCGGAAGACTATGTGCACCGCATCGGACGCACGGGACGCGCCGGGGCCACCGGCTTGGCGATCACGCTGATGACGGGTGCGGAGGAGCGCGCGGTGGCCGCAATCGAGAAGTTGACCAAGCTGAAGTTCGACATCCGGCCGCTTCCCGTCTTGCTCGCGCGCCGGGTACGCGGTCGCGGCGAAGGCCCGGCGCGCCCGGCGTCGCCGCCTGCGCCGGGCGAGGAATTTTTCAACAAACCCTACGAACCAGCGCTGCTTGCGCAGCCGCCATCTGTGCCTGAGCCAGCGGCAGAAGCCGTGCCCGCGCGGCGGCCGGGCAAGGTGGCAGCTCTGCTGGGTGGCGGCAAACACTGAGGCTTAAGGGACTTCTGATAAGCCGCTGCAAGCAGCGTGGCAGCCGCAACGGTCCGCGCGGCGAGCAACCACACAGAGTAAAGGAAGTAGGCAAAAGGCGCGAGCGAGCATGGCGCCGCCCCGGTGGGGGCGGACAGGAAGTTATTCAGATGTTGCCTAGCCGCTGCGGGCCAGGGCCTGCTCGAGATCCCACAGAATATCCTCGATCGACTCGATGCCGATTGACAGCCGTACCATCTCGGGCAGTACGCCGGCAGCCCGTTGCTCTTCCTCGGAGAGCTGTCGGTGCGTCGTGGAGGCTGGGTGAATCACCAGTGATTTTGCATCGCCGATGTTGGCCAGGTGCGAGAGGAACTGCAGGTTGTCGATGAATTTCTCGCCGGCCGCCGCCCCGCCCTTGATGCCGAAGGTCATGACGCTGGAGGCGCCCGGCTCGCCGTCGATTGCGCGCAGATACTTCTTGGCCAATGAATAATATGGGCTGGTTTTGAGCCCTGGCCAATTGACCCATGCCACGCGCGGATGCGCCGCGAGGAACTCGGCGACGCGGCGCGCGTTCTGCACGTGCCGTTCCATGCGCACGTGTAACGTCTCAAGGCCCTGCAGCAGCAGCCAGGCTGAAATTGGCGCTAAAGCTGCCCCATGTACGCGCAGCACCTCGAAGCGTGCCTTCATCGTGAAGGCAAAATCACCAAAGGTTTCCCAAAACTTCACACCGTGGTAGCCCTTTGACGGCAGCACCATGTCTGGAAAATTGCCGTTGCCCCAGTCAAAACGGCCTGACTCCACGATGACGCCGCCTAATGTGGTGCCATGGCCTCCGATGAACTTTGTGGCTGAATGCAGCACGATGTCGGCCCCCCACTCAATGGGTCGGCACAAATAAGGGCTTGCCATCGTGTTGTCGACCGCCAGCGGAATACCCGCCTCGTGTGCGATTGCGGCAATGGCCTCGATGTCCAGCACGTTGATCTTCGGGTTTCCGAGCGTCTCGCCATAAATTAAGCGCGTATTGGGCCGCAGCGCACGGCGGAAATTCTGCGGATCGTCGGGGTCGACGAACGTCGTCTCAATGCCCATTTTGGGAAGCGTCACCGCAAGCTGCGAGTAGGTACCGCCGTATAGCAGGCTGGAGGCGACGATGTGCTGACCAGGCTGCACGATCGCCAGGATCGCGGTCATTTGGGCCGCCATGCCGCTGGCGGTGGCGAGCGCCGCGCGGCCGTTTTCGAGCGCCGCCATCCGCTCCTCGAAGACGGCCACGGTCGGGTTGCTGATACGCGAATAGACGTTGCCGAAAGTTTGCAAGTTGAAAAGGCTCGCGGCGTGATCGGCCGAGTCAAACACGTAACTGGTAGTTTGGTAGATCGGCTGCGCGCGACTGCCGGTGACCGGATCCGGAAGTTGGCCTGCGTGCAGGCACAGGGTCTCGATGCCAAATTGTCTGTCCATGCCGTTTCTGAGGTCGGTGAGGACGGTTAAATAAGTAAGGAAGTCAGCGTTTTAGCCGGCGCTCGGGGCACCGTCACATGTTCGCTGTCAGTACGGAAGCTGCCGCGGCCGCTTGCTCGACACAATTCGGGTGTTGACGCCGACCCAGTTCAGACCACCGAACAGGCGCGCATGCTCGATCTTCACGCAGCGGTCCATCACGACTTGCAGGCCGGCGGCACGCGCTTGACGCGCCGCGGCCTCGTTGACGATGCCAAGCTGCATCCACAGCACGCGGGCGCCGATTTGGATCGCCTGCTCGGCAAGCGCCGGGATATCCTCGGCGCGACGAAAGCAGTCCACGAGGTCAATTGGCCCCGCCTCGCGTGCCGCCGATTCAAGGTCCGGAAAGCACTGCCGACCAAGCACCTCGCCGTACTTGGGGTTGATGGGGATCATGGTGTAGCCGTGCTCCAGCAGATACTTGCCGACAAAATAGCTAGGGCGGTGCCATTCAGCCGAAATGCCAACTACCGCGATGCGGCGGTTTTCTTGCAGGATGCGGCGCAGCGTGGGAATGTCCGTTTCGTCGGCCATATGGTTTACTCCGTGACGCCGATTGTAGGCGGCAGCGCGCAACGGTGGCGCCAGTCCTGCACGGCTTATGCCAAAAGGCGGCCCGCGTCTGAGCGCTCCATGATCGGGGATGCGCTGCGTAGCGTCGTCGACTACCACGGTTACTTGCTAGGCCGATAGACCGGCAGCGCGGCGCGCGACAAAATCGCCTCCGGCGCTCGCCAGTTCCTGGTCCGAAAGCCGCTGCAGACGGCCGATGAAGAGGCGGCGTGCTTCAGCACACGCGCGCGAACAATCGCTAGCACAGAGCGTGCCAACTGCGCGCAGGCGCTACAGCCGCTGTAGCGTGTCCCGGTCCGCTGCTGCGCGCCTACTCTAAAAGAACGGTCGCGTCGCTGATCAGACCGACGGACGTACACTGTGGTTCGCATCTGCCGCGCAGCGTGTGGGCGCTGCCAGGCGGATCGAGAGTTGCATGCGCATCAGGTACGCATTAAGCCAGCGGCCAATGCCGCGACCCGCGAACCCGCATGCAGCGGCCGGTTGGCGAAAGGGCAAAGCGGCCACGGGAGGCGCGCGAGAACGGCAGGAGCTGGATCGCGTTTACAAGCGGCTAAAGCCCATCATGCCGACGTTTCCTTCGCGACGCTGCACGTTGCTGCTGGCTTTCGTGGATGGTTGCGGACTGCCGGCGCAGGTTGCTGCTGATCGAAGCGCCCCGTAGCATCGCATCACGCGTGCGGGATTAGATTAGAAGCAGCCCTGCCGCCCGCGCCGACCTGACGCGTTGATGGCCGCACCGACGTCTTCGTCTCCCCGTACTGCCGCTGCGACAGACGGCAGCCGGGATCTTGGCACATACCTGGCGCGAGAGCTGCGCTGCGCGCCTGTGTGCGCGTTGCTCGGTGGTGCGGGCGCCTGGACGGCGGCGGCTAGCGGCAGTGGCGTTTTCATATGGCTAGCGGTTTTCTGGCTCAATTTGGCGCTGCGCGCACTGGTGGCACTTCGCTGCCGCGGGCGTGCGTTACCCCCCTGGGGGTGGCCGGCATACCTCGTCTCTCATGCGATCGATTGGGCGTTGTGGGCAGTGCTGGTGGCGATGTTGCTGCCCGTTGCGGCGCCAGCTGGCAGCCTGGTCGCCTCCGGCACAGCAGCCCTGCTGCAAGCGCTTTTATTCGGCGGTCGCGCGCAGCTGCGCGGACCCTTCGCGGCCGCCTGGGCGGGTTTGGCTGGCGCACTGGCGCTCCGCGCTGGGCTTAGCACAGCGCTTGCCTTCGGTGGTTGGCTGCTAGCGGTCTGGTGGCTGGGGATGCGCCGTGGGCCCGCTGAGGCGGGGCCCGCGGTGGCCGCTGCATCGCGAACGCCGCCCAGCCGCCTCGGCTGGAAGACCGCGATCGGCGTGTTGCCCAATCCCGTGCTCCTCGTACGGCACAGCCGCATAACAGATCTGAACGCGGCTGCGGCAGCCGCCTTTGGGCGCGAAGCATCGACGCTCATTGGCCGCCGCGTGCAGGATTGCCTGCAGGTGGAACCGACGGTGGCACTTGATCCGATGCGCGCCGCGCGCCACCGATCGGGCGTGACGGTGAGGCCCATCTTGGCAGGTGCAGACGCGCGCGCATGGAGTGCGCAAGTACGCGTGCTGGAACCCGGGCGCGCGAGTTCTACCATCGTGATCGTTTTATTGCAGCCGCAAGAAGCGGCCAACGGACTACCCGACGAGGCGCGCCGCTTTGCCGCAGGCGTGGGAGGGCTAAGGGGCGAGAGCTGGTATCGCGATGAAGCGGGAAGGCTGTTTCTGCCGGCTTGGCTGCCGCCAAGGAAAGACGTGGCGGATCGGGGCGCTTTCCCGCTGGCGCATTGCACAGCGTCCCGCGATCAGGCGCGCGCGAGCACAGTCTGGCAAGCGGCGCGCACCACCGGTGCGCCGTTTGACGAGCGCCTGTCGCTCATCGACGTGCACGGCAAGTCGCATACGGTGCGCGTGGTGGCCGTGGCGCGTGGTGTGGACGCGGTTGTCGGGGCGATCGTCCCCGTGCGCGAGGCGCCGGCGGGCGCCACGATGCTGACAGAGCTAGCCCAGCAGCTGCCGGCCCTGATCTGGCTAGTCGATCCCACCGGGCGTGTCGTTTATGCGTCCGCGCGAGAAGACCCTAGTCGCTGGGGCATGCTGCGCTCAGTCAATGAGCGGCCGCTGTGGTTCGAGGCCTTCGCGCTGCGCAACGGGGCGCGCGTGGATGTGCAGACCGCGCTGCAGAACGCGGCGCGAGGCTGCCCGACGTTTGACTTAATCAACAGTCGGACGACCGCCAACGGTGGCCGCATCGTCGTGCGCAGCTATTTCGTGCCCTTTGCGGGGGAGCCGCCGCCGGGTTTCAGCACAGCCGGCACGCTGGTGCTTGACACGATCGCCTCGCCGCAGCAGCTGTCGGAGATCGACCGCTTGCGTCGCAGCAAGGCTCAGTACCGCGCACTGGTGGAGGCCTCAACGAGCCTGATCTGGGCCTGCGATGCGCAGCTCCATTTCACTTTCGTCAGCCGCCGTGCCGCACGCGAGATCTACGGTTACGCGCCGGAGGAACTGATCGGCCAGCCACTTGCCACGCTTTTTTTGTCGCAGCCGCATCAAGCTGAGTACCAGCAAGCGCTGGCGCAGTTGCGTTCAGGCAAACCGCTGCGTGACGTCGAGATGGTGCACGTGGCGAAAAACGGCAGCCGCCGGATCGTCTCAGTCTCCGCCGTTGCCCTGCACAGCAGCGACGGCGCGTTCGCCGGCGCGATCGGGATGAATGCCGATCTGACGGTGCTAAAACTGCGAGAGCGTCGTCTGATCGAGGCGCTGCGCGTCGAGCGCACGGTTCTGGACGCGGCGGGCCAGGCGCTGGCAGTGGTCAAAGACGGGTTGGTGACGCGCTGCAACGAGGCGTTCCTGGGGCTGCTTCAAGCAGATCCTTCTACCTTGGCACGCACGCCGCTGGCGGACTACTTCGCGGCAGCCAACACCTGGGAGGCGATCGCAGCAGCTGCGGACGCGGCTCGAACGCAGGACCGCGCAGCCACGCAGGAGGTGCAGGTGCGGCGCGGCTCACGCGCCAGCGGGCAGACCGTGGCGTGGTGCCAAGTCACGGTGCGGGCGGTTGCGCCAGGCGAGTATGTGGTCGTGTTAACCGATATCGATCATATCCGGCAGCGCGAGGAAGAAGCGTTGCACGACGCCCATCATGACGAGCTGACAGGTCTTGCGAACCGCAGGCTGCTTGCTGCCCGGGCCGCGTCGGCATTTGCGGCGGCGGCGTTACGCAACTCGCGCTGCGCCCTATTCGTGATCGATCTCGATGACTTTAAGCAAATCAATGACCGCTTCGGGCACGATGTAGGCGACCGCGTGCTGCGCGAGGTCGCTGTGCGTTTAACGCGAGCGATGCGGCCGCACGATACGGTGGCACGGCGAGGCGGCGACGAATTTGCCGTGCTGGTGGCTGATGCTGGCCAGCACGTCGACACCGAGCGGATTGCCCAGCGTCTGTTGGCGGCGATCGCGCAGCCGCTGCAGCTTCCGCACGGGCCGACGACAGCCCTGTCGGCGAGCGTGGGTATCGCACTGGTGCCAGAGCATGGATGGGACCTAGAGCAATTGCTGCAGCGAGCCGACTTAGCGATGTATAAGGCGAAGCAGGGCGGCAAGAACCGTTATGCGTTTGCCGAGGAAGCTGCCGGGCCGGCGGGTGCCTCGGCGTTGCATGGACGCCGCGGCGGCGCGGCTGCCTAAACGAGCGCCAGGGGCTGGTGCTGGCTGCCTAGCGCAGTCGGCAGCAAACGCGTGCGACGCAATGTCTCCCAGTCACTGCGGCCGAGTTCGAACAGCCCCGACAAACGCGGCCGGCCGTTGGCAGGATCGAGACTGCCGGCAGGGATCATTTCGATAAAGCCGGCGTCGGTGAGCAGCTGCTCGATTGACACATTGCCAAACGGGCACTCCGCGTACAGTGCCTGCGCGTTAAGCGCGGTAAACATCAAATCGGCAGCGGCCAGTACGATCTCGCGCGCCAGCGGCCGGGCAGCTAGCTCCGGCTGTACGAACCAGCCGAGCATCCAGCGCTGCGGGCCGGCGCTACGCAGCTCGGTCCAGCCAACAAATTCTTGGGTTTGCTTGCGCGTGACCGCCAGCACGTAGCGGCTGCCCGCCAGCCAGTCGGCCTGCGCCGAGCGCACGAAAGCCTCGGCTTGGTTGGGATGGCGCGGCAGGTTGCCGTTGCTGCCGCGCCGATGGCCGGGCCGCGACAAAGCCTGCGCAACGCGATATGCGTCGGACTCGTCGAGTCGACGCAACACGCAATGCGCGGAGAACCACCGAAAGAAACGTGGCAGTTGCGTGTAACGGCGCGTGTCGCTGCGAACGAAATCCATGGCCGAGTCCCTTTCGTTTTCGTATTGCGCGGATTGACCCGCGCATTCACTGTTCCACCCCGCGACGGCACGACGCTGGTGACGTTCGCTGGTACGCATTTTCGGGATCAGCCAGATGGACGAGCCCTTAAAAAGGGGCGTCTGCGCGCAGCTTTCGTCGGCGCGCTGTCAGTGCGGTTCCTACACCGCCTCCAGGATTACAAAAAAAGACCGTGATGCGGCGCCAGTTTCGGCTCAGGTCAATCGGCGCGCACACGCTGCGCGCTCTTCGGACGAAACGCCTTGCACACCGCCTCATGGGTTTCGACATAGGGGCCGCCGATGAGCTGGATGCAATATGGCACGGCGGCGAAAATGCCCGGCACGATCAGGGTGCCGTTGTCGTCGCGCAGCCCCTCCAGTGTTTCCTCGATTGCCTTCGGCTGCCCGGGCAAATTAATGATCAGTGCCGCGTGATCGGCCGTTTCGCGCAATACACCGACCTGGCGTGACAGGATCGCTGTCGGCACGAACTGCAGTGAAATGCGCCGCATCTGCTCGCCAAAGCCCGGCAATTCGCGCGTGGCCACCGCCAGCGTTGCTTCGGGCGTCACGTCACGACGCGCTGGCCCGGTGCCGCCGGTGGTCAGCACCAGGTCGCAGCCGATGTGGTCGACCAGCTCGATGAGGGTGTGCTCGATCAGCGGGCGTTCGTCCGGAATCAGTCGCTCGTGCGCCTGCCACGGGGAAGCCAGTGCACGCTGCAGCCAAGCGCGCAGCCCTGGCAGTCCCTGATCCGCGTATACACCGGCGGCGGCGCGATCGGAGATCGACACCAGTCCGACAACCAATTCATCCGGATGCTGTCGTTGCGCTCTCATCGCTGTGGCCCAACGTGTCATGGAGCATGCGGTAGAGGGCGCCCGCATGATGCGGTGGTTGGCCGGCAGCACGCTCCTTACGCGCGGCGCGAATTGTCGCGCGCAGCCGCTGCGCATCGAGCTGCGGTTGTGCAGCCAGCAGCGAGGTCAGCGCGCGGTCATCGGCGAGCAGCGCATCGCGCAGCTGCTCGCAACGCCGCATGCGCGCAGCGACGGCCCGTGAGGCACCGCGGGCAGCCGCCACTGCCTCCCACAGCGGCTCCGGGTCCACGGACCGCATCAGCCGCCCGATGTACTGCAGATGTCGCCGGCGCGCCTCATGCGCGGTAATGTGCGCCGCTTTCGCGAACGCCTCACGCAGCGCCTCGGGCAGATCGAGCTGCTCGCGTTGCGCAGCGGGCAAGCGCAGCAGTGCCTCGCCTAGCGCCTGCAGCTCGTGCATCTGGCGTTTGCGCTGCGTCTTGCTTGGCTTCTCGGGCAGGGGCGCTGGCAGCGCATGATTGTGCTTGGCTTTCATCGCGACTGGGCGGCTTCCGCGTGCTGGCTATGATAGCGGCCCTCTTGCGTGCGGATGCGAAGCATGGCAAGCCCATTTACCTTTACCGCCGAGGCACTACGCGAACTGGCCGAACAGGCGCTGGCACGCGCGCGGGCGCGCGGGGCGTCCGATGCGGTAGTGGAGGTCAGCGAATCGGTCGGGCTATCCGTCTCGACCCGTCTGGCCAAGGTGGAAACAATCGAGCACACGCGTGACAAGGGGCTGGCGGTGACCGTCTATCTTGGCAAGCGCCGTGGCCATGCCTCGACCTCAGATTTCGCCCCCGCTGCGATCGCGCAGGCTGTGGATGCCGCCTATGAGCTGGCACGCTTCACGGCGGAGGATGATGCGGCGGGGCTGCCGGATGAGGATACGCTGCAGCGTACGCCGCCGGACCTCGATTTGTTCCACCCCTGGGAAATCGACACCGAGGCGGCGATCCGCATCGCGCGAGACTGCGAACGGGCGGCGCTCGCCGTCAGCCCGCAGATCGTTAACTCCGAGGGCGCGAACGTGTACACGTCAAGCGGGCATTTCGTGCTCGCCAACACGCGCGGCTTCGTCGGCGGTTATCCATACTCACGCCATTCGATCTCAGTGGCGCCGATTGCCGGCGATGCGCGCGGCATGCAGCGCGACGACTGGTACACCTCAGCGCGCGTGCCGGCGGAGCTGGCCGCGCCCGAGGCGGTGGGCGAATACGCGGCACGGCGCGCGCTTGCGCGCCTGTCAGCGCGGCGGCTGCGGACCCGCCGGGTCCCGGTGCTCTTCGAAGCGCCGCTTGCCTGTGGACTGCTTGGCAACTTCGTGCAGGCCGCCAGCGGCGGTGCCCTGTACCGTAAAGCGTCCTTCTTGGTCGATGCCCTGGACAAACCCGTGTTTGCTGACCATATCAGCCTGCACGAGGATCCCTACGTGCCGCGCGGTGTTGGATCGGCGCCGTTCGACGAAGAAGGCGTGCGCGGCTTAACGCGGGATGTGGTCAGCGGCGGGCGGCTTACGGGCTACTTTCTGGCCACTTACTCGGCGCGCAAGCTGGGTATGAAGTCCACCGGCAACGCGGGCGGCGCATACAACTTAGAACTGCGCTCGACCCTCACGCGGCCAGAAGACGATTTCCGCGCCATGCTGCGCAAACTTGGCACCGGGCTGCTGGTTACCGAGTTGATCGGACATGGAATCAACTACGTAACCGGCGACTACTCGCGTGGCGCCTTCGGCTTCTGGGTCGAGCGCGGGGAGATCGCCTATCCGGTGGAGGAGATCACGATCGCCGGTAACCTGCGAGAGATGTTCCGCCATATTGTTGCCGTCGGTGCTGACCGCGTCCAGCGCGGGGGGCGCATCTGCGGCAGTGTGATTGTCGAAGGCATGACAATCGGCGGCGCCTGACTGGATACAATGGGCTTATTAGCGGCTTGCCCGGGTCAGCGCGCAGGCAGAGTGCGCTGCTGTGGCCGCCGCGTCATGACAAATCACAATCCGGCCACAAGCCGGTATTTGAACCAAGGAGATCACACCATGAAGAGGCGTGCATTTTTGCGCACCGCTGGCAAGGGTGCCGGCATGGCGATGGCGGCGCTGGCGGCTCCCGCGGTCCATGCGCAAGCGAGTATTCGCTGGCGGCTGGCGTCCAGCTTCCCCAAAAGCCTGGATACGATCTTTGGCTCCGCCGAGTTGTTCGCGAAATTCGTTCGAGACGCAACCGGCGGCAAGTTTGAAATCAGCGTGCATGCTGCTGGCGAACTGGTGCCTGCCTTCGGCGTTGCGGATGCCGTTCAAAATGGCACGGTCGAATGTGCGCAGACGGCGCCTTATTACTTTTACGGCAAAGACGAAGCATTTTCGTTCGATTGTGCGATTCCGTTTGGCCTCAACGCGCGGCAGCAGGCTGCCTGGATGTTCGACGGCAACGGCATGCGCCTGATGCGAGAGTTTTATCGCAACTACAACATCGTCAATTTTGTGATGGGCAATACCGGCGCCCAGATGGGCGGGTGGTACCGCAAAGAAATCAAGAGCCTCGACGACCTAAAAGGCTTAAAGATGCGTATCTCCAACCTGGCGGGCGTCATCATGTCGCGTCTGGGGGTCATTCCTCAGACGATCCCCGGGGGAGAGGCCTACACGGCACTGGAGAAGGGAACGATCGATGCCTTAGAGTGGGTCGGCCCCTACGACGATGAGCGGCTCGGGTTCAATAAGGTGGCTCGTTATTATTACTATCCCGCGTGGTGGGAAGGCGGTGCGCAGCTTGCTCTGTACATAAATAGCAAAAGCTGGGACGCGTTGCCGTCTGAATACAAAGCGATTATCGAGGCGGCAGCCACGCATGCCCATGTTGTGATGCAGGCGCGCTATGACGCCCGCAATCCGGCGGCGCTTAAGCGGCTCGTGGCAAGTGGCACCATTCTTCGGCCAATGCCGCGGCCGATTATGGAGGCTGCTTATAAGACTGCCGAGGCTGTTTACGCCGAGCTGGCGGCCAAAAACCCGAACTGGAAGAAAATCTGGGACGATTGGTCGCGCTTCCGTTCCGATCAAGTGCTATGGTTCCGCGTGGCTGAGCGCGAGTTCGACAACTTCATGTCGGCACAGAAACTCTGACGCAAGCGCACTCGCGTGAAAAGGCCCGCCGCTGGCGGGCCTTTTCATTTCTTGTTCTCCAGCGCGCGCAGGATCGCCTTCATTGGATCTTCCGCGACCGAGCCATTGCTGCCTGGTGCCGCCTGCGGTTGTGCCGGTGTTTCGTCAACGGCGCTGGGGATCTCGATTTTTACCTTATCCAGATCGATCTGCGGCCCGCGCTGTAACGCATCGGTGACTAGGTTCGGGAAGGCGATCACAACAGCTACCATCATCAACTGAATAGCAATAAAGGGGATCGTGCCGCGATACAGCTGCGGCGTGCTCACGCCGGCAATCGTGCGGCCGGTGACGCGGTCCACGTAGTCGCTGCTCGGCGCGACGCTGCGCAGATAAAAGAGCGCGAAGCCAAAGGGCGGTGTCAGAAACGAGGTCTGCAGATTCATCGCCAAGATGACGCCAAACCAGATCAGGTCGATGCCGAGCTTGTCGGCCACTGGCGCCAGCAGCGGCACTACGATGAAGGCGATTTCGAAGAAATCGATGAAGAACCCGAGCACGAACACCAGCAGGTTGACCACGATCAGGAAGCCGAGCTGCCCGCCCGGCAGGCCGGCAAACAGATGCTCGATCCAGACGTGACCGTCGGCGGCGTTGAAAGTGAACGAAAAGACGGTGGCGCCAATTAGGATGAACAGGACAAAGCAGGACAGACGCGCCGTACCTTCCAGCGCCTGCTTCAGCAGCGGCAGCGTCAGCCGCCGCCGCGCCAGCGCCATGATGAGGGCGCCGACTGCGCCCATCGCGCCGCCCTCGGTCGGCGTGGCGAGCCCAAGGAAAATCGTTCCCAGCACCAGGAAGATCAGCACCAGCGGCGGGATCAGGACGAAAGTCACACGCTCGGCCAATTGCGACAGCAGGCGCAGGCGCAGCACGCGGTTAACGGCAGCGATCAGCAGCGCGGTGGCCGAGGCGACCGTCATCGACAGTACGACCACTTCGTCCGTGGGCGCTGGGCCACTGCGCTCCAGCAGCGGGTTAAGCAGCGCGCCGTGCACGCGGCTCCAGAAAATGGCCACCACCACGCTGAACGCCATCAGCATCGCGAGCGAGCGGTGGCCGCTGGCGCCGTTGGGCTCGCGGAAGGTGCGCGCCTGCGGCGGCAGGGCAGGCACCCACTGCGGGCGCACCAGGGCGAGCAGGATCGTAAAGGCCGCATAGCTACAAACCAGCAGCAGCGCCGGCTGTAGGGCGCCGGCGTACATGTCACCGACCGACCGGCCAAGCTGGTCGGCGAGCACGATTAGCACCAGCGACGGCGGAATCGCTTGCGCCAAGGTGCCGGAGGCCGTGATGACGCCCGTGGCGATCTCACGCTGGTAGCCGTAGCGCAGCATGATTGGCAGCGAGATCAGCCCCATGGAGATGACGGCCGCCGCCACCACGCCCGTGGTAGCGGCCAGGAGCGCCCCGACGAAAATGACCGCCAGCGCCAGCCCGCCACGCACCGGGCCAAAGACCTGGCCGATTGTCTCCAGCAGGTCTTCGGCCATACCGCTGCGCTCCAGGATGATCCCCATCAGCGTAAAGAAGGGAATCGCCAGCAGCGTCTCGTTCTGCATGATGCCGAACAGACGCAGCGGCAGCGCTTGGAACAGCGTGGCCGGGAACAGGCCCGCCTCCATGCCGATGAAACCGAACAGCAGGCCGGTGGCAGCCAGCGAGAACGCCACCGGAAAGCCCGTCAGCAGAAAAAACAGCAGGCCCGCGAAGAGCAGGGGGACGAAGTTGGCGGCGATAAACGCAGCCATCGTGGTTTACTCCTGACCAGTGGCTACCGCCGCCTGCGGCCCGTGCGAGGCGCCCAGCGGAATCGGGTCCGGGATGAGCCCGCGCAGGAAGGCGACGCGTTTGATCAGCTCCGAGACGGCCTGCGCGAGCAGCAACGACATACCGACGGGGATCAGCAAATAAACGGGCCACCGGATCAGGCCACCGGCGTTCTGCGACATCTCCCCGCTTTGCCAGGCGCGCACGAACAGCGGCCAAGACATGTCGATTAGCAGCACGCACAGCGGCATCAGGAAGACGACGATGCCGACGATGTCAATCCACGACCGCGTCCGTGCACTGAGGCGGGCGGAGATGAAGTCAATGCGTACGTGGCCATTGCGCAAGAAGGTGTAGCCGGCTCCCAACAGGAAGACGGCGGAAAATAGGTACCACTGAAGTTCCAGCCACGCGTTGCTGCTGAGGCTGAACGTCTTGCGCATCACGGCGTTGCCCGCGCTGATCAGCACCGTGGCCAGTACTAGCCAGATGATCGCACGTCCCACCTTGTCGTTGAGCCAATCGATCGCACGCGCCAGGCGCAGCATCCACTCCATCATCGTCTCCCCGGCTCGGTCTTGTGCTTTCTCATGTTAGTCGAGCGCGCCTGCGAACCGGCTGCGGAATTTCCTTACTGTGCCGCTAGCCGCGCGCGCCAACGCGCGACCTGCTCGGCTACGCGCGCCGGCGCCGTGCCGCCCGCATGCGCACGCGCCGCCACCGCGCCCTCCAGCGTCAGTACGTCGAACACATCGGCGTCGATCGCTGGGGAGAATGCGCGCAACTCGGCAAGCGGCAACTCGGCGAGGTCGCAGCCACGCTCGGCCGCGCACCGCACCGCGCGGGCGGCGGCCTCGTGGGCGTCGCGGAACGGCACGCCCTTTTTCACCAGATAGTCCGCCAGATCGGTGGCGGTGGGGTGGCCCTCGGCGGCAGCGCGCCGCATCGCGGCTGCATCGACCTCGATGCCGGGCACCATCTCGGCGAACGCGCGCAAGGTGTCGAGCACTGTGTCCAAGGTGTCGAACACCGGCTCCTTGTCCTCCTGATTGTCCTTGTTATAAGCGAGCGGCTGCCCTTTCATTAATGTCAGCAGCGCGACCAGATGGCCGATGACACGGCCGCTTTTGCCGCGCGCCAGCTCCGGCACGTCCGGGTTCTTCTTCTGCGGCATGATCGATGAGCCCGTGGTGAATCGGTCCGGCAGCCGCACGAAGCCAAAGCGTGGGCTCATCCAGAGCACCAGTTCTTCGGCCAGCCGCGAGACGTGCACCATGATCAGCGCGCAGGCGGCGACGAATTCGATCGCGAAGTCGCGGTCGCTAACGGCGTCGAGCGAGTTCTCGCACAGCCCTTCAAAGCCGAGCCGCTGCGCGACGAAGTCGCGGTCGATCGGGTAGCTGGTGCCGGCCAGTGCCGCCGCCCCCAGCGGCAGGCGGTTGACGCGCCGGCGCGCATCGCGCAGCCGTTCATCGTCGCGCTCAAACATCTCGACATACGCGAGCAGATGGTGGCCGAAGGTAACCGGCTGCGCTACCTGCAGATGCGTGAAGCCCGGCATGATGGTGGCGGTATGGCGCGCGGCAAGTTCCACCAGGGCTGTCTGCAGCCCTCTCAGTGCCTGGCGCACACGGTCGATCTCGCCGCGGAGATACAGCCGCAGGTCGGTGGCGACCTGGTCATTGCGGGAGCGACCGGTATGCAGCCGCTTGCCGGCTTCGCCGACCAGTTCGGTTAACCGGCGCTCAATGTTCAAATGCACATCCTCTAGCGCGAGCGACCAACGGAATTCGCCGCGCTCGATCTCACCGCGGATCTGCGCCAGACCGCGCTCGATGTCGGCGAGGTCCTGCGCCGATAGCACGCCGACTTTTGCCAGCATCGCCGCGTGCGCGAGCGAGCCCTCAATGTCGGCCAGCGCCAGGCGCCGGTCAAAGCCCACGCTTGCGGTGTAGCGCAGCACGAACTCTGCCACCGGCTCGGCAAAGCGGCCTGACCAGGCCTCGTGCTTCTTTTCGAGGGGAGAGGCGGGCGGGTCGGCTGACATAATGCGGCTCGCTCGAACGGGGGCCGCAAGTCTACTCAGTGACTAAGCCTGCATCCTCCGCCAACGCGACCTCAGGCCCGGGCCAGTCCGGCGCGGCCCCGGTACGCCATGTGCTGCCGGATGGCTGCAACATGGGCACGCTGCTGCGCGTGGCGGTGGGCAGCAACCTCGCGCTGGCGGTCGTCACGCTGGCGACGGCGGGCGGTGATCATCTGGCGGCCTTTCTGTCCGCCGCTGCGCTGGTCGAACCGGTTCTGCTCGGTACGCTGCTTGCCTGGTGTGCGCTGCGGCGGCTGCCGCTGCCAATGGCCGCGGCCTGGCAGCGGTTGCTGGCCTGGACGGTCCCGGCGCTGCTAACGCTGGTATTTGCCGAGCTCTTTGCGCCGCTGGCTAGCCCCACACCGCCGAAGACCGTGCTTGCCTGGGCTTGCCTTGCGTTGGCAGCCGGTGCGGCCGTGCAACACTATCTGGAGCTGCGTGAGCGGGCTTTCTCGCCGGCCGTGGCCGAGGCCAAGCTGCAGGCGCTGCAGTCGCGCATCCGCCCGCATTTTTTCTTTAATGCGCTGAATGCGGCGTTGGCGGTCGTACGCACGGATCCACCGCGCGCGGAGCGGATGCTGGAGTCGATCGCCGAGCTGCTGCGGGCGGTGATGGGTGACGTGCGCAAGCTGGTGCCGTTGGCTCAAGAACTGGATCTGTGCCGCCGATATGTGGAAATTGAACAAACGCGGCTCGGCGAAAGGCTGCGCGTGGATTGGCAGATCGGCGCCGTGCATCCGCGCGCGCGCGTACCGCAGCTGCTGCTGCAGCCGCTCATCGAAAATGCAGTCCGTTATGGGGCGGAGCGGGTGGCAGGCGACTGTGAGATTACCGTGCGCGTGCGGCAACATGGCTTCAAGTTGGAGGTGTTTATCGCTAACCCGATTGCGCGCGAGCCCGTGCAGCGTGAGGGCAACCAGATCGGACTGGCCAACATCCGGGCCCGGCTGGCGTTGCTTTATGACCTGGAGGCGCGGCTGGAGACGCGCCGGCGGGGCAGTCGCTTTGAGCTGACGCTGACGTTGCCAGTCGAGGCGAAAAACTAATGCTGAAGGTTCTGATTGTCGACGACGAACCACCGGCGCGGACGCGGCTGCAGCAACTGCTGGCGGACGCGGCCACACAGATGCCGCTGACGGTGGCCGGCGTGGCTGATAGCGGCCCGGCGGCCATTGAGGTAGTGCAGCGCCTGGCGCCGGATGTGGTCCTGCTGGACATTCAGATGCCCGGCATGTCGGGCCTCGAAGTCGCGCGCCACTTGGCTGCGCGGGCGCAGCCGCCGGCGGTCGTGTTCGTCACTGCCTATGATGAGCACGCGCTCGAAGCCTTTGAAGTGCAGGCGCTCGATTACCTGCTGAAGCCGGTGCGGCTGGAACGGCTGGTGGCGGCGCTGGCGCGCGCACAGCGGCTGCGGCCGCACGAACCAAAGCTAGAGGAGGTGGCGCGCGCGCTGGCAAGCGCCCGCACGCACTTAACGGTTTCGGAGCGCGGCCGTATGATCCTGGTGCCGGTGCAGGACATCGTCTACCTGCGCGCGGAGCTGAAGTACGTCACGATCCGCACCGCCCAGCGCGAATACCTGACCGAGGAGTCACTATCCTCGCTGGAGGCGGAATTCCGCGAGCGTTTTGTGCGCATCCACCGTAACGCCCTGGTGGCGCGCAAGTCAATCCTAGGTTTCCAGCGCGTACGCACCGGCAGCGAGGCCGGCGCTGAGGGTCACTGGGAAGTACTGCTGAAGGAGTTGCCCGAGCGGCTGCCAATTTCGCGCCGGCAGTGGCCGATCGTCAAATCCGTGCTGCGTGATCCCGTGCTGGCGGCGCAGTAAGCGCCACAGCGGCCAGCACCTGTCCGCACGGCGCCTCGATTTTGTCGGCCAGCAGCGCGTCAGCGCGCGTGCGTCCCAGATTAATCGCAACAATTGGCTTGCCCATCTCAGCGGCTGCGCGCGCGAAGCGAAACCCCGAGTAGACCATCAACGAGGAGCCGACCACAAGCATCGCCTCGGCGGCCGCAAGCGCCTGCAAGGCCGCCTGCACCCGCGCCGGCGGCACGGTGTCGCCGAAGAACACGACGTCCGGTTTGACGATGCCGCCACATCTGGGGCAGGGCGGCACACGGAAGGCGGAGAAGTCGGCTTGCGCGAGGTCGGCGTCGCCATCGGGCGCCACTGCCAGCGGCCGCGCGCACCAGTGCGGATTGGCAGCGAGCAAAACCTGCTGCCACTGCGCGCGCGGCGCGCGCCAGCCGCAATGCAGGCAAACCACGCGGTCTAGGCGGCCGTGCAGGTCGATCACGGCTTTTGTCCCGGCCGCCTGGTGCAGCCCGTCCACGTTCTGCGTGACTAGCCGCACGATCCGGCCCTGCGCCTGCAGGCGCGCCAGCGCGTAGTGGGCGTCGTTGGGTGCTGCGGCGGCAAAGACCGGCCATCCGTGCAGGCTGCGCGCCCAGTAGCGCGCGCGTGCCGCCGCATCGCTGCGAAAAGCCTGAATCGTCATCGGCATCGCCCGTTTCCACGCGCCGGCCGAGTCGCGATAGTCGGGGATACCCGATGCGGTGCTGCAACCGGCGCCGGTCAGCACGAACCAGCGCCGGTGGCGCGCCAGCCACGCCGCCAGGCGCGCCGGCGGTGCCAGGCGGACCTCGGCCTGCGCGCTCATCACAGCCCCAGGTAGGCCCGGCGCACGCGCTCGTCGCGCAGCAGCTCGGCGCCGGCGCCGGCAAGCGCAATGCGGCCGTTTTCCAGCACATAAGCGTGCTGCGCAATGCGCAGCGATACCGCCACGTTCTGCTCCACCAGCAAAATAGTCAGGCCGCGCTCATTGAGGCGCCGGATCGTGGCCAACACCTCCTTGACGATGCGCGGCGCCAGCCCCAGCGAGGGCTCGTCGAACATAATGAACTCCGGCTGCGCCATCAGGCAGCGGCCGATGGCGAGCATCTGCTGCTCGCCGCCGGATAGCGTGCCGGCCGGCTGCCGCGCCCGCTCGGCCAACACCGGAAACATCTCGTAGACCTGCGCTAGCGTGCGTTTGGCCTGCGCGCGCGCGCGCGGCAGCAGCGCGCCCAGCTCCAGGTTGTCAGCCACTGACAGGGTCGGGAAAATCTGCCGGCCCTCGGGGACCTGGCCGATGCCCAGATTACAGATTGCATGCGGCGGCAGATGCGTGATGTCAGTATCTTTGAACAGGATCCGCCCGGCGCGCGCGCGCTCGATGCCAGCGATCGTGCGGATGAGCGAGGTTTTGCCAGCGCCGTTGGCGCCCACGATGGCGACAATCTCCCCGGCCGGAACCTCCAGTGAAACGTCGGCGAGCGCCTGCGCGTCGCCGTAGAACAGGTCTAGGTGCTCGACGCGCAGCATCAGAGTTCGACGTCCTCGCCCAGATAGCAGCCGAGCACGTCCGGATTGCGCACGATCTCCTCCGGCGTGCCACGCGCGATCACCTGCCCGAAATTCAGCACCACCACCTGCTGAGCGAGCGCCATCACGGCTCGCATCACGTGCTCGATCAGCACAATCGTCAGGCCGTCGCGCGCGTTCAGCTCGCGGAACACAGCGACCATCTGATCACACTCTGTGGGCCGCAGCCCCGCCATCACTTCATCGAGCAGCAGCAGCCGCGGCTGCGTGGCGAGCGCGCGCGCCACCTCCAGCCGCTTGCGCTCCGGCAGCGTCAGTGTCGCCGCTGGTGCGTCCGCCTTGGCCGCCAGCCCCAGCCGCTGCAGGATGGCGAACGCCTGCGCGCGCGCCGCGTCCGGGTCACGCGTGCGCAGCAGCGCGCCCACCATCGCGTTGTCCAGCACCGACAGGCCGGCGAACGGCTTGACGATCTGGAACGTGCGGCCGATGCCGGCGGCGCAGATCTGGTCGGCGCGCAGGCCGTCGATGCGGCGGCCGTCGAACACGATGCGGCCGGCATCCGGACGCAGCGCGCCGGCGATCAGGTTGAAGCAGGTGGTCTTGCCGGCGCCGTTCGGGCCGATCAGCGCAACAATCGCGCCGCGCGGCACCTCGAAGGAAACGTCCTGCACCGCGCGCAACCCGCGAAACGACTTGTTAAGCCCCGTGACCGACAGCAGCGCGCTCATCGGTCGAAGCCGAGCTTGCGCGCCAGCATCGGCCACACGCCGTGCGGCAGGAACATCACCACCAGCAGCAGCACGATGCCGTAGAAGACCTGCTTGATGCCGGGCACTTGCCAGCCCAGTGCGGCCATCAGCTCGGTGATGCCGTCGGCCAGGATGGTCAACAGCGCCGCCCCCAGGATGGGCCCGAACAACGTGCCCAGCCCGCCGATGATCGGCCCGAGGATGATCTCAATGGAGCGGCTGATGTGAAAGATTTGCTCGGGAAACAGGTTGTTGTAGTAAAAGGCGAAGAAAACGCCGGCGAGCGAGGTCAATGCGGCGCTGATTACCACCGCCAGCAGCTTGTAGCAAAACGTGTTGATGCCGAGCGCCTGCGCGGCGTCCTCGTTTTCGCGGATTGCCTGCCAGTAGTAGCCGATGCGGCTTTTGAGCAGCCACGCGCACAGCGCGAACGCCGCGGCCGTGGCCACCAGCATGAGGTAGTAAAACATCACCGGCGGGCCGCGCAGGTTGGCCAGATCCACGACCTCGCGCTGCTCGACTTTCAAGAACAGCCCGCCCGGGCCCCCGAGCAGCGGAAAGTGGTCGAAGCCGATGCGCGTGAACTCCGCGAAGGCGATCGTCAGCAGGGCGAAGTACACGCCGGAGATGCCGAAGCGGAAGGCGAGGAACCCGATCGCCGCCCCAAGCAGCGTGCAGATGGCAAGCGCTGCCCACACACCGAGCCAAGGACCGATGCCGGCGTGCACGAACAGGCCAGCTGCCACGTAGGCGCCCACTCCCACGTACAGCGCGTGGCCAAGCGACAGCTGGCCGCAGAAGCCCATCATGATGTTCCATGCCTGGCCGGTGAAGGCGAAGAACAGGATCAAGGTGGCGACCGACAGCACGTAGGCGTCGGCCACAGCGGGCAGCGCTATTAGCAGCGCGGCCAGCACGGCGAGCGCAACGACAGCCCGCCGGTTCATGTGCGCTTCCCGAACAGCCCCTGCGGGCGCAGCAACAGGACCAGGATCAGCAAGGCGAAACTGGCCATGCTTTTGGCCGAGGGGGCAAAGAACAGACCCGCTAGCGCCTCGGAGGCACCGATCAACACGCCGCCGGCAAGCGCCCCCGACATCGACCCCAGCCCGCCCACGATGACGATGACGAAGGCGAGCAGCGTATAAGCGGGTCCCAGCGTGGGCGTCACATCCACCAGCAGGATCATCATGCAGCCGGCCACCGCCACGCAGGCCGCGCCGAGTCCGAAGGTCAATGCGTACAGCTGCTTGACGTTCAGACCCACCACGAGCGCGCCGAGGTGGTTGTCTGCACAGGCGCGGATTGCCTTGCCGGTGGGGGCGAAGCGGAAGAAGGCAAAGAGCGATGCGGCGCTGGCGCAGGCGACCGCCGCGGCGGCCAGCTTGGCGCGGTCTGCCAGCAGCGGGCCGATCTCCACCGGCTCCAGCAGGAAATCAAGCTGCACGCTGCGCGCGTCCGGGCCGAAGACCATCAGCAGCGCGTTGATCATGATCAGGGCCACCGCCACCAGCAGCATGAACTGCGAGTGCTCTGGGCGCGTAATGAACGGATTGATCAAGGCTCGCTGCAACGCGTAGCCAAAGACGAAGAAGGCGGCTGCCACCGGCAGCACGACCCAGAATGGATTTAATCCCAGCCCTACGAACAGCACGACCGCGGCATACATCGCGATCGTCATCATTTCGCCGTGGGCAAAATTCACGATCCGCACGACGCCGAAGATCACCGACAGGCCAAGCGCCATCAGGCCATAGACCAGGCCGGTCAGCACGCCCCCGAGGGCAACGTTGGCAACAGTCCACGGATCCATTGCGGTCGGTTTTTCTTAACGCACGTCTGCTTGGCGCACACAGCACTAGCCGAGGCGGGCGCACGGCCGCCGCTGCGAGCGCGCCTGCGCTCGTTAAGCCCGCTTGTAATCGGGCACCGGGAATACGGGCTTAGCCTGCGCGGCCGCTGCCGGCAGCACGACGGTGGGCTTTAAGTTCAAGTTCTGGATGCAAGCCGAAGCATTGCCCTGCACCTGGCCCTTGGCGTCGAACTTGATCGGCCCGCCCAGCATCATGCGGTTCTTGATCTCGGTGGTGCGGATCGCCTCGGTCAGCGCCTTGGCGTCGGTCGAGCCGGCGCGCTTGAAGGCGTCGGCCACCACC
>JANWXE010000150.1 GCA_025055385.1 Burkholderiaceae bacterium | reverse complement strand
CATCGGCTTCATGTTCGCGCCGAACCATCATGCGGCGATGAAGCATGCAGCGCCGGTGCGCAAGGAACTGGGCGTGCGTACGATCTTCAACATCCTGGGGCCGCTGACCAATCCGGCCGGCGCCGAGAACATCCTGATGGGCGTCTTTCACCCGGACCTGGTCGGCATCCAGGTGCGGGTGCTGCAGCGGCTCGGCGCGCGCCATGCGATCGTCGTCTGGGGCAAGGACGGCATGGATGAGGTCTCCCTCGGCGCGGCGACGATGATCGGCGAACTAAAAAACGGCGAGATCCGCGAATACGAGATCCACCCGGAGGATTTCGGGCTGGCGATGGTCTCCAATCGCGGGCTGAAGGTGAACAACGCGGCCGAGTCGCGGGCGATGGTGTTGGAGGCGCTGGAGAACACGCCGGGCACGCCGCGCGAGATCGTCGTGCTGAATGCCGGCGTGGCGCTGTATGCGGCCGACGTGGTGCCGTCCATCGAAGAGGGGCTGGCGCGTGCGCGCGAGGCGATCGCGAGCGGCGCCGCGCGCCGCAAGCTCGAGCAGTTCGTCGCCACCACGCAGCGACTGGCGGCACAGCCGTGAGCGACATTCTGCAGCGCATCCTCGCGGTCAAGCGCGAGGAGGTGGCCGCCGCGCGGGCGCACCTGCCGGAAGCCGAGCTGCGCGCGCGGGCGCAGGCGCGCGGTGACGGACGCGATTTCGTCGGCGCGTTGCGCGCCAAGATCGCGGCCGGGGCGGCTGCGGTGATCGCGGAAATCAAGCGAGCCTCGCCTTCGAAAGGCCTGCTGCGCGCCGACTTCGATCCGGCAGCCATTGCGGCCGCCTACGCGCGCGCCGGCGCGGCTTGCCTGTCCGTGCTGACCGACGTGCGCTTTTTCCAGGGGGCGCCCGAGCATCTGCAGCAGGCGCGCGCAGCGTGCGCGCTTCCTGTGCTGCGCAAAGATTTCATCATCGATGCCTACCAGATCTACGAGGCGCGCGCCTGGGGGGCGGACTGCGTGCTGCTGATCGCCGCGGCGCTTGCGCCGGCGCAGCTGCGCGATCTGGAGGCGCTGGCGCAGGCGCTCGGCCTGGCTGTGCTGGTAGAGGTGCACGACGCGGCGGAACTCGAGGTGGCGCTTGCGCTGCGCACGCCGCTCATCGGCATCAACAACCGCGATTTAAAGACGTTTTCCGTCGACCTGGCCACCACCCTGGCGCTGCTGCCGCGCATCGGTGCTGACCGCATCGTGGTGACCGAAAGCGGGATCCTCAGCCCGGCGGACGTCGCCCGCATGCGGCAAGCCGGTGTACAGGCGTTTCTCGTCGGCGAGGCCTTCATGCGTGCACCCGATCCGGGCGCTGCCTTGCAGCACCTCTTTGCGGCGACCGGGGGCTGATGTGTCTGCGCGGGGCCGCGCAGCCCGCACGGGGACAGCGCTCATCAGCTGGCGGCGGTTACGGACGCGAGCGATGCAGCCGCGGCAGGCACAACGCAGCGCAGAGGGTCACGGCAGCGATGGCTGCTAGCGTCAGCAGCAGCGCATCGAATCCGGCGCGCTTCACCACCGGCCCCAGCAGATAGACGGCAAGGGAGCTGATGCCAAAGGAGACCGCCAGCCGCGCGCCGGCTACGCGCGAGCGGAATCGGTCGTCGACGAAGCGCACGATGATGGCGTCGATAAACGGAATCGCGCCGAAGACAGCTGCCATCATCAAGACCGCGAGTGCGAAGAACCACCAGCCCTGCGCCTGCGCAGCGGCGACGAACACGACAATCTGCACGCCGACCACGGCCAGCAGGAGGCGGCGCAGCTCGACGCGGTCGATCAGAAGGCCGATGAGGACCTGGGTGGTGGCCGCCACCGCGTAGACGGCGGCCAGCAGTGCGCCAAGCGCAAACGGATCGGTCACCAGGGGCGCCATGCGCTCGCGCAACAGCTCCGCGTTGCCGTTGGTCGTGAAGTTGAAGATCAGCGCGCCGGTGGTGGCAGTAATGGTGACGACCGCGAAGACGCGCAGCAGCAGACCGGGCGGGGTGGCCTGCGCGAGGGCCGGCCGCCGCGTCGGCGGCAGCTCCTCGCGCGGCGCCAAGTGCGCGAACAGCATGCCGCAGGCGATCGACAGCAGACCCGGCACCACGAAGGCGGCCCGCCAGCCGAAGTACTTAACCAACGCCCCGGTAACAAGGGCTGCCAGCGCGATGCCCAGGTTGCCTGCTAGGCCGTTGATGCCGATCGTGCGGCCTGGATGCGGGCTGTCGCGAACCAGCATCGGAATACCCACCGGATGGTAGATCGCTGAAAAAAGGCCCATGACGGTCAGCGCGGTGGCGATCTGCCAGGGGGTAGTGGCAGCGGCGCACGCGAGCAACGAGACGCCAAGTCCGAAGAAGAATGCCAGCATCATCGGTCGACGGCCCCAGGAGTCCCCCAGTTTGCCGGCGGGCAGCGAACCGAGGCCAAAAGCGAAGAAGGCGCCGGTGGCGTACGGCATCAGGTCTTCCCAGCGCGCAAGGCCGAAGTCGGCCGCGATCGCGGAGACGGCAGTGGCGAAGATCAGCAGCACCCAGTGATCGATTGCATGCGCGACGTTCAGCAGCAACGACCAGGCAAGGCGGCGCGGTGCGGCGGCTGCCGGCGATGACAGCGGGCTCATAACCGCAGTGTAGTCTGCGCGCTGCATGCCAACGACCTTACGCTTGCCCCTTGCTGCGCATCTGCCATCGCTCGAGCCGCGCTGGCGCGCACTGGTGCAGCGCTTTCTCGCCAGCGCCGAGGGGCAGGCGCTGCAGGCATTCCTGGCACAACGCCAGGCCGCCGGCGCCCGAATTTATCCGCCTCAGCCGCTGCGGGCGCTGGCGCTGACCCCGCTTGCCACCGTACGCGCGGTGATCCTGGGCCAGGACCCTTATCACGGCGCAGGTCAGGCGCATGGGCTTGCCTTCTCGGTGCCGCCGGGCGTGCGGCCGCCGCCTAGCCTGCGCAATATCTTTGCGGAGCTTGCACGCGATCTGCGCTGCCCGCCGCCGGAAAGCGGCGATCTTGTGCCCTGGGCGCGGCAGGGGGTGCTGTTGTTGAACGCTGTTTTCACGGTCGAGGAAGGGCGGCCCGGCGCCCATGCGCGGCGCGGCTGGGAAGCCCTCAGCGAATCGATTCTCGCGCAGCTGGCGGCCGACGCCCAGCCGAAGGTGTTTCTGCTGTGGGGGGCGTTCGCGCAGGCGCAGCAAGCGCACATTGCGCGCCGCGGCGGCGGGCGGCACTTGATTTTGTCGGCCAGCCATCCGTCGCCGCTTTCTGCGCGCAGGGGCCCGGCGCCGTTTCTCGGCTGCGCGCATTTTTCTCGCGCCAACGCGTTCCTCGCCGCCCACGGCCGAGGGACGATTGACTGGTGCGGCTCAGCGGGTACCGAGCCAGCCGGCGCGTAGGCGCAGCGCGGCGCGCGAGGCGCGCGCGGCGGGTTTCAGCTCGTACCGCAACGGTGCTTGGCGGGCCAGCGTGACGGTGAAACGCAGCAGGTCATCGCGCCGGAACGCGGCCACCTCTACCTGGTCGCCTGGCGCATAGCGCGCCAGCAGCGTATCGAGCGTGGCAGGGGTGACGCGCAGGCCGTCGAGCGCGACGAGCTGGTCGCCCGCCGACAGCCCTGCCTGCCGTGCCGGCGAGCCATCGAAGACGTGTGCCAGCTGGCAGGCGCCCTCGTGCGAGCGCACCTGCACGCCAAGCATCGCGCGCGCGGGTGTCTCAAGCACGGGACTGCGCTGCAGCGCGATCCCAAACGGAGCAAACAGCCGAGCGAAATCCGGATCTTCGGTGCCCTCGGCCCAGGCGCGAATGTGCCGCGTCAGGTCAAGGCCGGTGGCCTGTGCAATCGCCTCGGGCAGCGCCTGCTCAGCGACGCCTTGGTAGGCGGCGCCCGCAAGTTGGTATTCGCGCCACAGATGACGCAGCACGTCATCAAGCGACCGCCGGCCGGCGGTGGCGGCGCGGATCGTCAGATCCAGCGCGAGCGCCACCAGCGCGCCCTTTTGGTAGTAGCTGACCACCGCGTTTGGCGTGTTCTCATCGGGGCGGTAATACTTGATCCAGGCATCAAACGAACTGTCAGCCACGCTCTGCTTTAAGCGGCCCGGGCTGTGCAGTACGCGCGTGATCGTGCGGGAGAGCGCCTGCAGGTACTGGTCCTCGGTCAGCAGCCTGGCGCGCGCGAGCAGCAGGTCGTCGTAGTAAGACGTAAAGCCCTCGAAGACCCACAGCAGGCGCGTGTAGTTCTCGCGTGTCAGGTCGTACGGAATGAACGCTGCCGGGCGCACGCGCTTAACCCACCAGCTGTGAAAGTATTCGTGGCTGGCCAGGCCGAGAAACTCGCGGTACTTTTCGCCAGCCTCGCGCATGCCGGGGTACGGCAAGCTGTCACGCCGGCACAGCAGCGCGGTGGAATTGCGATGCTCCAGCCCGCCGTAGCCATCGTCGGCCGCGTGCACGAGGAAGACGAAGCGTGAAAAGGGTGCCTGCCTGCTGCGCGGCTCAAACAGGCGCGCCTGCGTGGCGCACAGGCGCGCCAGGTCGGCGGCCAGACGCGCGGTGTCAAGTTTGGGCACGCTGCCCGCCAGCGCGATTTCATGGGCGGCGCCGGCGGCCTCGAAATGTGCGCCCGCGAAGTCGCCCAGCAGCACCGGGCAGTCGATCAGCTCATCATAGTCGGCCGCCGCATAGGTCCCGAAGCGGCCGTAGCGAGTACCCGGCGCCGGCGCAAGCCCGGTCGCCACACGCCAGCGGGCGCGGCCGTCGCCGTCGGGCGGCAGGATCTTGACCTGGCACGGTTCTGCTTCGCGGCCGCAGACGGCCATAAAGACGCAGGCGCCGTTGAAAAAGCCGAACCGTGCATCCAGATGCGCGGCGCGCACCGAGTGATCCCACGCGTAGACCTCGTAGGCGAGCGTCAGGCTGCCGCGAACGGGCGCTGCCCGCCAGGTGTGTTTGTCCAGTTTTTCGACGCGCACGCGGCGCGAGCCGGCCAGCGCGGTGACGCGCCCGACGTGGCGCGCGAACTCGCGGATCATGTAGCTGCCGGGAATCCAGGCCGGCAGCCTAAAGCACTGGCCCTGCGCGTGCGGCTCGCGCACGGTAATCGTGACATGGAAAAGGTGGCCGGCTAGATCGGCTGGCCGGATCGCGTACTGAATCGTCATACCGGGCTTAGTCGCGGAATAGGGGGCGGGTACGCTGCGCTGGGCAACCAACGCCAGCCGCTTGCCGCAAGGCTGCCAAGCTGCCTGCGTTCGCGCCAGTAAAAACAGCACCCTGCTGCGAAGCCGTTCATCCGGCTGCTCGCATCAGATCTGCAACGGTGTCCACATCGCGCAAGATGCCGTCGTCATCGACTGCCACGCGCCAGGGCGGATGCTTGGTGAGCAGCCCGCGCGCGCCGGTGTCGCCCTGCAGCGCGGCCAGCTCCGCATACAGCGCCTGTGCGAAACCAACCGGATGTCCGCGGCGCCCACCGACGAACGGGGCGGCTGTCAGATGCCCAGCGGCGATGGCTTGCGCGACCGCGCGGATCGTCTCGGCTGCCACGGCCGGCATGTCCGCGAGCGCCACGATCCAACCGGCTGCCTGCGGCGCGGCGCGCACGCCGCAGGCAAGCGAGCTGCCGATGCCATCGGCAGCTCGCTCGTTAATCACTAATTCACAGCCGGTGCGGGTGAGCAGCTCGTGCAAACGCCGCTGCGCCTGCGTGGCCGGCGGCGCTACCACCGCGAACGTGCGCGGCAGCACCGACCGCAGCGTCTGCGCGGCGGCTTCGGCAAGAGGCCGCCCAGCGTACGGGCCAGTGGGCAGCGGTTCGAGCAGCTTTAGCCGCTGGCCGCTGCGGTCAAAGCGCGCTCCAGCCCCCGCAGCAAGCAAGAGGCCGACCAGCTCAGCCATCGCGGCCGTTTACGCGCCGCTGCCGCGCGACGAGCCAAACCGGCACGCCGGCGGCCATCACGTACAACGCGATTTGCACGGCCTTGTTGATCAGCGCCCACTGGATGCTCTTCCAGAACAGGAACGCGCAGGTGGCGACGAAGATCACCGGCAGCACCGGATACAGCGGCACGCGAAATGGGCGCGCCACATGCGGATCGCGAAAGCGCAGCACAAACAAGGCAATTCCGGTCAGCAGGAAGAAGAACCAAAACACCGGCGCCGTGAACTCAACCATAAACTTCACGCCGCCCTGATTGATCGCGGCCATCCCGACCAACGCCAGGCTGAGCACGCCGGTGAACAGGTAGGCGGGTACCGGCGCGTTGCGTACGCCGTCCCAGCGGTTCATGAACGCAAACAGCGGCCAATCTTGCCCGAGCGAGTAGTTGGTGCGCGCCGACACGATCATCGTGGCATTGATTGAGGTCAGCGCCGCTAGCGCGGCGATCGCACCGATCAGTTTCTCGCCGGCCGCTCCGAACGCGTTGCCGGCGACATCGGCTGCTACCGCCTTGCTGGACTTCAGCCCGTCAAAACCCAGACCGATCCACAGCGCAGCGACGAAGGCCAGATACAGCGCGGTGATCAGCGCTAGCGCCAGCACCAGCGCGGCCACGATTGCGCGCGGCCCGCCTTTGACCTCTGCTGAGATATAAGCCGCCTCGTTCCAGCCACCGAACGTGAACAGAACGAACAGCAGCGCGGTCCCGAAGGCGGCAAGCGCCGGGGCCGCGGGCGGCGCCGATGGGGCGGCGGCCGACGGGGCCGGTGCGGAGAAGCCGGCGGCGATTACCAGCAGCATGCCCAACACTAGCAACACGGCCATCACGTTCTGCGTCACGGCCGACTGCCGCAGCCCGGCGACGTTAACTGCCGTCAGCGCGATCACGACCGCGGCGGCATAGATGGTCGACGAATGCGACCCGAGCGGCAGCAGGCGCGACATGTAGTCGCCGAAGACAAAGGCAAGCAGCGCGATAGAGCCAGTGGTGATCACCATCACGCGCGCCCAGGCAAAAAAGAACGAAACGTCCTTACCGTAGGCGCGTGTCAAGAAGTGATAGTCGCCGCCGGCGTGCGGAAAGGCAGTGGCAAGCTCCGCGTAACACAGCGCGCCGATTAACGCCAGCACTGCCCCAGTGGCCCAGGCGACGAACATCCACAACGGCGAGCCGGCGATACCGGCCACCAGCGGCGGCAGCGAGAAAATGCCACCGCCGATCACGATGCCGGCGACAATCATTACGGCATCGAACACGGACAATGCAGGCCGTGGAGCTGCCGCGGCCCGCGCAGCAGTCGTCGCGCTCATGCTGAGGGTTTGCCGTGGCTTAACGCAGCCGTGTCTTCAGCAGCGCTACGGCTTTCTACTTGTAAAAGCGCTCGCAGCCGGCGGCCATTTGTGCCCACGGCGCGTCGGCGGGCCGGCCTTGCAGCGTGGCGGTGACCGGTGTCTCAGCCCCGCCAGCAGCACGCAGCGTACCTGTCATTTCGTTACCGCGCACCGTACCATGGAACGTACGGGTGACACCTTTGGGGTCGTTGAACGCGAAGCTAATGCGCTCGCCGCTGAGTGTGGCCCCAACCAGCGGTTGCCGGTTGCCTGCTTGCAGCACCTCGCCGCTAATCTTCTGGAACGTCTGGGAGAGCGTGACGGTGAACGACGGTCCGCCTGCCTCTCGGAACAACCAGGTGCCGCCGACGCGCGCCGGCACAATCCATAGGTAGGCCGAGCGATAGTCAACCTCTGCGGTTTCATCAGGCGCCCAGTCGCCCATCGTGAACTGGTGCGAGGTCACGCGGGTGCCAGGCTTCATCGCCAGGACCCGGTGCCTTACGCAGAGGTTTAGCTCGGGCAGCAAGTACATGGTGACGACGTCGGCCTTGCTAAAGTCCTCCTTAAAAATGTCGCCTTGCACGATGCGGGTCTTGTCAGCCACCCCCTCGACCTGCACTAAGCAGTTGGCGAACTTGACCATGTCCGGGTTGTACTCGATTCCCAGCGAGCGCGCGCCGAACTGCTTGGCGGCGGCGATCGCGATCTTGCCGTCACCAGCACCCAGATCGATCACGAAGTCCTTGGCCGTTGTCTTGGCCATGCGCAGCATGCGCGTAACCAGCTCATCAGGCGTGGGCACCCAGACGACGTCCTTGCCACTCTGGCCGACCTGGGGCTTGTAAATCGCCTCGCAATCGGCGCGGCTTTTCGGCTGCGCTTGCGCAGCGGCGGCGAACCAGGCGGCGGCCGCAAGGGCAACGAAGGGGGCAAAGCGGCGGCGAGCGACAGAGGTCAACATCCAGGTCTCCTTACGTGCGGGTTCCGGCGTGCGCACGATTCTGCCGCAAATCGCGCGTACAACCGCGCCCCCGCGGGGACGCCCGCTGGCGGCTTACGCGCCCGCCAGATCGAGCGGCAACCGGCGCAGGCGCTTGCCGGTTAGCGCGAATACGGCGTTGGCCACCGCCGGCGCAATCGGCGGGGTGCCAGGTTCGCCCACGCCGGAGGGGGGCTCGCGGCTTGGCACGATGTGCACGCTGCACTCCGGCATCGCGTCCATGCGCAGCACCGGATAGGTGTCGAAATTGCCCTGCTCGACGCGACCGTCCTTGAGAGTGATGCGGCTGTACAGCGCTGCCGACAGACCGTAGACCATGGCCGACTGCACCTGCGCCTCGACCGTCAGCGGGTTGACCGCCGTGCCGCAATCGATGGCTGAGGTTACCTTATGGACGCGGATGCGCTCGCCGTCGACCGACACCTCCGCCACGTGCGCGCAGACGGAGCCGAAGCTCTCGTGCACCGCCACGCCGCGCGCATGCCCTTTGGGCAGCGGCGCCTTGCCCCAGCCGGAGCGCTCGCGCACGAGGTTCAGCACCGCCCGGTGGCGCGTGCGTTTCGGATCCAGCAAGGCTAGGCGGTAGGCGATCGGATCCTGGCGGGCGGCGGCGGCCAGTTCATCAATGAGCGTTTCCATCACGAAGGCGGTGTGCGTGTGCCCAACTGAGCGCCACCACAGCACCGGCACATTTACCTGCGGATGATGGACCGACACCTGCAGGTTCGGCAGGCGGTAGGGTGTGTCCACCACGCCCTCGGTGGACAAGACATCGATGCCGTTTTTCAGCAGCGCGTTCTCGAAGGCCGTGCCGCGCGCGATTGACTGCCCGACGATCGTGTGGCGCCACCACAGCGGGCGGTTGTCGCCATCGAGGCCGATCGTCACCCGGTGCACGTGCAGCGGGCGGTAATAGCCGCCGCGCATGTCGTCCTCGCGCGTCCAGATCACTTTCACCGGCGCCTCGATGCCGGCGCCGCGCAGCGCGCGCGCCACCTGCACCGCCTCGACGACGTAATCTGAGGTCGGATTGGCGCGCCGGCCGAAGCCGCCGCCGGCGTACAGCGTGATCAGCTCGACCTGCTCGGGCTTCAGCCCCGCCGCCTGCGCCGCCAGCACCTGATCGACCGTCTGGAACTGCGAGCCGCACCAGATGCGCATGCGGTCGCCCTTCAACTCGACCGTGGCATTCAGCGGCTCCAGCGCCGCATGCGCCAGATAGGGGAACTCGAACTCCGCCTCCAGCGTGCGCGCCGCTGCCGGGAACGATGCCTCCGCGCCGCGCGCGATCAGCCCCGGCTGGCGGGCGAGCTGGCGGTACTGCGCCAGTTGCTCGGTGGTGTCCACGCCCGGCGGCAGGTCCCACTCGACGGTCAGGGCGTCGCGCCCAAGCTTGGCCGGCCAGTAACCGCGTGCGATCACGGCGACGCCGCTGCCGCCGCGATCCAGCGGCACCGGCACGACGGCCTCGACACCGGCCACCGCCTTGGCCTTCGCCGCATCGAAGCGCTTGACCTTGCCGCCGAAGACCGGCGGGCGGGCGACGACCGCCACCCGCATCTCGGGCAGGCGAACGTCGATGCCGAACTGCGCGCGGCCCGTGACCTTCTCGCGGGCATCCAGTCGGCGCGTCGGCTTGCCGATCAGTTTCCAATTGGCCGGGTTGGCTTTCACGCTGACGCGCGCCGGCACGTCGAGCTTCATCGCCGCGTCCGCGAGCGATCCATAGGAGGCGCGTCGCTTCTGCCCGCCGATCTCGATGACCATGCCGTCGCGCGTGTCCAGCCGCGCCTTGTCCACGCCCCATTGCTGGGCGGCGGCCGTCAGCAGCATGTCGCGCGCGGTCGCGCCGATGAGGCGAAACTGATTGAAGCTCGACGACACCGAGGTGGAGCCGCCCGTCATCTGGATGCCGAAGCCGGGGTGCGCGTACACCTGCGCCGCCGGGGCGTGCTCCGCGCGCACCCGGTTCCAGTCGCAGTCGAGTTCCTCGGCGATCAGCATCGGCAGCGCGGTCATTACCCCCTGCCCGAATTCCAGCTTGTTGATCAGCACGGTGACGCTGTCGTCGCTGCCGATGCGGATGAAAGCGGCCGGTGGGTAGACAAAGGGCTTGCCCGGCGCTGCTTGCGCCCACGCACGGCGACCGACCGCGGGCAGCGCGATCGCCAGCATCAGGCCGCCGGC
>JANWXE010000087.1 GCA_025055385.1 Burkholderiaceae bacterium | reverse complement strand
GCCCTGACGCGGCGCGTAGGAGAAACTCGCCTGCGGCATCTCGCCGCGCGCGGCATCGACGAAGAAGCGCAGCGACGGGCCCGTAAAGACCGTGCCGTCGCGGAACACGCGTGCGTTGCCCTCGATCTGGACCTCGTCGGTAGCCACCGTGTAGCGGATGCGGTCGCCCCGCAGCACCGTGCCCTCACGCCGTACTTCGGCGTCGCCGATGAGCTCGACACATTCTTGCAGTGCGCCCTGCAGGCGTGCAGCGCGCGCAAAAGCCGGCGTCGGTGCCGGCGCAGCTGCCCGGCCGACCCCAAGCGAGCGTTCAAGCCGCAGCAACGGTGCCGGCGCGGGCTCAGCGGCCGGCTGCGCCTGGACGACGGGCGCAAGCAGTGCGTTCGCACTGGCGATTAGCCAGCGCCTCAAAAAGGGCTGAGCAAGGCGGCGCAACGGGCGCATCAATGCAATGGCAGAAGCGGCACCCGCGCGCCAAGGCTGTCTGCATGCAGGCGCGCGCCGCGCCGTTGCCCCTTGGTGTAAGACCGCGGAACGCCGCGTGGCATTATAGGAAGCAGACTGGCCAGTGCAGGCCAACGGTTGTGCTTTCTCGCCGATGCAACGAGCGTCATCGTATGAGGCCGACGCGCGCGCGGCTGCTTTAATGGCCTGGCTGCAGGGCCTGCCGGTGCACACCGACGTTGAGTCTTTACGGCCGGCCTCTGCCGACGCCAGTTTCCGCCGATACTTCCGCGTCGATGCGCCCGGCCAGCCCAGCGGCACTTTGATCGCAATGGACGCGCCGCCGGATCGCGAGGATCTGCGGCCCTTCTTGTATGTCGCGCAGCTGCTACGGCAGGCGGGGTTAAACGCCCCGGCCGTGTTAGCAGCCGATCCGCAACAGGGCTTCGCCCTGCTGAGCGATCTTGGCACGCAGACGTATCTTTCGGTCATAAACGAGCGCAACGCCGACGCCCTTTTTCGAGACGCCATCGGCGCGCTCGTGCGCTGGCAGAGCGCCACGCGCGCCGATGTGCTGCCGCCTTATGACGAGGCGCTGCTGCAGCGGGAGCTGGCGCTCTATCCCGAATGGTATGTAGCGCGCCATCTGGGTGTGTCGCTGACTGCCCCACAGCGCGCCACACTCGATCAACAGTTTCGGCTATTGGTGCAGTCCGCGCTCGCCCAGCCGCGCGTATTCGTGCATCGCGATTACATGCCGCGCAATCTGATGGTGAGCGATCCGAACCCCGGCATCCTCGATTTTCAGGACGCCGTCTGCGGTCCGATCAGTTACGACATCGTGTCGCTGCTGCGCGATGCTTTTGTCAGCTGGGAGGAGGAGCGGGTGCTGGACTGGGCGATCCGCTACTGGGAAGCGGCGCGCGCCGCTGCGCTGCCCGTGCCCTCGGACTTCGCCGAGTTTTATCGCGCTTTCGAGTGGATGGGCGTGCAGCGGCACCTGAAAGTGTTAGGCATCTTTGCGCGCCTTCGCTACCGCGACGGCAAGCCGCAGTATCTGGAGGATGCGCCACGCTTCGTCGGCTACGTGCGGGCGGTGGCGCACCGCTATGTCGGACTGGCGCCGCTGGCAAGGCTGGTTGATGCGCTGGAAGGCATCGAAACGCGCGTCAGCTACACCTTCTGAATCATGCGCGCGCTGATCTTTGCTGCCGGCCGTGGCGAACGGATGCGACCACTGTCGGACCACACGCCCAAGCCCCTGTTGAAAGCAGGCGGCCGAATGCTGATCGAGTATCAAATCGCGGCGCTCGCGCAGGCCGGCATCGACCAGATTGTCATCAATGTCGCGCATTTGGCCGATGCGGTGTGCGCCGCACTCGGCGATGGCGCGGCCTACGGTGTGCACATCATCTACTCGCGCGAGGGCGATCGGGCCGAGCACGCACTGGAAACCGCCGGCGGCATCGTCAAGGCTCTTCCGCTGCTGGGACCAGCTCCGTTTCTTGCCGTCAGCGGCGACGTGGTCACGGACTTTGACTACCGGCGGCTGTTTGCACACGCGCAGGCGATCGCGCTCGGTGCGGCCGACGCGCATTTCGTGCTGGTGCCGAATCCGCCATCGCACCCGGGCGGCGACATGGGTCTGGCGCAGGGGCGCGTGACCACCGCGCGGCCATGGTTCACTTACGGCAACATCGGCGTGTTTGCGCCACGCCTCTTCACGGGCCAGCCACCCGAGCGCCGCAAGCTTTTCCCCTGGATGTACCACGCCGTCGAAGCGGGGCGCGTCACCGGCGAGCTGTATCACGGACGCTGGTACAACGTCGGCTCGCCCGCTGAGTTAGCCGCGCTTGACGCCGAACTGCAGCGATGGCCGCTGGTGCTGCAATAACCGCCGCCGCTATTCTCGGCGGCGGGCCAGCTGGGCTTGCTTGTGCGCTGCTGCTGGCGCGACGCCGGCTGTCAAGTGTGGTGTTGGACGCCCGCCCGCTGACGCAGGCGCAGCGCCAACAGCGGCTGCTGGCGCTGTCGCGCGGCAGCTGGCAGCTGCTTGCCCTGCTGCCGCGGCCGCCCTGCGCACCCATCCGCGACGTGTTTGTCTCCTCGCAGGGTGAATTCGGCACCACCCACATCAGCGCAACCGACTTCGACGGCGCCGAGCTAGGCGCAACGGTTTTTTACGGAGATCTGGTGGCCGCACTGCAACAAGCGGCGGACCGCGAACCGCTGATCGAGGTGCGGCGGCCCGTGCGTGTCCTCGAGGTCCAGCCAACGCCGGATCACGTGCGAGTGATCTGCGACGACGGCACGGTGCTGCACACCCCGGTGGCGATCGATGCGGAGGGCACCGCGCCAGCCCCCGAGGTTGACGCGAGGGACGTAGCCCTGGTCGGCGAGGTGGAGGTCACTGGCCCGGCTGCAGCTGCGGCCTACGAGCGATTTACGCGCGAGGGGCCGCTGGCGCTGCTGCCGACGCCAAGCGGACTACCACCGCGCCTTGCGCTGATTTGGTGCATGCCGGCGCCCGCAGCAGCCCGTCGGCTGTCGCTGCCGGCACGAGCGTTGCAAGACGAGCTGCAGCAAGCGCTCGGATCACGCATCGGCCGCGTGCGCGCAGTAGACCCCTTACGAACTGTAGCCCTGCCGCAACGGTTGCGCGACCAGGTCATTGCGCATCGGTGGGTTGCCATAGGTAACGCCGCCCAGACGTTGCATCCGGTGGCCGGGCAAGGGTTTAACCTCGCGCTGCGCGATGCTGCCGTGCTCGCCGATGCAATGGCGCAGCACAACGACATCAGCCAGGCACTTGCGCAGTATGCGGCACGGCGGCGCGCCGACCGGCGCACGATCGCCACCGTCACGCGCTGGCTGCCACCGCTGTTTAGCAGCCGTTTCGTGCCGTTGGCGATTGCGCGATCGGCAGCGCTGACGGCGCTACATTTGGCCGCACCGCTACGACGCCAGTTCGGCGAGCTGCTGATGTTCGGTATCCGTAACTGACTGCAAATCCGGTGCGCCTTCACGTGGCGGGCACAGGCCAGCGATACAATGCACGTGCCGCATTGCTTTTCCTTTCTCTATGTCCAGCGGACCGCGGGTCGGAGCTTTTACGCTTGCCAATCGCGTCTTCGCCGCACCGATGGCCGGCGTCACCGACCGCCCGTACCGTATCCTGTGCAAGCGTCTGGGCGCTGGTCACGCCGTCTCAGAGATGGCAGCCTCCAATCCGCGCTTGTGGGAAAGCGAGAAGACCATGCGCCGCCTAAACCACGACGGCGAACCCGCACCGGTGGCGGTCCAGCTCGTCGGCGCTGATCCGCAGATGTTGGCTGAGGCAGCGCGCTACAACGTCGCGCGCGGCGCGCAGATCATCGACATCAACATGGGCTGCCCGGCGCGCAAGGTCTGCAATGTAGCCTGCGGTTCTGCGCTGCTGCGCGATGAAGATCTGGTCGCCCGCATCCTGGAGGCGGTTGTCCGGGCTGTGCCCGTGCCGGTGACGCTAAAGTACCGCACCGGCTGGGATCCGCAGCATCGCAACGCGGTGGCGATCGCGCGCCGCGCGCGCGATGCCGGCATCGCGATGCTGGTGCTGCATGGGCGCACGCGCGCCGACGGCTTTCGCGGCGCGGCTGAGTACGACACGATCCGCGCCGTGAAGGCCGCGGTAGACATTCCGGTCGTCGCCAATGGCGACATCGACACGCCTGAGAAAGCGCGCGCGGTGCTTGATTACACGGGTGCCGACGCAGTGATGGTCGGACGCGCGGCGCTCGGCCGCCCCTGGATCTTTCGCGAGATCGATCATTACCTACGCACCGGCGAGACGCTGCCGCCGCCGACGGTGGAAGAGTTGCGGCCGTTGCTGGCAGCCCATTTAGAGGACCATTACCGTTTCCACGGCAGCACGCGCGGCGTGCGCAGCGCACGCAAGCACATCGTCTGGTATCTGGCATCGCTTCAAGGGGGCGCTGCCTTCTGTGAGCGCATCATGCGCATCGAGGATGCCAGCGAACAGGCGCGTGCGGTCGATGAGTTCCTGTGCGAGCACGGCGCGCGCTACGGCGGTCGCCTGTGCTATGCAGAGCCGCGCCTGCATTGACATGGAGGAATCATGCCCGCACCGAAATCCCGCCTCCGCCGTGCCCCGGCGCATGGTAATGGCACGGCCCATGCAAGCGCTGCACAAGAGGCCAACGCTCCGATTCACCGCGGCGGCGGCGAAACGATCGAGCAAGCCGTGCTGCGCAACTTGGAGCAATACTTCGCCGCGCTGGAGGGCGCAAAGCCGCACGCGCTGCACCAGATGGTGCTGCAGGCAGTGGAGCGGCCGTTGCTGAAGTTCGCCCTGCAGCGAGCCGGCGGCAATCAGTCAGCCGCCGCCGAGCTGCTGGGGATCAACCGCAACACCTTGCGCAAGAAACTGCAAGACTACAACCTGCTATGAAGCAGGCGTTAATTTCGGTCAGTGACAAGACCGGTGTGGTCGACTTTGCGCGCGCGCTGGTGGGTCTCGGTTATCGCATTCTGTCCACCGGCGGCACCGCCCGTTTGTTGACCGACAGCGGCGTGTCGGTCACCGAAGTGGCCGACTACACCGGCTTTCCGGAGATCCTGGACGGCCGTGTCAAAACGCTGCATCCGCGCATCCATGCCGGTGTGCTGGCGCGCCAAGACCGCAGCGCCCACATGCAGGCGCTGGCCGCGCATCGCATCGAGCCAATCGACCTCGTCGCTGTCAACCTCTATCCGTTTGAAGCAACGGTGGCACGCCCTGAGGTTGACTTCGACGAAGCAATCGAGAACATCGACATCGGCGGACCCGCATTGTTGCGTGCGGCAGCAAAGAACCATGGCTCGGTGACTGTGATCGTCGATCCGGCCGACTATGCGGTCGTGCTGGCAGAGCTGCAGCGCCACGGTCGTGTCGGTTCGGCGCTGCGATTCGCGCTGGCAAAAAAAGTGTTTGCGCACACGGCGCGCTATGATGGAGCGATTAGCAATTACCTGTCGTCGCTCGATGAGCACGGGCGGCGCAGCGCCTTCCCGCAGACGCTGACCCGGCAGTGGGAGAAGGTGCAGGACCTGCGCTATGGCGAGAACCCGCACCAGGCAGCCGCGTTCTACCGCGAGCGAACCGTCGCCGCCGGCTTGCTGGCCGGTGCCACGCAGCTCCAAGGCAAGGAGCTGTCGTACAACAACCTCGCCGATGCCGACGCTGCCTGGCAGGCGGTGCGCGGCTTCGAGGCTCCTGCATGCGTCATTGTTAAGCACGCCAACCCCTGCGGCGCAGCCGTCGCCGGCGACGGTGCTACCGCCTATCGCCGCGCCTTTGCGACCGATCCCACCTCCGCCTTCGGCGGCATCATCGCGTTTAACCGCACCGTGGATGCCGCCTGCGCTAGCGCAGTCAGCAGCCAGTTCGTGGAGGTGGTGATCGCCCCGGCGTTCGACGAGGGCGCTCGCAGTATCTTCGCTGCCAAGCCGAACGTGCGGCTGCTGGCGGTGCCAGCAGGTGACGGTGCAGACGACCTCGATTTCAAACGCGTCGGCGGCGGCCTCCTAGTGCAGACACCGGATACAAAGCAACTGCGGCGCGCTGAGCTGCGCGTGGTCACGCGCGTGCAGCCTAGCGCCGCGCAGCTGCAGGACGCCCTCTTTGCCTGGCAGGTTGCGAAGTACGTGAAATCCAACGCGATCGTTTTCGCCCGCAGCGGGGCCACGCTCGGCATCGGGGCCGGGCAGATGAGCCGCATTGACGCCGCCCGCCTCGCCGCCGAGAAGGCGCGCGCCGCCGGCCTGACGCTCACCGGCGCCGTGGCTGCCTCCGATGCGTTCTTTCCGTTTCGCGACGGCCTTGATGCCGTCGCCGAGGCCGGCGCGACCTGCGTGATCCAGCCTGGAGGCAGTCTACGCGACGCGGAAGTCATCGACGCAGCTAACGCGCGCGGCATCGCGATGATTTTCACCGGCACGCGGCATTTCCGGCACTGAGGTTGGCCACACGCCCGCTGGCCGCTACGTGGCAGAATCGCCGTGTGAGCCACGTCCTGCGCATCCTCGGCATCGACCCGGGTCTGAACCGCACCGGCTACGGTGTGATCGCCGTCGAAGGCAGCCGCATGTCGCTCGTGCAGGCTGGGGTGATCCGTGTGCCGCCAGGCGCACTGGCGCAGCGCCTGCGCGCGATCCTGCTCGGGCTAACCGAGGTCATCGTAGCCACCTCGCCGCAGCGCGTCGCCATCGAGAAGGTTTTCGTCAACATCAATGCGCAGGCCACGCTCTTGCTCGGGCAAGCGCGCGGGGCGGCGATCTGTGCTGCTGTGGCAGCGTCGCTGCCGGTCAACGAGCACTCTGCACTGCGAATTAAGCAGGCCGTCGTCGGCTACGGCGGAGCCGACAAGCAGCAGGTGCAGTCGATGGTGCAGCGCCTGCTGGCGCTGCCGCAGCCGCCGGTGCAGGACGCTGCCGACGCGCTCGCTTGTGCAATCTGTGATGCACACGGCACGGATGGGCGTGCCGCTGCGTCAACGCGCGCGCGGCGCGGCGCCGCTGCCTGGCGGGCGCTTGGCGAGCGTCTGCTGCGCGCATGATTGGGCGGCTGGCCGGGCGGCTGCTAGAGAAACATCCGCCCACGTTGCTAATCGACGTCAACGGCGTCGGCTACGAGGTGGACGTGCCGATGAGCACGTTTTATAACCTGCCGGCCGTCGGCGAGACGGTCGTGCTGCTGACTCACTTCGTAGTCCGCGAGGATGCGCAGCAGCTTTATGGCTTCGCCACAGCCGCCGAGCGGCAGGCCTTCCGCGAGCTGATCCGCATCGCCGGCATCGGCGCCCGCACCGCGCTGGCGGTACTTTCGGGACTTAGCGTAGAAGAACTGCGGCAGAGCGTGGCGCAGCAGGAAAGCGGCCGCCTAACCCAGATCCCCGGCATTGGCAAGAAGACCGCCGAGCGGCTGTTGCTGGAATTGAAAGGGCGTCTGGCGCCTGCGCTGCCGGACAGCAACGCCCCCGCAGCCGGCGCCGATCCGGCAGCCGATATTGCGCGTGCGCTCGTTGCGCTCGGCTACTCGGAAAAGGAAGCCCTGGCCGCCACCCGCCTCGTGCCACCGGGCACGGCCATCACCGACGGTATCCGGCTCGCCCTAAAATCCCTGGCCCGCTCGTAGTATTACGCGCTCGGTTACGCGCTGTCTGCGCGCCGCCATCGTCAATGCCAACACATCGCCGCCAACCGCGCCGCGCCGGCGCACTCCGGATGTACTAAACGATGCAGCAGCGCATCGTCAGTGCCACCCCCGCTTCGCCGAACGAAGAGGCGGTTGAGCGCGCGCTGCGCCCGCAGCGGCTGGCCGAATATGTGGGTCAGGCAAAGATCCGCGAACAGCTGCAGATTTTCATCAGTGCGGCGCGCGCACGAGGCGACGCACTTGACCACCTGCTGTTGTACGGCCCGCCAGGCCTTGGCAAAACTACGCTCGCGCACATCATCGCGCATGAGCTCGGCGTCAATTTGCGTCAAACCAGTGGCCCGGTGTTGGAGCGTCCAGGCGACTTGGCCGCGCTGCTGACGAACCTGGAACGCAACGACGTGCTGTTTATCGACGAAATTCACCGGCTGTCGCCACTGGTGGAGGAGATGCTGTATCCGGCGCTGGAAGACTTCCAGATCGACATCATGATTGGCGAGGGGCCCAACGCGCGCTCTATCAAGATCGATCTGCCGCCGTTTACGCTTGTGGGCGCCACCACGCGCGCCGGCATGCTGACCAATCCGCTGCGCGACCGTTTCGGCATCGTCGCGCGGCTCGAGTTTTACAACGAAGCGGATCTGACCACGATCGTGCTGCGCTCGGCCAAGCTGCTGGGCGCCCACATCGATGAGGACGGCGCGCGCGAGATTGCGCGGCGTGCACGCGGCACGCCGCGAATCGCCAATCGCTTGCTGCGGCGCGTGCGCGACTACGCGGAGGTGCGCGCCGGCGGCCGTATCACACGCGCGGTGGCAGATGCCGCGCTGGCAATGCTGGAGGTCGACACGCTCGGCCTGGACGTGATGGACCGCAAGCTACTGGGCACCGTCATCGAGAAGTTCAGCGGCGGCCCGGTTGGCATCGACAATCTGGCAGCCGCTGTTGGCGAGGAGCGTGACACGTTAGAAGACGTCATCGAGCCGTTCTTAATCCAGCAAGGGCTGCTGCAGCGCACGCCGCGCGGACGGGTCGCTTCGCTGGCAGCGTACCGACATCTCGGCCTGGTAGCGCCGCCCGCTTTAGATCGGGAAGACAGCCTGTTCTGAGCTGGCGGCGCCGTCCTGAAATGCCAAGACGTAGCGGCAACGGCACGCATCGCCGTCTCTCGCATCGCGCGCTTTGTAGCTTCTTCGTCGGTGGCCGCATGGATCGTGCGCATCGGCAGCGCAATCCCGCCCGGCATTTGGCTGGCATCGCCGGCGTTCTGCTGCTGCACGTGCTGCTGATTTGGGGCTTGATCCACGGGCTTGCGCGCAACGTGGTAGAAGAAGTTGCCACTCGTCCGATTGAGGTGAGACTGATTGAGGAGGTAGCCAAGAAGCCTGCGCCGCCGCGTAAAGTGGCGCCACCTCCCCCAAAGCGGGCCGCTGCACCGCCGTTTGTGCCACCGTCCGAGGTCAACGTCGCTCCCCCGCCGGTGCCTGCGCCAACGATCACACAGGTGATGCAGCCGGAGGCGCCACCTCAGCCACAGGCGCCGGTGATGGCGCCGGCGACGCCGGTAATGGCGCCGGCGGCGCCGGAGACCACACCAGCGCCAGCGCCGCCGCCTGCCATCCGCAGCGCGCAGGTTGTCTGCCCCAATTACCGCGAGGTGATGTCCTCAATCCAGTACCCGCGGGAAGCGTTGCTCGACGGCATTGAGGGCGAGGTGTTGATAGAATTTACGGTTGCCGCCAGTGGCCAGATTCAAGATCCGATCGTTAAATCGTCTAGCCACCGCGTTTTTAACCGCATCTCGCTGGCGGCGATCAACCGGTTGCAGTGCCAAGCGCCAGGGCAAGACATCCGTGTCCAGGCCCCGGTTCGTTTCAAGATTCGCTAAATGGCGGGCGCAAGCCAGCTCAATAGGCCAGCGCACTCGTGCGTCCGTCGCTTGTCCATCAACTCAAAGCCATGAAAGGAGTGCGTTCCATGATTGATCGGGTCCATCGCATCAGTGCGTGCCTTGCCTTCTTCCTGCTGGTGGCCGGCACGCCGACGCGGGCGCAGCCCGCTGGCCCTACACCCGCGCCCTACGATGCTCCGGCCGCGACCGCAGCAGTTGCGCCCGCCGTTGCCAAACAGGCAATCGAGAATCCCTATGGGCTCGAGGCGATGTGGAAGCAAGGCGACTGGGTCTCCAAAGGGACGCTGATCGTCCTCCTGCTGATGTCGATGGGCAGCTGGTATATCGTCTTGGTCAAGCTTTGGGAGCAGCACAAACTGATGCGTGAGGCGCGTCAGCTGCGTGACGTGTTCTGGAAAGCGCCGTCGCTGAAAGAGGGAGTGCAGCGGCTCAAAACCGGCAGCGCCTACCGCTATATCGCGGAGACTGGGCTGGAGGCCAACGAGCACCACGAAGGCACACTCACCGAGAATATCGACCTCAACACGTGGGTCACGATGTCGGTGCAGCGGGCCGTGGACACGGTAGGCAACCGGATGCAAGACGGCCTTGCCTTTCTAGCCACGGTCGGATCAACCGCTCCGTTCGTCGGACTGTTCGGCACTGTATGGGGCATTTATCACGCGCTAACGGCCATCGGTGTTGCGGGGCAGGCCTCAATCGACAAAGTGGCGGGACCCGTTGGCGAAGCGTTGATCATGACCGCCATCGGGCTGGCCGTGGCGGTGCCGGCAGTCATTGGCTACAACTGGCTGGTCCGCCGCAACAAGACAGTGATGGAATCGGTGCGCAGCTTCGGCGCTGACCTGCATGCCGTGCTGCTAGGCGGCAAAGTCGCGGCCAACGCCGCGGCGCGCTAAGCGGTCGCAGCCGAGGAGAAACCCCATGGCGATCCACGCCCATGCCGCTGACCGCGGCGAATACGAAGCGATCTCCACCATTAACACGACGCCGCTGGTGGACGTCATGCTCGTATTGCTGATCATTTTCCTTGTCACGGTCCCGGTGATCACGCAATCGGTGCCGGTGCAGCTGCCGAAAGAGACGATCGTCGCGCGCCAGACCAAGCCGGAGAACATCGAGATCGCCGTCACCAAGGACGGCGACATCTACTGGGGTGTGCAGCCGGTTAAGGATTACCAGGAGCTGCTCAATCGCCTGAAGAAGGTGGCGGTGATGGACCCGCAACCGCAGGTGCACATCCGCGGCGACATGGCAGGCCGCTACGAGTTCGTTGGGCGCGTCGTGCTTGCCTGCCAGCGCGCTGGCATTCGCAAAGTCGGCTTCCTGACTGAGCCGCCTGCGCGTGGCTAAGGGAGGCAGCGATGGCGATAGCTGTGAATATCGGACACGCCAGTAGCCGGGAACCGGAAGTGATGATCGACATCAACACCACGCCGCTGATTGACGTGCTGCTGGTGCTGCTGGTGATGCTGATCATCACCATTCCGGTTCAGCTGCACGCGGTAAACCTCAACATGCCGGTCGGCCAACCGCCGCCGCTCGAACCGCCACAGGTCGTCACGATTGACATCGACTCCAATGGCACGGTGTACTGGAACGGCGAGGTGATCCCCGAGCGGGCGAAACTGGAAGAGCGGCTCGCGCAGGCAGCCGCGATGCCGGTACAGCCGGAAGTGCACCTGCGTCCCAACCAGCGGGCCCAATACAAAGATGTCGCCGCGGTCATGGCGTCAGCGCAGCGCCACGGCGTCGTGAAGCTCGGACTGGTGGGCCACGAGCAGTTCCTGCGGTAAACGCCGACGGCGGGGGGCCCAGTGTGCGACGTGCGACTGGGCTGCAGCGTCAAGCCCTGCGGCTGCCGATTGACGGTCAGCAAGACCATGCCTTCGCTGCTGCCTGCGCAAACCAGCATCCGATCGAACGGATCCTTTCGCAGCGCCGCTAAGCGAGCGGTGGCGAGGGCATGGTAGGCACAGATCAGCAGCGGATAAACGCCGCTGGCATCGATCCCGGCAAAGAGGGCTGCCGATTCGACCGGCAGCCGGCTGAGGCCAATCTTGATGCAACACGGCCAAATTGACACACTGCTGCAGCGGCTTTGCTGCCCGCGCGGCAGCCGCTTCACCTGCCAAGATCGGTAGCGACGCCGTGCGATCGGCCAAATAGGCGCTAACGGACATATCAGCCCATACACTGGGGGCTACGGCAAGAGGCGCGCGGCCTTCAGGATGGCGCCGGCGTACTCGGCGAGGGCACTGAGGCGCCGTGCGGCAAGCGATTGAAGACGCTTACCGTGCGGCGGGGAAACGGCCCTTCGCAGGCGCTTGCCGCCGCGCACACTAGGCGACCCGCGCCAAGCGCCGCACCGCCCTTCGGTTTGCCGCGGGCTGTGTCAGCTCAGGTAGTCTCGACAAGGGCTTTGCTTCAAGCGCATCCGCAAGGGAAGCCCTGCGATGAAGCCTCGTCGCTGCGCTTCGGCCCAACTGACCGCTTTGCAGATGCGGACCGCGCAAAGAGCAGAGCAAACAACAGCCGGCGCTGAATAAAACGGGCACCAAGCTTGGCCCAGTGCGGTGTTCCTTGCCAGTGTCCGCCTTCAGGCTGCAAGCAGGCCAGCTTAGCCGGGACGTTAGCGTGACCGTCTCCGCTGTGGTGCCACGCTCAGTCCCCTGCCGCTGTTGACCACGCGCAACCAGTTTGGGTCGCCTGCGCGACGGCACACCACGTTTGCCTGGGCCTGGCAGCCACCAGGCTTCACACGGGCTGGCAGCAGCACGGAAGTGACCTGCTCCCGCCAAAGCCGTCGCCATCAACCCGAGCAGGGTCAACTGTGGCGGCGTAGCGATACACTCGCGCCCCGTGACGAGTGCCAACGACGAGCTGCTCTGGCCCGTGCGTGTGTACTACGAGGACACCGACGCCGGTGGGATCGTCTATTACGCAAACTATCTGCGTTTTTTCGAGCGTGGCCGCACCGAATGGCTGCGCGCCCGCGGGGTCGAGAGCAGCCGGCTGGCGCACGAGCTAGGCGTGAAGTTCGTGGTCACCGCGATGCAGGTGCAGTATCGACGGCCGGCGCGGTTGGACGACGCACTGACGATCGCCACGCGCGTCGGCGCCTGGGGGCGCGCCTCCCTCACCTTTGAGCAGCGCGCGCTGCGCGGCGATGAGCTGCTCGTGGCCGCGCAGGTCCAGGCCGCTTGCGTGGACGTGCGCACATTGTCGCCGCGCCGACTGCCGGCGACGCTGCTCGAACGCTTGAACCGGACCTTGCCATGAACGCCGCCGCCGATCTTTCCATCCTAACGTTGATCGCCAAGGCCACGCTGGTGGTGCAACTGGTGATGGCGCTGTTGGTGATCGTCTCGATCGCCTCCTGGACCGCGATCTTCTCCAAAGGCTTCGCGATCCGCCGCGCGCGCAAGGAAACAGACCATTTCGAGCGCGCCTTCTGGAGCGGTGCTGAGCTGTCCAAGCTGTACGAGGCGGCGGCCAATCCGCGCCGCAAAACCGGCGCGCTGGAGCGCATCTTCGAGGCTGGGATGAGCGAGTTCCTGAAACTGCGCGGGCGCGGTGATGCGCAGGCTACCCTGGACGGCGCACGGCGCGCGATGCGTGCAGCGTACCAGCGGGAAATGGACGCGCTGGAGGCGCGGCTGGCTTTCCTCGCTTCGGTGGGCTCAGTCAGTCCGTACGTCGGCCTGTTCGGCACAGTCTGGGGCATCATGCACGCATTCACCGGCCTGTCGAGCCTGCAGCAGGCCACGCTGGCTAGCGTCGCCCCGGGCATCGCCGAGGCGCTGGTGGCGACCGCAATCGGACTGTTTGCTGCGATTCCGGCCGTGGTCGCTTACAACCGCTTTGCGCACGACATCGACCGGTTGGCTAACCGCTTCGAGACCTTCATCGAGGAGTTCTCGAACATCCTGCAACGGCAACGGTAGGAGGGGCGATGGCGATCCTAGCGCGGCGCGCATCCGCTGCCCGGCGGCGCATGCTGGCTGACATCAACGTGGTCCCCTACGTAGACGTGATGCTGGTGCTGGTGGTGATCCTGATGGTCTCGGCGCCGTTCGTGAATCCGAGTCTGGTGGAGCTGCCCACCGTAGGGCGGGCGAGCCGCACGCCAGACAAGCCGCTTGAGCTCGTCGTGCGCGCCGATGGAAAACTGACCCTGCGCGAGGGCGGGCGCGAGATTGCCAGCGATCTGCCGGCGGCCATCGCCGCGATCACGCAGCGCCAGAAAGCGAATCCGCAGGCGCCGGCCCCCGTGGTGATCGCAGCCGACAAAGATCTGAAATACGAGGCCGTGCTGCGGGTGATGGACCAGTTGCAACGTGCCGACATCAAGCGTGTCGGGCTAGCAGTGCGCGTGACGAAGTGAGATGCCGATGACCGCCGCCGCGCTGCCGCCGCCGCGCCGTCCGCGCAGCGCGCACGATACGCTGCCGTCGCTCGCGCTGGCGCTGCTGATGCACGCGCTGCTGTTCGGCGCAATCGCTTTGGTGGTGCGCTGGAACACCGGCGACCCGGGGGCCGTGGTGGCCGAGCTGTGGCCGGCACCGCCGGCGGTGGAAATCGCTTCGCCTGCTTTGCCGCCGGCCCCGGCAGTGCCGCCGCAGGCCGAAGAGAGGCCACCACCTAAGCCGCAGGCCGACATCGCCGTGCAGCCGGAAAAAAAGCCGGAGGAGAAAAAGCCGCCGCCGAAGAAAGAGGAGGCCAAGAAGGATGCGCTTGCGGACCTGCTGAAGAAGCAGGAGACACGTGAGCGCGAGCTGCGCGAAAAATTGCGGCAAGCCGAGGCCGAGCGGATCCTCGCGCAGATGGCGGCCGACCGTGCCGCCGGGGCGAGCCAGCCCGCCGCCGGCGGCAACGCGCCAGAGGCCGAGTATCGCCAGCGGCTGGCCGCGCTGATCCGCTCCCGCATCGTGTACGCGGTGCCGGAGGGTACCTCGCCCTCCATTTACGCGGACGTTCAGGTAGAGCTGCTGCCCAGCGGCGAGGTCGCAGCCATCCGGTTCCTGAAGCCGAGCGGACTGCCCGGCTACGACGAGGCGGTGGAGCGTGCAATCCGCCGCACGGATCCGTTTCCACGTAAGCCGGACGGTACGATCGACCGCACAATCGTCATCCGCTTCCGCCCCGTGGATACGCCGCGTTGAACGCAGCGGCGGGCCGCCTCGCGCCGCGTCCCGCATCCGCTCGGACTCGCGCCTATACGCGGCAGCTCGTAAGGGAAGTTCCGAAGCATGCGCTTCCTATAATCGTAGGCCATGTTGCGCCTGCGCTGCGTTGCGTGTTTTGTTTATGCGTTCTGGCTTGCGGCCAGCAGCGCTTCGGCGCAGCTGCGGATCGAGGTGACAGGCGTTGGCGCCAACCAGTTTCCGATCGCAGTGGCCACTTTTGCGCGCGACGGGCAGATCCCGCAGGACATCGACGCGATCATCCGCGCCAATCTGCAACGCGCCGGCGTCTTCCGCTTGATCGACGCCGGCAGCGCGCCGCTGCCAGAGACCTCACGCGTGGACTTCGCCGACTGGAAGGCCCGCGGCGCCGATGCGCTGGTGGTCGGCTCAGTGGCGCGCTTAGCCGACGGCCGCTTTGACATCCGCTTCCGCCTGTACGACACGGTCAAGCAGCAGCAGCTCGACGGCCTTTCCTACTTAAGTAGCGCAAACGACCTGCGTCTGCAGGCGCATCGCATCTCGGATCGTATCTATGAAAAGCTGACCGGTGTGCGTGGCGTCTTCGCAACCCGCATCGCCTACGTGGTGCAGCTCGGCAGGAACGCCTACGAGCTGCAGATCGCCGATGCCGATGGGGCGAATGCGCAGACCGCGCTGCGCTCGCGCGAGCCGATCATGTCGCCGGCGTGGGCGCCGGACGGTGTGCGTATCGCTTATGTGTCATTCGAGAAGGGCAAGCCGATCGTCTTCATCCACACGCTTACGACTGGCGAACGGCGCGAACTGGCCGCTTTTCGCGGCAGCAACTCCGCACCCGCGTGGTCGCCAGACGGCAAGACGCTGGCAGTCGCGCTGACACGCGATGGTCCGACCTCGATTTACTTAATTAATGCGGACGGCACCGGACTTCGCCGCCTGACCAATTCTGGCGCGATCGACACCGAGCCCCATTTTGCACCCGATGGCAAGACGATTTATTTCACGTCCGACCGCGGCGGCGGCCCGCAGATTTACCGCATGGACATTAACGGCAACAACGTGCAGCGGGTGACCTTCAACGGCGACTACAACGTGACGCCGCGCGTCAGCCCAGACGGCCGGCTGCTGGCCTACGTGTCGCGCCGCGACGGCAAGTTCCAGGTGCAGACACTGGACCTCGCCACAGGGCAAGAGACCACGCTGACGGACACCGCGCTGGATGAGTCGCCCAGTTTCGCGCCAAACGGCCGCTTTCTGCTGTATGCCACCGAGGTCGCCGGCCGCGGGGTGCTCGCCGCCGCCGCGCTCGACACGCGTGTGCGGGTGCGTTTAAGCGGTCCCGCGGGTGACGTACGTGAGCCAACCTGGGGGCCATTCATCAAGTGACAAAAGGAGGATTTCTGATGCGCAACGGCAAGGCCCTGCAACGATTGTTTGCCGCCTCGGCGGTGGCGACGCTCGCCGCCTGCACCAGTGTGCCGCTGGATGAAAAGCCGGCGCCGGTCGTCGAGAAAGGTGCACCGACGCCGGCGCCTGCTGCCGCCTCCGCGCCCCCGCCGGCGCCCGACACACGCGCCGTCGCCCGGGTCGAGACCGCGCCCAAACCCGTCGATCCGCTAAACGACCCGGCCTCCGGCCTGATGAAGCGCGAGGTGTTCTTTGATTTCGACCGCTTCGAGATCAAGCCCGAGTACATTGCGCTGGTAGAGGCGCACGGCCGCTATTTAGCTGCGCGCAAGGACCGCAAGGTGGTCATCGAAGGCAATGCCGACGAGCGCGGCAGCCGTGAGTACAACTTGGCACTCGGTCAGAAACGCGCCGATGCGGTCAAAGCCCGGCTGAAGTTAATGGGCGCCACTGACGCGCAAATCGAGACGATCAGCTTTGGTGAGGAGCGTCCGCGCTGCACGCAGCACAACGAAGAGTGCTGGTGGCAGAACCGCCGTGCTGACATCGTGTACCGCTAAGGCGCACCGGTGATGCTGCGCGCCTTCTTTCTGGGTTTGACCTTGCTCGCTGTGGCCGCGCCCGCGCGCGCTCTGTTCGGCGACGACGAGGCGCGCAAAGCAATCCTCGAGCTGCGCAAGCAGCTGGCAGAGCAGGAGCGGCGCATCGCCGCCTTACAAGCGCAGCTGGATAAGCAGGCCGAGGTGTTGACGCGCGTCGAGCGGCTAGAAGCGGCGCAGCGCGGCGCGTTGGAACTAGCCAACCAGCTGGACGCGCTGCGGCAAGACATCGCCAAACTGCGCGGACAGATCGACTTGCTGACCAATGACCTGGCGGCCACTCAACGCAAGAATCGCGACTTGTACAGTGACCTGGACGGACGGCTGAAGAAACTGGAGCCAGCCACGGTGATGATCGACGGCCGCCCCGCGGTCGTAGATCGCGCCGAGCAAGCTGCCTTTGATGCGGCGCTCGCGCAATTCCGCGCCGGCGATTTCCGCGGCGCGACCGTTAGCCTACAGGCCTTCATCGCCCGCTATCCGCAGTCTCCGTACAGCGCCGCCGCCCATTATTGGCTCGGCAGCGCTCATTACCAACTGAAGGACTATAAGGCGGCGATCGCTGCCCAGCAGACAGTAGTCGACAAGTACGCGGACTCGATTCGTGCGCCCGAAGCGCTGCTGAACATTGCTGCCAGTCAGCTCGAACTCAATGACCGGCGCGGCGCGCGCGCCACTTTGCAGCGGATCATTAAAGACTATCCCGACACTGAGGCGGCGCGTTTGGCCAAAGAGCGGCTGCCGGCAACGGCCACGCGCTAAAAACCAGCGCACGGGCAGATCACCTTGCCGGTAGCAGGCGTACCAACCGGCGCGACGACGTGGCAATGACAGAACCGTTGCCTCCCGAGGCATTGCCGGCGCTGGCCCAGCAGGTGCTGTGGGCAGCCTTTGCGCTGGCCTGCGTGTTCGGCGCGGTCGCCCAAAAAATCGGCTTCTGCACGATGGGGGCCGTGGCCGATTGGGTCAACTTTGGCGATACGACGCGCATGCGCCAGTGGCTGCTTGCGATTGCCACGGCCGTAGCCGGCACGCAGCTGCTGGCTGCTGTCGGCCTCATCGATACCACCGATGCCATCTACACCGGGCCGCGCTTGACCTGGCTCGCGTACGTCGTCGGCGGGCTGTGCTTTGGCTTCGGCATGGTGCTCGCCGGCGGCTGCGGCAGCCGCACGCTGGTGCGTATCGGCGGCGGTAGCTTAAAAGCACTCGTGGTCTTTCTCGCCCTAGGGCTGAGCGCCTACGTGACGATGCGCGGGGTGCTGGCGCTGGTGCGTGCTGGCGTGCTGGAGCCGCTGGCGCTGGAGCTGCGCCCAACCCAAGACCTGCCAGCGCAGCTCGCACGACGATCAGCCTTGCCTGCAGCCGCTGCGCATGCCGCGCTCGGCCTGCTGCTCGCCGCCGCCGTCGCCGTCTGGGTGATGCGCGACGCAGCATTCCGAACGACCGAGAATGTCCTCGGCAGCGTCGCGCTCGGCGCCGTGGTGACCGGCGTGTGGTTCGTTTCCGGGCACCTCGGGCATCTGCGCGAGCATCCGCTCACGCTTGAGGAGGCGTATCTTGCGACGGCCAGCGGCCGCATGGAATCGCTAACCTTCGTTGCGCCGATTGCCCACACGCTGGACTGGCTAATGTTCGCCAGCGACCGCAGTAAAGCCGTCACGCTTGGTATTGCCACTGTCACGGGCACCGTGATCGGATCCGCGCTGGTCGCGCTTGTCACCCGCCGCTTCCGCTGGGAGGGCTTTGCCAACACCGAAGATACCGCCAACCACCTCGTCGGCGGCGTCCTGATGGGCTTCGGCGGCGTCACCGCAATGGGTTGCACGATCGGGCAAGGAATAAGTGGTATCTCAACCCTGGCGCTCGGCTCCTTCGTCGCCTTCGGCGCGATCGTTGCCGGCGCGATCTTTGGGGTGAAATACCAAGCCTGGCGCGTGTCCCGCAGCGCACGGTAAATGCGCGGCGCATCCGGTCGTTTGACGGCAACGCCGCCGATGCAGATAATTCCGTCTCTTTTGAAATTGCGCCAGCGCGCGCTGTGCGATCCGCCCACGGGTCGTTAGCTCAGTCGGTAGAGCAGCGGACTTTTAATCCGTTGGTCGAAGGTTCGAATCCTTCACGACCCACCAACGAAATCAAACGCTTAAGCGCATCCGCGGCACTTAAGCACGTCAAGCGCGCTTCTGCCCTTTTGCTGCAGTCGGCGACGTGTTAAAAGGGCGCTCGCCTGCATCGCAGCCACACCGCGCTTTCCGATGATCCCACGCACGCTTTTTTCGCCCGAGCACGAAGCCTTCCGCGCGACGGTTCGGCGGTTCGTCACCGAGCGAATCGCGCCGCAGCACGCGCGCTGGGAGGAGCAAGGCTACGTGGACCGCGAGGTCTGGCTGCAAGCGGGCGCAGCCGGTTTGCTGTGCACCAGCATTCCCGAAACGTACGGCGGTGCCGGCGCGGACCGGCTGGCTAGCGTGGTCGTGATGGAGGAGCTAGCAGCAGCCGGCGCAAGCGGCCCCGGCTTCGGACTGCACTCAGAGATTGTCGCCCCCTACCTGCTGCACTATGGCACCGAAGAGCAGAAGCGGCGTTTCCTTCCACGCATGGCACGCGGGGAGGTGATCGGCGCCATCGCGATGACCGAGCCGTCCGCAGGCAGCGACCTGCAGGGTATTCGCACCACCGCCCGCCGCGACGGTGACTGCTACGTGCTCAATGGCGCGAAGACCTTCATTACTAATGGATGGTTGTGTGATCTGGTAATCGTGGTGGCAAAGACCGATCCGGCAGCCGGCGCCAAGGGCATCAGCCTGCTGCTGGTTGAGCGCGGAATGGAAGGTTTCGAGAAGGGTCAGCGGCTGAAAAAAGTCGGACTTAAGGCGCAGGACACCGCCGAGCTGTTCTTCCGCGACGTGCGGGTGCCCGCTGCCAACCTGCTGGGCCGCGAGGGCGAGGGCTTCATTTATCTCATGCAGCAGTTGCCGTGGGAACGGCTGCAGATTGCAGTCATGGCCGTAGCCACCGCGCGGGCTGCGCTGCAGCACACCATCGCATACGTTGGCGAACGACGCGCGTTCGGCACGCCCATTGGCGGCTTCCAGAACACGCGCTACACGCTGGCTGATGTGGCCACCGAAATCGAGGTCGGCCAGGTGTTCGTCGACCGCTGTCTGCAGTTGCTCGAGGAGGGCAAGCTCGACTCCGCCACCGCGTCGATGGCGAAACTGTGGTGCAGCGAGATGCAGTTCCGCGCCATCGATGCCTGCGTCCAATTGCACGGCGGCTACGGCTACATGTGGGAGTACCCGGTCACCCGCCTGTGGGCCGATGCGCGCGTGCAGCGCATCTACGGCGGCACCAGCGAGATCATGAAAGAACTGATCGCGCGCTCGCTCGGTCTGCCCGAGCCCGGCCGCCGTTCATAGCGGCCGGTACGGTCCGACGCGGATCCACTTGGTGGCGATCCACTTTTCCCCTTCCGCCACGGGGCTGCCGCCATGCAGCGTGCGGGCGTCGAGTTCCCCGCGCTCGCTCGAGTAGGCAAAGAACACCGCGTTGCCCTTGCGCGGCAGCACGTCCAGGCCGACCTGCGGAAAGACGGTGGAGCCGCCGGCGACCACGTCGTTCAAGTACATCACGATCGTGGCGACGCGTTGACCCCCCATCGCCAGCACGCGCTCGTTGCCCGGCAGTTTCGGATCGAAGTAATCGTAGTGCGGCTTGTACTCGGCGCCGGGAAGGTAGTGCAGTACCTGGATCGGCTCGCCGTGCTCGACCGGCCGCTCGATGACCTCGGCGATGCGGTTCTCGATGCGGCGGATCAAATCGTTCTCGCCGCGCTCGAAGTAGGTGCCGCGGCTGGTGCGCGCCTCGTGCACGTCGTAGGCGCCCGTCTCGGCGTTGACGACGGTGGATCGCTGCAGCCGCGGCCGCGCCATCTCGATCAGCGCGTCGCACTCCTCGGCTGCCAGCAGGTTGCCGAACAGCACGATGCGCGGCGCGTTCAGCGCCATCAGGATGTGCACGGGGCGGTCCGAGGTTTCGATCGTGTTGGGGCTTTCGGCCAGAATCGAATGGGCATCGGGCTGGCCTTCCTCCTGCTGAGCCGGCGCCGTCCCGTCTGCCGCCCTGGCAGCGGCTTGCGGCGCGAGGCGCGTGAACGCCAGTTCCACCGCCTGGCGGGCGAACCCGGGCTGGTAGCCGGCGGCACGCAGCGACTGCTCCATCATCTCGAACGTGCAGCCGCGCCCGATCGAGTCCTTCAGCCAGGCCTGCAGGTCGGCGGCGAGCGATTCGAACTTCATCGCCTGCTCCTCGTAGCGAACGCCGCGGGAGCATAACGCGCAGCGCGTTATGCTTGTCGTCGCGCGCGCCGGGTGCGCGCCCGCCCGCTGCGGAGACCGTCATGCTGCAACGCGCCCTTTCCATCCCCTCGCTGTCCGATTCCGCGCTCGTGCGCACGCAGGCCTACATCGATGGCGCCTGGAGCGACGGCGCGGCGGGCCGTTTCCCGGTGGTCAACCCGGCCGATGGCGGCAAACTGGCGGAGGTGGCCAACTGTGGGCCGGCCGATGCGCAGCGGGCCATCGAGGCCGCCGCCCGCGCCTATCCCGCCTGGCGCGCCAAGACCGCGAAGGAGCGCGCCGCCATTTTGCACCGCTGGAACGCGCTGATGCTGGCGGCGCAGGAGGATCTGGCGCGCATCATGACCGCCGAGCAGGGCAAGCCGCTCGCGGAAAGCCGCGGGGAGATCGTCTACGGCGCCAGCTTCGTGGAGTGGTTCGCCGAGGAGGGGCGCCGCGTCTACGGCGACACCATCCCGACCCATGCCGCCGACAAGCGCCTGTTCGTGTTCAAGGAGCCGATCGGCGTGTGCGCGGCGATCACGCCGTGGAACTTCCCGAACGCGATGATCACGCGCAAGGTGGCGCCGGCCCTGGCCGCCGGCTGCACGGTGGTGGTGAAACCGGCCGAGCAGACCCCGCTGTCGGCGCTGGCGCTGGCGGAGCTCGCGCACCGCGCCGGCCTGCCGCCCGGGGTGTTCAACGTGGTGCCGGCCGACGAAACGCAGTCGATCGCGATCGGCAAGGTGCTGTGCGATTCGCCGGTCGTGCGCAAGCTGTCCTTCACCGGGTCCACCGCCGTCGGCCGCATCCTGATGCAGCAGTGCGCGCCGACGTTGAAGAAGCTGTCGCTGGAGCTCGGCGGCAATGCGCCGTTCATCGTGTTCGACGACGCGGATCTCGACGCGGCGGTCGAAGGAGCGCTGATCTCGAAATACCGCAACACCGGCCAGACCTGCGTCTGCACGAACCGCTTCTATGCGCAGGCAAGGATTTACGACGCCTTCGTCGAGAAGCTGGCCGCCAAGGTGGCGCAATTGAAGGTCGGCTCCGGTTTCGACGAGGGCGTGCAGCAGGGGCCGCTGATCGATGCCAATGCGCTGGCCAAGGTGGAGGCGCACGTCGCCGATGCGGTGGCCAGGGGGGCACGCGTCGTCACCGGCGGCGAACGCCACGAGCTGGGCGGAACGTTCTACTGCCCGACGGTGCTGGCCGACGTCACGCGCGAGATGCGGGTGGCGCGCGAGGAAACCTTCGGCCCGGTGGCGCCGGTGATCCGCTTCGAATCCAACGCCGAAGTCATCGCCGCCGCCAACAGCGTCGAATACGGTCTGGCCGCCTATTTTTACTCGCGCGACATCGGCCGCGTGCTGCGCGTGGCCGAGCTGCTCGAATACGGCATGATCGGCATCAACACCGGGCTGATCTCCACGGCCGAGGCGCCGTTCGGCGGGGTGAAGCAGTCCGGCTTCGGGCGCGAGGGATCGAGGTACGGGATCGACGAATACCTGGTGCTGAAATACGTGTGCGTCGGCGGCGTCTGACCGGCGCGCCTCTGGGGGAGACCGATGAGTGCGAACCAAGTGGCCATCCGGGCCAACGGCCCGTACGTCTGCACGGGCCGGATCATCGTCTGCGACGACGCCGGCAGCGCGTTGCGGGAGGGCGCCCAAGTGGCCTTGTGCCGTTGCGGCGCCTCGAACGACAAGCCATTTTGCGACGGCAGCCACAACCGCGTCGGTTTTGCCGACGCCGGAGGGTGCGCGAAGCCGGAAGCCGGCGCCGTCAGCGGCGACGGCCCGCTGCGGGTCACCGTGAAAAAGGACGGCCCGCTGTTCCTGGAGGGACCGGTGCAGGTTCAGGCCGCCGACGGCAGCGTTGCATTTTCCGGCGACAAGACCTGGCTGTGCCGCTGCGGCCAGTCGCAGAACAAGCCGTTCTGCGACGGCACCCACAAGAAGGTGGGCTTCACGGGCTAGCCGAGCGCCCGGGAGCCGACTGCGCGCCCTCGGGGCGCGCAGTCGGTTATCCAGGACCTCTAAACGCGCTCCAGCAGCAGCGCAATGCCCTGCCCGACCCCGATGCACATCGTGGCCAGCGCGTAGCGACCGCCGCGGCGTCGCAGTTCGTACATCGCGGTCATCGCGATGCGGGCGCCGGAAGCGCCGAGCGGATGGCCGATTGCGATCGCCCCGCCGTTCGGATTGACGTGCTCGGCATCGTCCGGAAGCCCCAACTGGCGCGTCACCGCCAGCGCCTGCGCAGCGAAGGCCTCGTTGAGTTCGATGACGTCGATGGCACCGAGCGCGAGGCCGGTGCGCGCCAGCAGCTTCTGCGTGGCCGGCGCGGGCCCGATGCCCATGATGCGCGGTGGCACGCCGGCGACCGCCGCCGCCACGATGCGGGCGCGCGGCACCAGGTCGTAGCGGCGCGCGGCCGCCTCGGAGGCGACCAGGATCGCGGCCGCGCCGTCGTTGACGCCCGAGGCATTGCCGGCCGTCACCGTACCATCCGGCCGCACCACGCCTTTGAGTTTCGCCAGCGCCTCGAGCGACGTCTCGCGCGGGTGCTCGTCCTTGTCGAAGACCACCGTCTCGCCCTTCTTGCCGGGCAGCGGCACCGGGATCAGTTCATCCCGGAAACGGCCGGCGGCGTGCGCGGCCGCGTAGCGCTGCTGGCTGCGCAGGGCAAAGGCATCCTGGTCGGCGCGCGCGATGCCGAACTCCGCGGCTACGTTTTCGGCCGTCTCCGGCATCGAATCGATGCCATATTGGGCCTGCATTTTGGGATTGACGAAGCGCCAGCCGATCGTCGTGTCGTAGACGGCCGTGGCGCGGGCAAAGGCCGTCTCCGCCTTAGGCATCACGAACGGCGCGCGCGTCATGCTTTCCACCCCCCCGGCGACCACCAGCTCCGCCTCGCCCGCCTTGATCGCGCGCGCGGCGGTGGCCAGCGCATCGAGGCTGGAGCCGCACAGGCGGTTGACCGTGGTGCCGGGCACGCTCTGCGGCAGCCCCGCCAGCAACAGCGCCATGCGCGCCACGTTGCGGTTGTCCTCGCCGGCCTGGTTGGCACAGCCGTAGATCACGTCATCGACGCGCTCCCAGTCGACGCGCGGATTGCGCTGCCGCAGCGCCGCCAGCGGCAGCGCGGCCAGATCGTCGGTGCGCACCTGGGCAAGCGCCCCGCCATAGCGGCCAAAGGGGGTACGCACGGCATCGCAAATAAAGGCTTCGTTCATGGTCGCGCTCCTCGTCCCTGCACGGGCGGCAAGGCTACACCCGGCGGTACCGGTCGCCGGCTAAAATGCGCGCCGAGGCGGGCGTCGTTCAATGGCAGGACCTGAGCTTCCCAAGCTCAAGACGTGGGTTCGATTCCCATCGCCCGCTCCAATCCCCAGATAAGGCTTCCCGCTGCCGCCGGAATTTTCTTCCGGCGCCTTCCATGTCGGAAAACGCTGAACCCGTCGGTCCGCCGCACCGGCACATCCGCAGCTTCGCGCTGCGGCGCGGCCACGTGACGAATGCGCAGCGGCGCGCCTACGAGGAGATCTTCCCCCGTCTGGCGGTCCCATACAGCCCGGCACCGGTGGACCTCGCCGATGTATTCGGCCGCCGCGCGCCGACGGTGCTGGAGATCGGATTCGGCATGGGCGAGACCACCGCCGCCATCGCGCAGGCGCACCCGGAGGTCGATTTTCTGTGCGTCGAGGTGTTCGTCGCCGGCATCGGCGCGCTGGC
>JANWXE010000032.1 GCA_025055385.1 Burkholderiaceae bacterium | reverse complement strand
CCAGGTCGAGCGCTTCCGCCGGCCGCACGACGCCGAGGGCAAGGGCGCCCGCTTCTTCATTGGCACCGATGCGGCCGCCGAAGGCATCAACCTGCAGTTTTGCTGGATCCTGATCAATTACGACGTGCCCTGGAACCCGGCACGGCTCGAGCAGCGCATGGGGCGGATACACCGCTATGGCCAGAAGCGCGACCGTGTGGCCATCATCAACATGGTCGCGGGCAAGACGCGCGAGGGCCGCGTCATCAAGACGCTGCTGGACAAGCTGGAGGAGATCCGCAAGCAGCTTGGATCGGACAAGGTGTTCGACGTGGTCGGCCGCATCTTCGAGGGCATGTCCATGACCGAGTACATCCAGCGCGCCATAGAGTCGGATGACGAGGCGGACAAGAGAGCGCTGGAACTGGCCGGCCGACTCACGCCCGAGCAGGTCAAGGCCCTCCAAGCGCGTGAGGCAAGTATCTACGGCAAGGGCGGCGACGTCCGCATGGATCTGCCGCAACTGCGCGAGGCGATGGCCATCGAGGAAATGCGCCGCCTTCTGCCCGGCTACGTGCGCCGCTATCTCGAACATGCCGCACCGGTCGTCGGCATCGACCTGGTCGGCGATCTCGATGACCGGTTTTTCATCCGACCGCGCCGGCGCGGGGTGCTGGACAGCCTCCTGCCGGTGCTGGAGACCCACCCCGAGTCGGCGCGCAACCGCTTCACCGTCCATCGCCCCGATGACGGCCGCGACGCCATCTTCCTGCACCCGGGCGAGCCCGTCTTCAAGCGCCTGTCGGCGATGGCCATCGAGCGCGCCCGGCATGACGCGCTGCGCGGCGCGATCTTCACCGACGTCAGCGCCACCGCGCCTTACTTGTTTCACGTCGCACGTGTCAGCGTCGAGCGCGGTGTGGATCCCGGCCTGCCGGCATTTCACAACCCCGAAGTCATCGAGCAGCGCCTGGTGGGGCTGAAGCAATACGCGGACGGACGGCTCATCGAAGCGCCGGTCGAGCACCTTCTGCTTTTGCGGCCGACGGCAAAGCCCAGCCCTGGGAGCGTGGTCTTTCTCGCGCAGAGCGACACATGGCGTCTGGCCGCGCAGGAATACCTCCAGCGCGAGGTCGCCGCCAGGCTGGCGGACCTGCAGCGTATGAACGCCACATCAAGGATGGCGGAAACCGAGGAATACCTGCAGCGGGCATACGACTACCAGGAGTCGGAGTTGGCTGCAGCGCGCAAGCGCTTCACCGAGAAGGCCCGCGAGGGCAACCGTGCCGCGGCCGCCGAGCTGGAGCGGATCAAGGCGCAGCAAAAGAGCCTCGCGCAACGGCGCGAGCAGGCCTTGATTCAGGCGCGGCGCGAGGTCGAACTGATTCAGGCCGGCCCGGTTGAGATCCTGGCGAGTGCGCTGGTGCAGCCGTCCACCGACCCGGAAGACATTAAGGCACGCGACGCCGAGGTCGAGCGCATGGCGATGGAAGTGGCCATTGCCTATGAATCAGCGCAGGGGGCCGATGTGCGCGACGTCTCAACGCCCGACAAGGCACGCCTGGCCGGATTGAACGACTACCCCGGCTTCGACCTGTTGTCCAAACGAGCCGGAGAAGACCGCGGCATCGAAGTGAAGGGCCGTGTAGGCGTGGGCGAGATTGAGCTCACCGAAAACGAATGGGCGCGCGCCTGCATCCTGCGCGAGCGCTACTGGCTCTATGTTGTCTTCGACTGCGGCAGTGCCCAGCCGCGTCTTCTCAGGGTTCAGGATCCCTTTGGCAAGCTGATCGCCAAGGCACGGGGAAGCATCACCATCGCGTACAACGACATTGCCAATGCGTCCGAGGTTGTCGAATGAACCCGCCCGAACTGTTCGCCGACAGTAGTCCTCGCATTGCGAAGTTTCCCGGGACTGCACGCGTCCGAGAACGTGAAGTGCTTCGCATTGCGGGTGAACTTGATGGCGCCGACGCGGCCACTGCAGCACAAGCAGCTCGCGTCGAAGTCCTGAAGTGGGCAGCGCGGCAGATTGGCGATCGGCTGCCGACGGTGGCGGCTGACGGGCAATCGTTCGAGCATCTCCGCGGTGGACGCACCTGCATTGCTGCTGGCTTCTCAGACGACCACCGTGCGCTGTGGGCGTTGCGTGTGGACCGCCCCGATGCCGATGTGCCGCAGCGCAACTGGACGACTGAAGTCGTGATCGGATACGTCCCAGGCGCACCCAGCGCGCTGTTCAGCCTCCGACTGTTGGCTAGCTCCCCGGAGTCCACGCTTCAGGTAGAGCCAGCTGTTCCCGGGTTAGTGCGCCGGATAGCGTCTGTCTGCGGACTGCGCCAAGGGGGAAGCCACCTCGACGGTCGTGCGTGGCACATCGCGTCGGAGGACGACGCCAAGCATTTGGTCGCCGCACTCCTCGATCCAACGCGTCGCATCCCATACCTGGTTTGCTCCATCGCAGAGAATGAAACTCGGCCACGTATCAACGTCGGTCTGCTAGCCAAGACGACATTCGGCATCGCCCGCGTCGTTATCGTCCCGGCCGAATACACCTGGGTGCTGACCATGGAGTTGGGCAAACCGCTCTCTGTGTACAACGGCGCGGCACGTGCCTATCTGCCCGGCTTCACGTACGACGCAAACCCCTTCGCGCATCGCCTGTTCCTCCTCGGCAGCAATGCCGACGATGAGCGCGCTCGGTCGGCGTTGAACGCGTTGCGGTGGATCGCTGCTAACGAGAGTGTGCGGCGCTTGCAGCTGGGTACCGATGTGCTGGCGTTCTCCGCGGTGCGTGATGCCAGTCTCGACTTCGAGCGCGAGCGCCTGAAAAAGTTGGGCTCTGCCGATACCGAACAGCTTCGTGCAGCTCAAGCGCAAATCGATGCGCTCAAGGACGACCTGCGACGTTCACAGGAGACACAGCAGTGGTTGTCCGATGAGCACAAGGCGATCGAGGAGTATGCGAAGAATCTGGAGCAACAGCTTCGCGGTGCGCAGTTCCGCATCCAGCAGCTGCTGGCCCAGATCAAAGCTCGTGGCGAAGAGCCTGACGCAGGTATTGCTTTGCCGAACAACTGGGACGGGTTTGCAGACTGGTGCGATGAAGTACTCAGTGGCCGTGTCGTGTTATCGAGCCGGGCGCGTCGGGAAACCAAGTCGCCAGATTTCCATGATCCGCAGACGGCCGCTCGTTGCCTGCTCTGGCTGGCCAACGAGTACCGCGACTCGCGCATCCACGGCACGGGCCGCGATCTTCGCAAACCCATCGTGGAGGGTATTTACAACGAACGCTGTGGGGCCGACAGCTTCGAATTTGATTGGAAAGGCCGAAAGGTGCCCGTTGAGTGGCACATCAAGAACGGCGGTAACACGCGGGATCCCCGCCGCTGCCTGCGCATTTACTACTTCTGGGACGAGGAAAGGCAGGAGGTGGTCATCGCCAGCATGCCGGCGCACATCCGGACCGAAGCGACCTGAGGGATCCAACGATGAACAACGATAAACGCCTCATCGAAGTCGCCTTCCCGCTCAAGCAGACCTCGCTCGACTCGGTGCACGAGAAGAACGTGCGGCGTGGGCATATCTCGACGCTGCACATCTGGCCGGCGCGCCGGCCGCTGGCGGCGTGCCGGGCGGCGCTCATCGCCACGCTGCTGCCCGACCCCGGCGACAAACGAAAGCGCGACGAGCTGCTCAAACGTCTGGGTGGCACGCTCAAGAAAACGCTCAAGAAGAAACGCATGCCCAACGGCCGCGTGGAGGAGATCGAGGCCTGGGAGACCGAAGGCGGCGTGCTGCATTGGGGACGCGAAACCAGCCCTGACCTGGACTGGTTTCGGCAGGAAATCCGCAAGGCTTATGGCGGACGCGCGCCCAAGGTGCTCGACCCCTTCGCCGGCGG
>JANWXE010000002.1 GCA_025055385.1 Burkholderiaceae bacterium | reverse complement strand
GATCGCCAGCGGCCACCGCATCGCCGATGCCAACGGCGATTTCCACGACCGTCGCGGTCAGCGGCGCGCGCAGCGTCTGCGTCATCGGTTCGCTCCTTCCTCGCCCGTCGCGGGCGCGGACTCTACACCGCGCGCACGGCGGCGCTCACCCGAGCAGTCGCGGCAGCGCCAGCGACAGCGCCGGAAACGCCGCCAGCAGGGCCAGCCGCAGCAGATCGGCGACGATGAAAGGCGCGGTTCCGCGGTAGATGCGCACCAGGCTGATGTCGCGCGCGATCGAATTGATCACGAACACGTTCATGCCCACCGGCGGGCAGATCAGCCCCAGCGTGACCGCCATCACGATGATCACGCCGAACCAGACGGGATCGAAACCGAGCTGCACGATCACCGGAAAGACGATCGGCACCGTCAGCAAGATCATCGCCAGTTCATCCATCACCGCGCCGAGGATGAAATAGCCAAGCAGGATCAGCGCCAGCACGCCGTAGGCGCCAATCGGCAGCTCCACCAGGAAGGAGACGATCTTCTGTGTCGCCTGGGTAATGGTCAGGAAGTAGCCGAACAGATAGGCACCGATCACGATCACCATGATCGCGGCCGAGACACGCAGCGCGTCGACCAGGCAGGCCAGGATCGTGCGCGCATCGAGGCGCCGCCGCGCCACGCCGAGCGCAAGCGCCCCGAAGGCCCCCATCGCCGCCGCCTCATCCACCAGGAACCAGCCGCTGTAAATGCCGCCCAGGACGAACACGAACAGCAACACGGTATCCCAGATGTTGCGCAGGCTGGCCCAGCGCTCGTACCAGGCGTGCACGCGGCCGCGCGGCAGCGCCTGCGGCCGCAGGCGTGCCACGATGTAGATCGTCGCCGCATACATGACGACGCCAAGCAGCCCGGGCACGATGCCGGCGGCAAACAGGCGCGAGATGTCGGTCTCGGTCATGATCCCGTACAGCACGAAGATCACCGACGGCGGAATCATGATGCCGAGCGTGCCGCCGGCGGCCACCACGCCGGCGGCCAGCCCCGGCGCATAGCCCGCGCGCCGCATCTCGGGCAGCGCGATCTTGCTCATCGTCGCCGCGGTGGCCACCGATGAACCGTTGATGGCGGCGAATCCGCCGCAGGCAGCGATCGTGCCCACCGCCAGCCCGCCGTGCCAGTGGCCGAACCACGCCTCGCCGGCGCGGAACAGCTCGCGGCTCATGCCGGCGGCCGCGGCGAAGCTGCCCATCAGCACGAACATCGGGATCACCGCGAGTTTGTAGTCGGTGACGGTAGACAGCGGCACCTTGCCGAGCAGCGCCAGCGCCGGCCCCCAGCCGGCCAGCAGCCCGTAGCCGATCACGCCAGCGGCACCCATCGCCACGCCAATTGGCACGCGCGCGAGCATCAGCGCAAACATCAGCGCAAAGCCGAGCAGCGCGACGAGATCGCGATCCAGTGGCATCGGCGCTCAATCCTCGATCGGACGCCGGCGCAGCAGTCGCCAGAGCCGGACACAGGTCAGCATCCACGCCGCCCACAGGCCGGCCACCGCCAGCGCATGAAAAGGCCACACCGGCCAGCGCAGTTCGGTCGTCCGCACGTTGGCACGCAGCGTCTTGGCCACGTCCTGCGTGGCGGCGTACGCCAGCGCCAGCATCGCCAGCGCCAACAGCGCGGTGGCTGTCAGGTCGATGCGGCGCTGCCAGGCTGGCTTGGCCAATTCGTGCACAAGGTCCACCAGGATGTGCCGGTTGGTGTAACAGGCAGCGGCGATGCCCCAGAACAGAGCGATGCCCAGCGCAAGACGCGCAAAATCGAAGTAATCCGGCGGCGACCAACCGAACAGCTTGCGGCCGATGACGGCCAGCAGCGTGAAGGCAGCCACCGCCGCCAGCGACAGCGCGGCCAACGCGTCGACGACGCGGATGAAACGCTGCATTGAGAAAGCTCGGGCGGCGTCTGCAAGCGCCGGTGGCGCTCACAGCCCCGCTTTGTACTTGGCCAGCGTCGCCCTCAGTTCGGCAAGGAGCGCGTCGGGGTCATAGCCGGCCTTGCGCACCTCCGCGGCCCAGTTCGCGTACACCGGCTCGGCCGATTTCTGCCACGCCGCCAACTCCGCCGGCGTCAACGTCACGATCGTGTGCGATTTGTCGGCCTTCATCCGCTCGCGCCCGGCCGCCTCGAAATCCCCCCATTCCTTGCCGACGCGGTAAGCCCACTCGCTGGTGCAGTGATCATCGATCACCTTGCGCTGCGCCGGCGACATCGCCTGATACTTGGCTGGGTTCATGATCCAGGCGAAGCCGGTCGTGTACAGCTTGGCGTCGATGTGGAACTTGGTCACCTTGTCGATACCGAACAGGTACACCGATTCCCACGGGAAGGTGAGCGCATCCGCCACACCGCGCTCCAGCGCCTCACGCGCCTCCGGCGCCGACAGCGTCACCGTCGTGGCCCCAAGCGAGCGCATCCAGTCGGCCGTGATGGCATGAGCGGGCCGAATTTTCATGCCCTTGATCTGCTCCGGCGAGCTGATGCGCGTCTTCGAATGCAGCGTGCCGGGGTCGTGGATGAACATCAGGCACATGCGCACACCGGGCATGTCCTTGGCCGCATATTTGCGATACCACTCGTCGTACGCGCGCGAGCCGTTGGCCGGGTCTGATACGAGGAAGGGCAGCTGGATCGCATTGGCCACCGGCAGACGCCCGGCCTGATAGCCGACATTGATGTAGGCAAAGTCGGCTATCCCGCTCTGCGTCATGTCATAGTGGTCAAATGCCTTGCCGAGCTGCTGCGCCGGATAAATCGTGATCCGCAGCGTGCCGTTGGACGCCTTTTCGATCGACTGCGCCCAGGCGACAATGGTCTTCTGCATCGCATGCGTTGGCGGCACCCAGTGCGAGAACTTCAGTTCCATCGGCTTGTCCTGCGCGGCCGCGATGGTGCAGGCGCCGGCGACAGCCAGCGCCGCCAGGGCATGGCGGGTTTTCATCGTGAATGTCTCCTTTGTGTTCGATGGTGAAGCCCTCCAGTGCGGCGCTGCGGAACGCCGCCGGAATTCGTTATCAGAGTAAACAAATTGCGGCGGCCGCGCTACAGGAGTTCCCGCACTTGCAAGTGCACTGCGCGCGGCAAGCGGCGGCCGTAGGCGATCGCCAGGATCGTATTCAGGAACGCATATTGCGGCGCGCCGGTCTCAAAGCGCATCGCAGTGCGGAAGTAGTAGAGGCTAGGATCAACGTCCTCGCCGCGCGCCAACCGCGCCATCAC
>JANWXE010000177.1 GCA_025055385.1 Burkholderiaceae bacterium | reverse complement strand
GAAGTGGATCGGCACCGTCGGCCGCGTGCTGCGGCAGGTGATCTCCATTGGCGTGCTGCTGGTGATTTTGATGCTGGTGTTGAACCAGTTCGGCGTATCGATTGCCCCGATCCTGGGCGCGGCCGGCGTGGTCGGCATCGCCGTCGGCTTCGGCGCGCAAAGCTTAATTCGCGACTACTTCAACGGCTTTTTCATTTTGCTGGAGAACCAGATCCGCGTCGGCGATGTCGTGCAGATCGCCGATAAAAGTGGGCTGGTGGAGGAAGTGACGCTGCGGCGAGTGAAGCTGCGCGACGTGGAGGGCGCCGTGCATTACATCCCAAACGGGCAGATCACGATCGTCACCAACCGCTCGACCGAATTCGCGTTCGCGCTGATCGAGGTCGGGATTTCTTACCGCGCCAGCGTCGACGCGGCGCTGGAGGTCATGCGCCGGGTCGGTGCGGAGCTGCGCGCCGACGCGAGCTTCGGCCCGAAGATCCTGGAAGACATCGAGATCGCCGGGGTGGAGCGCTGGGAGGACTCCGCCGTCGTGCTGCGCTGCCGCTTCAAGGTGCGGCCGCTGGAGCAGTGGGCAGTACGGCGCGAGTTCCTCAAGCGCCTGAAAGAAGCCTTCGACGCCGCCGGCATCGAAATCCCGTTCCCGCACCGCACGGTTTACTTCGGCGATACAGACAGCAAGGCGCCTTTGGCGCGGGACGCCCGTTAGTGGAACGCTTTGGTCAATCCAAAAGCTGACATCGTCCTTGCCGCCTGGCGGCACCCGGCATATGCCCATTGTGCGCAGCCGCCACAGCGGTTACGTGACAGAACGCGCCGGGTTCCCATGCGGTCACGAGTAACTGGGTCGATACCGTGTCGCAGCCTTTGCCAACCCTGTCGACAGCTTGCAAGCAACTGACGGGCGCCCACGGCGCCGCAAGCGCCCTTAAGCCAGCCGAACGCGCCGCTGTGTGCCGTACGCAGCCACACCGGGCCCCCGTGCAGCGCCAATGTCGGCCTGGCGCTGTCGCTGGCGCGGGTACAGTAACCACCCGATATGCTGCGGAGGCAAATCGGCGCGTTCTACCGGGACTCTGCGCCCCGGCAGCATCAGGACCGCGCCGTCGACCATCTGCCGTTGCGCCCGGTGCGCGCCACCGGCGATGCGCTCAGCCGCGCTGCGGCTTAGTCCGCACGCGGCCAAAGCGCACGGAACCGGCAAGAAAGTGCTGCCAAACTGGAGCGCCTTGCCTTTCGACAATTTTCTGCAGCTTTGCCGGCAGGGCCGCGCCTGCAGGATCCGAATGTGCATCACACACGCTGTGCTCGGAAAACCACCGATCGTTGCCATATCCGAAAAAGCAACGTCGGCGTGCGGCAGAATGCCCCGCAGCGGTGTGCTCAGCGTATCCGAGAACACGCCGCTGGCCTGCAAACAGGATCGGTCAACGCCAAGCACCGCCTGGCTCGTGGCCGCCGGCGGCGTCGCCTCCGCCATCTTGCGTGATACGCCAACGCTCGTTAGCATCGCATTGGATCGCAGCGCCAACGACCGCGGCCGGGCGAATTCAGCGCGGTGGCAGCGAATGCCGGCTAGGCTGGCGCAACGCGATCATCCTTTTCGGCGGCCACCGGAAACGGGACGCGGCTGCTTGCGCGATCGCGCCTGCCGCCTCGTCACGTACAACCCAATTAGCCGTTAATGAGCCGCGGACCGCTGCCGCGCGCACGGTGATGTTCGATTAAGGAGCCACGTTGCGGGCACAGACAGCTGTCGTGCCGCCAGTTAGCGCTAGCGCCGGGACGCAATCAAAGTTGCGTCGGCAATCCGCCGCTGTGCGCGACAGCATTTGGGTTAAATGGCGACTGTGATCGATGAGGGGGTCTGCGGCGCGGAGTTCGGCACCGCGCTATTAGGCCTGACCAGCATTAGAAAGCCGCTTCTCGCCGCGGCTCGTGCATCCAGCGCGAGTGGAATCGCCGACTGCGGCGCGATTGCGAGCGTCGTCTAGCCAAGCCGCGCAGACGATAGTTGCTTGCGACTGCCGGTGGCAGTCCGGCGCACAATCCAAGAACACGCACGGTGCAACGCTGCACAATCTGGCCGCAAGCCGGAAATCGGGCTGCTGACGGGCGAGTTTTCAAAGGCCCCCGCGGCCGCTGAACGGGCCCGGAAAATCGGCTTAAAGCCCGCCGTTTGGACGATGCCCTCTCGCACGCCGGATAATCAACGCATGCGATGGAATCTATGGCCCGCTGCGGACATCAAGCGCCAGCTGTCCCACAGCGGTGACCACCTCTACGATTTGGCGCTGCGCATATTGATGTTCTTTATCTGCGCTGCGCTCGTGGTCAGCGTTGCCTTCATGACCTATCGCTGGCTGGCGCCGCCGAAGGCGCCGCAGGTGCCGGTGCCGGTCGTTGAGGTGGGTCTAAAGCCCACGCCGGCGCAGACACCAGCGCCTGTCAAACCGCCGCAGGCGGAAATCCTGCTTGCGCCCGGCACGATCTTCAAGTGCACCCTGCAGGGGCGCGTCGTCTTCTCGGAAAAGCCCTGTGAAGCGTTCACAGCGCCCACGGACAAAGCGGAGCGGTAACGCGCCTTTGCCGGCCTGTTACATCCAGCAAAACACGGAAAGCTCTGGATGTCCGCGCGCGTAACGCCCAGCGCCGTTTACCGTTTCGACGGCAGAGGGCTGCCGGAATCCGGAGGACAGATATGAAAAGACCGCTTGCCACATTCACGCTCGCCGCCGCGATCTGCGCGCCGCTTTCTGTTGCAGGCGCGCAACCTGTCTCGGTCCGCATCGACACGCCAGAGTTTGGCATCCGAATTGGTCACCCGGTGCCGCCGTTTTACGCCCCGTCGCCGGTGGTCGTTGCGCCTATGCCGCCTGTGGTACATGTCCCGCCGCCCCGAGTCATCGTCGCGCCACCACCCGCCTTCTACGCATACCCGCCGCCGTACTACCGCATTGATTTCGGTTGGCACCGGCACCGCTGGCACCGCGACCCTTGGTGTGAGCCGCGCCACCGCCACGGACACGACGATGATCGTCGTAGCCGGCGTGGCCCCCAGTGGGACTAAGTAAGCTGGACGGACGCCGCCTGCAGCCTCCGCACCCGGGCTAAAGGGGCGCGCCGTCCAATGACTTAGCACTAGGGCAACTGGATCTTGCCAGCGCCGGGGATGCCGCCTGGGGGCAACCCCCCGCTGCCCATGACACCGCCCTGCGGGATCACGATACTGGAGGCCGCTTGCCGGCGCAGTTCCTGAAGTTCCCGCACGGTGCGCTCGATGGCCTCTTTTGCAGCAGGGCCGTAGTTGCGCACTGCCTCCGCCAGCGACTGCGCCTCAATGTCGAAACTCACCGGCAGCGGACCCATCGAGGTCATCAACTGTGCCTCGCCGATGTACTGTGGCTTGCGCGTCAGATCGCTCTGGCCGTCGGCGCGCACCGGCAACAGCACGCGGATCGTACCCACCTTGCGGTCCGTGTAGATTTCCTCGCGCCATAGCGCATCGGCATCCATTTGAGCATCGCGCAAATCGGGTCTTTGTGTCATCTGCGTATCCTTTCAGCAGCCGCAGCATAGCGCGGTTCGTCAGCGGCAGCAGCCGCGCAAGGGGGCAGTCATGAGCATGACGTACTTTGAATGGCTCGCGCAGGTATGCCGGGAACTCGGTTGGAATGTCATGCGGGCACACGACCTCCTCGATGACACCCGCTGGTCTGACCTCTACGAAAGGGGTGCGACGCCGCAGCAGGCGGCTGCGTGGGCCCGCACAGAAGGGCTGGCGTAAGTGCCAGCGGGCATTAAAACCGCATCGTCAGCGCCAGCCCGGCGGCCCAGGCCTCGCTGCGCTGCACGTCGACGTTGGGGCGCGGCCAATAGTGGCCAGCGGCCAGCTCGATGAGCAGCCAGTCCCGGTAAACCGGTTGCAGCCATTTGACCTGCACCCCGTAATCGGTCAGCGCTACGCCGGTGTGTTGCGCGCCGCTACCCACGAGCTCTAGCGACACCAGCCGCAGCGCCGGAAATGTCTGGTAGGCGCCCAACACGCTGGACCACTCGTAGCGTTCGCTGCGCTGCGTGATCGTGGCTGCAGTCAGCCAGCGCACGGCCAACGTGGGCGAATAGTCGTGCTCGTAAGCGACCGCGGTGGTCGAGCCGAGCCGGTCGCTGACGCGCCAGAAAAACGTCTGCTTAAACTCCAGGCGGTCCCGCTCGCTGAGGTCCCATGGCTTTCGATAGCGCGCCTGCGCATATGGCTTGATGCCGCTTAAACCAAGCCGCAGTTCAAAATCGCGGCGCAGGGCCAACCCTAAGCCAGCGAAAAAACCGCGGTCCTGGGCCGATTCGGCGAGCAGACGGTCCTGCCGTGACAAGGGCGCGGGCGTGTCGGCCACGCGCTCGCGCTCATTATCGCGGCCAAGAAAGACATAGATGCGCTCCTCTACGTTCGGCAGGCGTACGCGGGCGTTCAGCCGCACGCGATAGTCGCTGCCCTCGCGCTCGCGCCAGTAGCCACTGACGGTTAGCACCCCATTTGTAATGCGGCCGCGCCCCGGCGGGGCGTCACCAAACCACGCGTCGATGCTGCGCGCCAGCCACTCAAGCGTTTCGCGCACCCCGCGGCGTGCGCCAACCAGCAGGCCGTTGCCCGCGGGCTCGACGACGGTGGCCGGCGGCGGCTCATCCTCCTCGCTCCATACCGGCGCCGGCAGCAGAACCAGAGCTCCGATCAGAGCGAGGGTGCACCGCAGCCGTTGCGATCGCGAAGAAGCACGGTGGCAAGCAGGCATCGCGGGAACGAATTTAGCAACTCGCGCCTGCATCTTCGCCAAACGCAGGTGTCGCGCACAATGCCACCGACTTAACGAAGCGGCGCGTCGATTCGCAGCGCCGGCGCCGGGCGCCGCAGCGAGCTCAGCTCGCCACGCGCCAGCGCTCGATCTGCCAGGCCGCCAGGACGTTGCAGTTAGCTCAGCCGTGGCGGTGGCGGCGTCGGTTCTCCCAGTTGGCCGCCAGCTTAGCGCGCTGCTCCGGCGTCAACACCTCGGCGGCGTCCATCAGGGCCTGTGCCATGCGGCGGGTGGTCGTCTCCGCCAGTTGCATCTGTTCGATGCGAATACGTTCAATCGCCGCGCGATCGATGGTCGGCGCTGTCAGCAGCCGCACCGTGGCGCGCCGTGCCTGCAGGTGCCGAGCGCGCAGCGGTGCCAGATCGTTGAATGCGCTGTTGGCAATCGCGCTGATGCGGGCGCGCTGCTCCGGCGTCGCATCAACGTCTGCGAGCATCCACTGCACCAACGCCTCCACCCGCTGCGCCATCGCCTGCGGGTCCATCGTGCCGATCGGACCCATCGGACCGAGCATGAAGCCGCGTCCCATGCCGTGCGCGCTGGCGCTGCGGTGCCAAGCCGCACCGAGCGAAGTCAGCATAGCCGCCGAGGCGCCAGCGAGCCACCCGCGCCGGCCGCGACGCGTCTGTGCCTGTACCGACGTCTGACCGAAAGCTTTTGCCATCACCTTTTCCTCCATGGTCGATGTCGGGGCCGCGCCATTCGCACAGGCCCGACGGCCGCTACTGTGGAGCAGCGCCGTTGGCCTGCGGTTTGCAAAGCGTAAGGAATTGTGTACGGCCACCGGGGTGCGCGGACCGATTAGCTCTGTCATGATCAGCGTCACGTGCCGGTACCACGGTTTTGCCATCGCGGCGCTTATCATCCGTGGGCATTCGATTGACCCTGACCTGTCGATATTCCGTCGCCAATGAATGCCCCTGACACCACTGTCTTGCGCCGCTCCAACCTCGATCCGGCGCTGCGAGCGCGCACCACGCCGCTGCCAATGTCCAGCTACTTTGACCGCGCCTGGTTCGAGCGCGAGATGTTGTTGCTATTTAAGCAGGGGCCTGGCTACGTCGGGCATGAACTGATGGTGCCTGAGGTAGGCGATTACATGACGCTGCCGTGGGCTGAGCACGGCAAGATGTTGGTGCGCAGCGCCAGTGGCGTGCATCTGTTGTCGAACGTCTGCCGGCACCGCCAGGCGCTGATTCTGGAAGGCCGCGGCCGCGTCCAGAACCTGGTCTGCCCGCTACACCGCTGGACGTATGACTTGGACGGCCGACTGCTCGGCGCACCGGATTTCGATTACCTGCCCGACTGTGCACTGCCGCGCACGCCATTGAAAAACTGGCGCGGGCTGCTGTTTGCCGGGCCGCGCGACCCCGCGCAGGATCTGGCCGATTTCCCACTCGCAGGCGACTACGACTTTACTGGTTACGCATTTGATAAGGCCATTGTCGACGAGTGCGCATTTAACTGGAAGACGTTTCTGGAGATCTACCTTGAGCTGTATCACGTCGAGGCGGTGCACCCGGGACTGCAGCGTTGGGTAGACGCTGGCCGCTACGAGTGGGGCTTTGGCGCGCGCTGGAGCTATCAGATCCTCGGCATCAAGGAGGAGCTGAAGCACCAGATCTCGCCCCACTACGAGCGATACCGCGACGCCGTGCTTAACTACACGGGCGGTGTGCTGCCGAAATACGGCACTGTGTGGTCGATTTTGTACCCGAACGTGATGATCGAGTGGTATCCGCTCGCGCTGGTGGTTAGTACATTAATTCCGCGCTCGCCGGATCACACGACAAATATCGTCGAGTTCTACTATCCGGAGGAAGTCAAAGCCTTCGAGCCGCAGATCGTGCAGGCGCATCAGGCCGCATACCTCGAATCCGCTGCTGAAGATGCGCAGATCTGCACTCGCTTGCACCGCGGCCGCCGCGCACTTTGGCTGGCCGGTGCGGATGATGCCGGCCCGTTTCACTCACCGCACGAGGACGGCATGATCCATTTTTATGACTGGCTGCGGCGCGAGCTGACACAGCCTCAGATCAGCTAAGGCGAAGCTGCGCGCAATACTGCCTCTGGGCTGCAGCCATCCCGCGAGAAAAGAAAGCGGCTTGCTGCGCGTGCCGCTGCGCCACATCAGCGGCAAACCACTGCAGCCGCGGCCGCAAGCGGCGCACCGCGGCCAGATCGTCTGTGTCGGCGTAGCGCCGCATCGGCACAAGCGCTTCGATCGACCATCTATCGCTCTTGCAGCGCGCAGGGCCACCGCAGATGTTCGTGCAGCGCAAGCAGATCAGCGCCGGTGTCAGCGCCTGCCGGGCTGCACAGCACATCTATGATGGCCTGACACTTGCCGTGACGGTCGTCAATCTCTTTGAAGCCTGCGACGATCGCCTCATCCGGTACTGTGGTCTGTCCGCTGCTCCGCCTCCGGACATGGCCACGGCGCAAGCCGAATCGGCACCTGCACCGCTTCAGTTGAACGAGCGCAAGAGATCAGCGGTGTAGCGCTTCGGGCGGAGGGTCAGAAAAAAGGGCCTTGCTTCCGCAGAAGTCAAGGCCCTGTTTTGGGCGGGCACGATGCCCGCTGCGCGACGGTGTATCTACCGATACACCATGACTGGAATCTTCGAATGCGTCAGCACCTTCTGTGTCTCGCTGCCAAGTAGGACTGCATTGAGTCCCCGACGTCCATGCGAAGCCATCACGATCAGGTCGCAGCCGTACTGCGTTGCAGCCTCGATGATCGCCTCATAAGGTGCGAAGGATTTCGCCACCACCGTTTCGACCTGCACTCCGGCAGCGCGCGCCATCTGCTCGATCTGCTGCAGACGTTGACGCGCCACCTTGTTCATACGCGCTTCGTAGTCTTCCAACGACTCCGGGCGATACTCGGAAAGCGTCGCATACGAATACGGCTCAACCACCGTGATACCCACTAAGCTGGCCGCGAGGCGTTTAGCCAACTGAGCGGCACCCTCGATCGCTTTCGCCGATAAGTCAGAGCCGTCGGTTGGCACGAGGATTTTGCTAAACATTGCGCTCCCATGCTTGACGCTGCGCGCAGGCTACGTGAAAGAATGCAGCGGGCGTTGACGCGCGTCAATCCGCCCGTGCCGCCGCTAAGTAATCAAGCGCAGCGGCGGCAAGGGCCAAACCCAGCGCTGCGGTGACCGTCACCACCGATCCATAGCCGGCGCAGGACAGCGGCGCGCCGGCCGTTCCACGGCCACGCACTGGCTCGTTGGAATAAATGGCCTCGATGCCGAATTTCGGCGTGCGACGCCCTGCACCCGCTCGCGGGAACCCATGATGCCGGCGCAGGCGATACCGCACTTTGGCGAGCAGCGGGTCCCCGTCGACCAACGCGAGGTCTGCCCGCCGAATGCGGGTCGGATCGCTGCGTCCGCCGCCCGCCCCGCTGGTGAGAACGGCCAGGCCGCGCGCACGGCAGGCCGCCAGCAACGCTGCCTTCGGCGCTAGCTGGTCGATGCAGTCGAGCACGACGTCGGCGGCCGGCACCAGCGTGGCGGCGTTCTCGACGGTGACGAATTCCTCCACCGCATTGACACGCGCCCGCGGATCAATGCCCGCAATGCGCGCGGCCATCGCCGCCACCTTAGCCTGACCAAGCGTGTCGGTCAGCGCATGCACCTGGCGGTTGACGTTGCTTTCGGCCACGTGGTCTAAATCGATTAGCGTCAACTGGCCGACGCCGCTGCGCGCAAGCGCCTCCGCAGCCCACGAGCCCACGCCGCCGATGCCGACCACCACCGCATGCGCCGCGCGCAGGCGGGCGAAGGCAGCCTTGCCATACAGGCGCGCCACCCCGCCGAAACGTCGGTCCAGATCAACCGGCGCGCCAGAGGACGGAGCTAACAACTGGGCTGGCGAAGCCCCAAAGTCAGGCATAGCGCAGTGAACGTGACAACAACGACGGCGAGGTCGATGTTACGGAAAATGTCCCCTATGCTTAGCACGATGAGTGAACGCCCCTGCCCTTCCGATGCGCTGGCGCGAGTCTGCGCGGCTGTGCCGGCGCTGCAGTCGCTTGCGCCGCCGCTGCGCGAGGAACTCGCGCGCCAATTGCAGTTGGTTCGCCTACCCGCAGGGGCGACCGTTTTCCGGGAAAACGAAGGCTGCTCAGGGTTTCCGATCGTCTTATCTGGGCGGTTGCGGGTTGCGCGCACATTAGAGAACGGGCGCGAGTTGCAGCTCTACGACGTTGAACCGGGCGAAAGTTGCGTGCTGTCCACGGGCTGCCTGCTTGGGAATAGTCACTATGGCGCGCACGGGGTATGCCTATCTGAGGTTGAGCTAGCGTTGATCCCGTCAGCCCTCTTTGAGCGCTTGATCGCCGAGCATCTGCCTTTCCGGCACGAGGTGTTTCACCTATTCGGCGAGCGCATTCTGCGCCTAATCGAGCTGGTAGAGGCTGTCGGCTTCCAGCGTCTAGACCGGCGGCTTGCGGCCGCCCTGCTCGGCAAGGGGGTGCGCGTGCGGGCATCGCACGAGCAACTGGCGCAGGCGCTTGGCGTGTCGCGTGAGTCAGTCAGCCGCACGCTGAAACAATTTGAGGCGCACGGCTGGGTCAAATTGGGCCGCGGCTACATCGACCTGCTGTCGCCGCGGCATCTGCGTGAGCTGGCGCAATACGGGCGCGCCACCGCGGTGACGGCCGTCACTGAAGGTGGCGGCCCGCCGACCTAAGTTGTGTCGGCAGGGGGGCTCATGAGGGCCGCCGGCTAAGCAAGGAGGAAGCCATGAAAGTGAATGTCGGAGGCATCGATCGCACGATTCGTATCGTCGTCGGTTTAGTGTTGATTGCGCTCACCATCATGGGGCAGATCGGTTTATGGGGCTGGATCGGGGTGGTGCCGGTGCTCACCGGCCTGATTGGATACTGCCCTGCGTATCGGCTGTTCGGCATGAGCACTTGCCCGACTAAGTCGCCATAAAACGTTGACGCAACGCAGGTCGCGCCACGGTCGGCGTGACATACACTGCGCGCCGGCAAGCGGAGGTGCGCAGTCATGAAGATCCTCGTTCCGGTCGACGGCAGCAAACAGGCGAAGGTCGCGCTCCATTTCATAGCGACGCGCACCACGCTGATTGGCGGTAATCCCGAACTCATACTGCTGAATGTGCAGCTTCCGGTGCCGCCGCGCGCGGCGCGTATGGTCGGCCGCCAGATGGTGCGCGCCTATCACGAGGAGGAAGCCAACAAGGTCCTGAAGCCGGCGCAGGCGCTGCTGAAAAAGGCCGGCTTGCAGGCAAGCGCTCACTGGGTAGTTGGCCATCCCGCCGACGAGATCGCTGCCGCGGCCGACCGCGATGGCGTCGACCTGATCGTGATGGGCTCGCATGGACATGGCGCACTTGCAGGCTTATTGATGGGGTCGGTCGCTTACGGCGTGCTCAGCCGCACCACCAAGCCGATCCTATTGCTGCGTGGCAAACACAGCTTCTCAGGCGACGCGCTATCGGTCGGCATCGCGGTCGATGGCAGCAAGTACGGCCGCGCGGCGGTGCGTTACGTGCTGCGCCACCGCGATCTGTTCGGCGCCGGCGCGCGCTTCGTCCTGCTGCACGCGGTGCCGGATTACGCCGCCGGCGTGCTGCCGGACATGGGGGGGATCGCCCTGCCAGCGCTCACCGCCGAGGAGATCCGCGCCACCCAGAACAAGGCTTTCGAGGAGGCCGTGGCGCCGGTGCGGCGCATGCTCGCCAAAGGGGGCCTGCAGGCCGAAGAGGTCTGCCTGGTGGGCAATCCCGGCGACGAGATCGCCGCCTACGCGAAGAGAAAGAAGCTTGATCTTCTGGTGATGGGCTCACACGGCTGGGGAGCGTTGAAGCGCGCTGTCCTCGGCTCGGTGGCCACGCGCGTGGCGGCGCGCTGCGACACGCCGCTGCTGCTGGTGCGCGAGGCGTAGGCGGCAGCGCCCGCCCCGGTCATGCGCTGCGCGAGCCCGACACCGCCACCCGTTCGATCTTCGCCTCGCGGATCGGCAGGTTCACCAGCGCCGCCGCGAGCGCAAGCAGCGCGTCCGCGTACCACATCCACAAATAGTCGCCCTGGCGCGTGATCGCCAGCCCGCCGAGCCAGGCGCCAAAGAAGGCGCCAATTTGATGCGACAGCAACGTCAGCCCAAACAGGGTGGCTAGGTAGCGGGTGCCGAACAGCTTGCCGACCACGGCCGCCGTCGGCGGCACCGTGGCAAGCCAGGTGAAGCCCAGCCCGGCGGCGAACAGGTAGAAGGTCAGCGGCGTCTTCGGTGCCAGCAAGTAGGCGACGATTAGCGCCGTGCGCGAGGCGTACATCCATGCCAGCACGTACTTGCTGCGGTAGCGCTGCACCCACCAGCCGGCGGCCAGGCTGCCGGCGATGTTGCTCAGACCGATGATTGCGAGCGACCAGCTCGCCACGGTGGCCGGCAGACCGCACAGCGCCACCTCGCCCGGCAGATGCGTGACGAGAAAGGCGATGTGAAAGCCGCAGGTGAAAAATCCCGCATGCAGCAGCAGATAGCTGCGGTCAGCCAACGAATTCTTCAGCGCCGTCTGCAGCCCGCCGTCAGTGGCCGGCGCCGGCGCCTGCGGCGGCCGCCGCAGCACGCGCGCCAGCGGCAGCGCCGCCAGCGCCGCCGCCGCCAGCGCCCACATCGCGCCCGCCCAGCCGAAAGCGGCGATCAGCCGCTGCGCGAGTGGCGCGAAGACGAACTGACCGAAAGAGCCGCCGGCGTTGATCAAGCCGGAGGCGAAGCCGCGCCGCGCGGCAGGCAGCCGCTGCGCCGCCGCGCCGAAGAGCACCGAGAAGCTGCCAGCGCCTGATCCGGCGGCGCTGACGACGCCCAGCACCACGACCAGACCGAGGGCGTCGCTCATCCAGGGAGTGAGCGCCGTCCCGAGCGCGAGCAACAGGAGGCCACCGGCCAGCACCCGCCCCGGCCCGTAGCGGTCGGCCAGCGCGCCCGCGATCGGCTGCGCTGCGCCCCACACGAACTGCGCCACCGCCATCGCGAAGCTGACCGTGGCAATACCCAGTCCGGTCGCGGTGTTGATCGGCGAGACGAACAGCCCCATCGACTGCCGAATGCCCATCGTCACCATCAGCAGTGCAGCTGCCGCCAGCGCAACCGTCCACACCGTGCGCGTCACCTGCGCGTCGTTCATAGTCTTTTCCTTTGCCCGCAGCCGCGCGCCGCACGGCGGCCACGAAGGTGGCATCGTAGCGCGCCGCGTTTGACAGCGCAGCGCTGTCACCATCGGCGCTGCGCGCATGCGGAACTGATCCCTACCTGCCGCGTCGCGCCTAATCGCGTGGCTTTTCTTTGCCCGGTGCGGCCGCGGCTACATCGCTACCCCGGGGGGCGCGCTGTACGCGGCGCCGTTTACTTGTCCTTGCGCTGCGCTTGCCCACCGGGCTGGTGCGGCGGTTGCCACGGCGCGAGCCCTTCGCCTGGCACGGCTGCCGCCTTGCCCGGGCACCCCTGATTTGCCGGGCGCTGATGCAGGCGGTTAACACTGGCGACAGCCATTGCGCGCAGTACCTTGGGATGTCGGCCGGGCTGCCCCCTAGTGCCGGCTGCGCAGCCGCTTGCCACTGCGATCGTCTCGGCGACGCCGCTCGGTCAATGCCCGCGGCCTCGCCAGTGGCTTGGGGTGCCAGTCGGCGCGGCCGGGGTCACCCCGTGAGCCTACCAGCTGCAGCGCCGAGGGGCCTGGCGCAGGGGATGTCAGTGGCGGTGCGGGCGCACGTACTCTTTAAAACGCTCGCATCTCCGCCGCACGGTATGGGATCGTGCGTAGCGCTTGCGTATCCAACGGCGAGCACATTTTGGCCCTGCTCGTGCTTGTGCTGATGCCGATTACCACCGGCGGCAGTCTTTGGCGGATGTCCTGCCCAAATAGGCCGTTGGCTGTTGCCGGCGCGCCGCGCATCGCCGCTTTGGCGTTGCCAGCGCCCCTCCACAGAAGGTTCGGAGCCTTCAACCGCGGTGCCTGCAATGCGAGTCGCGCCCTTTCCGACGCCGTTGATGATCTGACCGAATTTAGGGCCCGCGTCGGCGTCGCGTCTGCCGCCCGCACCGCGCGGGCCCGAATTGTCGACCGATGATATGGCGCGCCTGTTCTTTCGTCCCGCCCCGATTTTGGCGCGTGCGACGCGCTGTGCGCCCCTGCGTTCACCGCAAAGGTCTGGCGATTTTTAGACTTTTCCACTGGCGCTGCCTGGATTTGCAGGTCAAACGATCGGGCACGCAAAGCGCGCCAGCATCGAGGGCTTCTGGCCTGAGGACGTTTGCGGGCGCCACCAGCAAGCCCAGCCCGTTGCGTTGCCGCCGCCGACAGCCAACGCCGCCCTACTTTTTTGGATACTTAACCAGGACTTAAACACATGTCATGGCTGCTTTCGCGGCGGCCGGCAGCACAGCCCAGCCGGTCGCGCTGCAGCAGCGGACGATGAGCATACGCATGCGTGTCTTCACGACGCGTACCGTCAACAGCACCGGCCGCGCCAACCGGCCCGCCCCAACAACTTCGCTGCTAACCAACGTCATGGCCGCAGATCATCTGTTGACCGCCCTTCGGGCGCAGCAACCAGCATGAGCATCCACGTACCGCCTGGCGCTCGTCTGTCGGCCCGCGAGCTAGAGGCCTCGCTTGCCGCCACCCTTGCTCATTGGGACGGCCGCGCGCCGCTGTGGGTGTTCGGCTACGGCTCGCTTATGTGGAAGCCAGAATTAGATTTCGATCTACGCGCGCCGGCACGCGTACATGGCTACCACCGGCGCCTGTGTCTGCGGTCGATCCGCTACCGCGGCACGGTTGACTGCCCTGGCATCGTGGCCGGCCTGGACCGCGGCGGCTGCTGCGCTGGGGTAGCCTTCCGCATACCCGCACGCGACCTACGGCGGCAGTTTGAACGCCTATGGTCGCGCGAAATGTTCATGGGTTCATACGAGCCGCGTTGGCTGCGTGCGCGTCGCCTCGACAATGGCGAGCTGATCTGCGCGCTCGCTTTCGTCGTCCGCCATGACGCGCCGAACTACGTGGGCCGCTTAAGCGAGGCCGAGCTGTTGCAGATTCTGGCGCGCGCTTGCGGCGACAACGGCTCTAGCCTCGATTATCTGCTGCGCACCGTGGAGGCCCTGCGCGCCAACGGCGTACCGGATGCGCACCTGGAGCGCTTGGCGCAACGAGCACTACAAGGCTTGCAGCCGACGGCGACACCGCAGGTTGCACAGACAATGCGTTAGGTCGCGTTAGGATTAGACGGCTGCCGCCGTTTATCGGCGGACGATTTGATTCCTTCATCGCATGTCGCTCGCCGATTTGCGCAACGAATACAAACGCGGGACGCTTGACGAGGCGCACGCTGAGGAGGACCCGCTGCGCCAGTTTCAGCGCTGGCTCGACGAGGCGCTGGCCGCCCAGGTTGCCGAGCCCAACGCGATGACGCTTGCCACAGCCGACGCCACCGGGCGCCCATCGGCGCGCATCGTGCTGCTGAAGGGTTTCGACGCGCGCGGATTCGTGTTTTTCACGAACTACGAAAGCCGTAAGGCCGCCGAGTTGGAGGCCAATCCGCACGCGGCGTTGCTCTTTTTCTGGCCCGAACTGGAGCGGCAGGTGCGGATCGAAGGCAAAGTCGCGCGTGTCGAGGCCGAAGCATCCGACGCCTACTTCCACAGCCGGCCGCTGGCGAGCCGCATCGGCGCCTGGGCCTCCCCGCAGAGCCGGGTGATCCCAAGCCGCGCCTGGCTGATGGCGCGCGTTGCCGAGATGGGCCTGCGTCATGGCCCGCGGCCAAGCCGCCCGCCCTTCTGGGGCGGATACCGGCTGCTGCCGCACACGCTGGAGTTTTGGCAAGGGCGGCCGTCACGGTTGCACGACCGTTTGCGTTATCGGCGACTAGAAGGGGGCTGGCTGCGCGAGCGCTTGGCGCCTTAACGCCGGGCGGCGGCGCCCTCGCGTCATCGATTTGCGTTAATCCGATGCGGGGTCCTAAAAGAAGCCAGAGGCTTGCTCGTTAGAATCGCGCGGTTGCGGCGCTCGACCGTTGCCGCCGGGGGCCTTTCATGAGCAACGAGCAGATCTCGATCATCATCGTCGAGGACGAGCCAGAGTTTCGCCGCCGCTTCGCGCAAATTATCGAAAGCGAGCCAACGATGAAACTGGTCGGCGTGGCTGCCAACAAGCGCGAAGCGCAGGCGCTGATCGAAAAAGAAAACTTCGATGTCATGTTAATCGACCTCGGCTTGCCGGACGGCAACGGCATCGATTTGATCCGCCAGGTCAGCGCTAAGAAGCCAGATGCCGACATAATGGTCGTGACCGTCTTTGGCGACGAGAAGCATGTCGTCTCCTCGATCGAAGCGGGTGCCACGGGTTACATCCTGAAAGATTCCACGCCGGCAGATGTCATTTCTTGCATTCGGTTGCTGCGCGCTGGCGGCTCACCAGTTAGTCCCGTCGTGGCGCGCAGCGTGCTGCGCGCGATCCGCAATCGCATGGGGCCGTCGCCAGCCACACGCGCCATCGATCCGCAAAACAACCCGCTGTCGGCGCGCGAGACCGAAATCTTGCAGCTGCTCGCCAAGGGCATGAGCTTTAATGAGATCGGCGAAATTCTCGGCATTTCGCCGCACACTGTAACCGCCCACATCAAAAAGATCTATCGAAAGTTGGCCGTGCATTCGCGCGGCGAGGCAGTTTACGAAGCGACCCAAATGGGGCTGCTAAAACACTGAGCGCGGCGGCCGCGGTGAGTGCGCTGTCCCGCCTCACGCGCTGGCGGTCACTGCGGCTGTTAGCCGCGGTCGCGCTGATGCCAGCAGCGGCGCTGGCGCTCGAAATTCGCACCGTAGAGTGGACGCCAATTGCCGTCGGCGCCGAGCCGGCGGCCGATGCGCGGTGGCTGCGCTTCGATCTGCCACACCGCTGGGTAGCCGCCGAGGACACACCGCTGTCAGGCGTCGCGCTGCGGCTGCGCTTTACGCTGCCGGCTGGCCCGTCGGAGCCGTGGGCGGTTTTGATCGGCACGCTTACGGACGGCGGGCTAGTCAGCGCCAATGGCCGCTTCATCGGCGCCGTACCGCTGCCGGACGCGCACACGCATGTCCACTGGCGGCGGCCCCATTTACTGGCAATCGATCCGGCGCTGCTGACGGCCGGTGAAAACACGTTGTTGATCCGCACCGCCTACCGGGGCGGTACGCACATACTGGCCGATGTCGCAGTCGGTCCGCTGGCGCAGCTTGCTGCGCAGCACACGCAGCAGTTCTTCTTCTCGTACACAGTGCCGTGGATCGGCGCCACCGTGGCGGCGGTCATCGCGCTTGTCTTCGGCGTGCTGTGGCTGCGCCGGCGCGAGGTGCTGTTGGCGCTGCTCACACTGGGCGCTCTGTTCTGGCTGCTACGCAGCGCGTACGTCTTGGTGGAGACGATGCCGCTGCAGTTGCGCTACCTACTGCGGCTCATCTACTACCTAGCCAATGGCGGCTTCGCTGCCGTGATGGCGATCGCGTTGCTGCGCTTAAGCGGCCGCGACACGCCACGCGTGCAGCGCCTCATTGCCCTCTACGCTGCCCTCGGCCCGCTGATTTTTATCGCTACCCACCAACAGGGGGCGATTTATCTCGATCGCCTGTGGTTGCCTGGCCTGGCGCTGCTCAATGCAATGGCTCTAGGCCTGGCGCTGCAAGCGCGGCTGCGCGGTGCCCCAACAGCGCCGCTGCCAGTGCTGGCGGCGGCCGCCGTCGCGCTGGCGGCGGCTGTGCACGACTACCTGTTCGCGCTGGGGCCGAACTTCGGGATGCGCACGCTGGCGCTGCATTGGGCTGGCCCGCTGTTGCTGGTGGCACTGGCCACTCCGTTGGTAGACCGCTTCGTGCGCATTCTGCGCGAGGCGGAGGCAGCGCGCGCCACACTGGAGACGCGAGTGCGTGAACGCGAGCAACTGCTGAAGCGCAACTACGAGCGGCTGCGCGAGTCCGAGCGGCTGAAGGCACAGGCCGAGGAGCGTCAGCGCATCATGCAGGACATGCATGATGGGCTCGGCAGCCAGCTGTTGTCGTCGCTGATGTTAGTCGAGCGCAAAGCAGTGACGCAGGAACAAATGGTGCAAATCCTGCGCGAATGCATCGACGATATGCGGTTGGCCATCGACGCGCTTGCCACGGAAAACGCCGGCCTGTTGTCTGCGCTCGGCAATCTGCGCTACCGGATGGAACCGCGCTTTCGCGCCGCCGGCATCGAGCTGGTGTGGAGCGCGCGCGGGCTGCCCGAGGAGATTGACATCCATCCAGACGCAGTGCTACCGATTTTGCGTATCGTGCAGGAGGCGCTGACCAACGCACTGAAGCACAGCGGCGCGCGCGTCGTGCACGTGGTGATTGCGCTCGAGCCGGGGCAGGATGCGCCCTGGTTGTCGATCCGTGTCACCGACAACGGCCGTGGCATCGTGCAGGAGAGCGTCGGCGGCCGCGGTCTGCTGAACATGCGGGCGCGCGCGCAGAAAATCGGCGCGCAGTTAAAGCTGGAGACGAAGCCCGGCGCCGGCACCGTGGTGCAACTGCGCTACCGGCTCGCGCCCGTGGAGGTCAACACGATCCTGCGCACGACGCAGATGCCCCTGAGTACCCAGGCCGTGATCGAACGCATGCGGCGTGAATGAAGGAATCGCGCCGCGCCGCAGCGGATAGCGACGATTTCTTCGCCGCCCCCACCGCGGCGTCGATGATTGTTGCCGCACGCGCCGACGAGGCCCTGCTGCGGCTGGCGCGCCAGCTGCCGGACCATGTTTATCTGGGCACCTCCTCGTGGAGCTTCCCGGGCTGGCGCGGCCTCGTCTACGGCGGCGATTACAGCGAGGCGCAGCTTGCGCGCGCCGGCCTGGCCGCCTACGCGGCGCACCCGCTGCTGCGGGCCGTCGGGCTGGACCGCGGCTTCTATCAGCCGCTGCCGCAGGCCGCTTACGCGCACTACGCACGTCAGGTGCCGGTGCATTTTCGCTTCGTCGTCAAGGCACCGTCACTGGTCACCGACGCCGTGCGGCGCGGCGCGGGTGGTCAGCCCACCGCAACGAATCCGCATTTTCTGGATGCGCGCGTGGCCGCTGAGCTGTTCGTGCAGCCGGCGCTCGCCGGCCTCGCCGCAACCGCCGGCGCGCTGGTCTTCCAACTGTCGCCGCTGCCGCGCGAGTTGCTGCGGCCGCCTGCCTCACATCGACTGATCGAACAGATCGGCGCGTTTTTTGCTGAGCTGCCACGCGCCGTGGCGGCAGCCACACCCGTCTACGCGCTGGAGGTGCGCGATGCCGCCCTGCTCACCCCGCGCCTCGTACGCACGCTGCGGCAAGCTGGTGCGCGGCTTGTGGTCGCGGTCCACCCGCGTCTGCCGCATGCGGCGCGGCAGGCCACGGCGCTGCGCGCGCTGGATGCGGCGGAGGATGCCAGCAATACCTGGCGGCTGCGCGGGCCGCTGGTCGTGCGCTGGAACCTGCGCGCCGGCCTGCGCTACGAGGAGGCGAAGCGCCGCTTTGCACCCTTTGACCGCCTGCAGGCGCCGGATCTGGTCACGCGCGGCACCCTGGTGCACCTTATCCACGTGGCGATTGCCAGCGCTCAGCCGGCCTACGTGATCGTCAACAACAAGGCCGAGGGATGTGGGCCGGTCAGTTGCATCGAGCTGGCGCGTGCCGTGGTCGCCAACTGCTGACGCCGTCGCGAAATGACCGCGCGCTCGATTTGCCGTCAGCTCAGCAGGCCCGGGCAAAAGGCCCGCGCGCGGCGCGCCGGCGCTTGCCGCGCGCCAGCGCGCAGCTAGTGAATGACGCCGACTGCAACCAGCCTTATGCCGTAAGCCCTCGCTTGCGCTGCGCCGCGAACAGGCGCCGGAACTTCTGCACCTTCGGCGCCACCACAAACATGCAGTAGCCCTGCCCGGGATGGTGGCGGAAGTATTCCTGGTGATAGTCCTCGGCGCGGAAGTAGTTTGTCGCCGGCACGATCTGCGTGACGATCGGCGCATCAAACTGCGGGGCGAGCTCGCGCACGAGCTCCTCGGCCGTGCGGCGCTGCGCGTCCGCGTGATAAAAGATCGCCGAGCGGTACTGCGTGCCGACGTCGTTGCCCTGGCGGTTCAGTTGCGTCGGATCGTGGATGGCAAAGAAGATCTGCAGCAGTTCGCGGTAGGAGATCCGCTGCGGATCGAACTCGATGCGCACCACCTCTGCATGACCGGTGGTGCCGCTGCACACCTGTTCGTAGGTGGGCGCGGGCACGTGGCCGCCGGCGTAACCGGACTCCACGTCAATGACGCCCTCGACTTCTTCATAGACGGCCTCCAGGCACCAGAAGCAGCCGCCGGCGAGGGTGGCGAATTCATGGCCGGGCCGCGGCACCGGGCCGAGCGGATGGCGGATCGACATCCCAGCCTCCTTGCGCGTGGCGCGGTCAAGCTTACGCCGCCTACAGCACCACCGGCCGGTTGGACAGCTCGTCCGGGTTGGCGCCGCCGCTGGCCGGGAAGTGCTGCGCCAGCAATACCCCCACTGCCTGCACCGCGGCGACCGCACCGGCCTCGAAACGCCCCTGCCGGAAGTGCGTACGCATCGTCTGCACGATCGCCTGCCATTGTTCTGCTGTAACCCGCCGTGCGATGGCGCGGTCGGCGACGATCTCGATGCCGTGGTCGGCCAGTTCGACGTAAATCAGCACGCCGTTGTTGTGCTCGGTGTCCCACACGCGCAGCTTGGCGAACAGCATCAGCGCGCGCTCGCGCGCCGGTGCATCGCGCTTCAGATACGACCA
>JANWXE010000094.1 GCA_025055385.1 Burkholderiaceae bacterium | reverse complement strand
GGTGGTGGATTCGGTCAGTGATGTGTTGGAGCTTGCGCCTGAGCAAATCAAGCCGGCGCCGGAGTTCAACACACTGCTTGATGCTAGCTACATCACCGGATTGGGCACGGTCGGCAGCGGGGAGGCCGCCCGCATGCTGATCTTGGTCGACATCGAGAAGCTAATGGCGAGTCCCGACATGGCGCTGGTGGAGGCCGGCGCGGCGTAACCAGCCGCGGACGCCGCCATGTCTTCACGCCGGAGTCTCGTCATGCAGCAGATCGCACACGGCGACCGCCTGATGCTGGCGGTCATCTGGGCCAGCGCCGCGGTGGCGCTGGGTCTCGGCCTGTACTACGGTGAGGCGCTGATCGGCGTCGTGTTCGGCGCCGGCCTGGCCGGCGCGTTCACCGTCCTCGCGCTCGCCGCGCCCGGCACACTGGCCACACGGCTTGCCGCCGGCGTGACCGCGATGGCGATGGTCGGGCTGCACATCCACCTGGCGCGTGGGGCGGCGGAACTGCACTTCGGCGTGTTCGTGCTGTCCTCGTTCCTGCTCGTTTACCGCGACTGGCGGCCGATCGTGGCCGCGGCGGCCACCATCGCGGTGCACCACCTGTCCTTCAACTACCTGCAGGCGTTCGGGTGGGGCGTGTTCTGCTTCACCGAGCCGGGTCTGCCGCGCGTGTTGGCGCACGCAGGCTACGTGGTCGCGCAGAGTGCGATCCTGAGCGCGATGGCGGTGTCGATGCGGCGCGACCAGCAGATGGCCGAGGAGCTGCAGGCAATGGCCACCGCCGTGCAGCGCGCCGACGGCGTGCTCGATCTGGCCGCGGCGCGGTCGTTCGCGCCCCAGACGGAGACCGGCCGCGTGTATCACCGCCTGATGGCGCAGATGGCCGAGGCGGTGGCAGCCGTGAACGTCGCCAGCGAGGCGGTGGCGGCGGCCAGCCGCGAGCTGGCGCAGGGCAACCAGGATCTGTCCAGCCGCACCGAGCAGCAGGCCTCCAGCCTGCAGCAGACCGCAGCCTCGGTCGAGCAGCTCAACGGCGCCGTGCAGCAGAGCGCAGAGAACGCGCGCCGCGCCGACGAGCTGGCGCACGGCGCCTCGCGCACCGCGGCGGAGGGCGGCGCGCTGTTCAGCGAGGTGGTGGCGCGCATGCAGGAGATCAGCGCCGCCAGCGGCAAGATCGCCGAAATCATCGGCGTCATCGACGGCATCGCGTTCCAGACCAACATTTTGGCGCTGAACGCGGCGGTGGAGGCGGCGCGGGCCGGCGAGCAGGGGCGGGGTTTTGCGGTGGTAGCCGGCGAGGTAAGAAATCTGGCGCAGCGGAGTGCGCAGGCCGCGCGCGAGATCAAGGCGCTGATCGAGGACAGCGTCGCCAAGGTGTCGCTCGGCGCGCAGCAGGTGACGGCCGCACGGCAATCGATCGATGCCATCGTCGAGCAGGTCAGGCGCGTCAGCGAGCTGATCGGCTCGATCGCTGCGGCCGCCCGCGAGCAGTCGAGCGGCATCGCCCAGATCAACGCGGCGGTGGCGCAGATCGACCGCGGCACACAGCAGAACGCGGCGCTGGTCGAGCAGAGCGCGGCCGCCTCGCAGTCGCTGCGCGAGCAGGCCGATCGCCTGACCGCCGCCATCGCCGCCTTCCGCGCCCGCGTGCAGGATGCGCAGCAAGGCATTGCTGTGGCGCGCATGACAGAGGCGGTCTGCTAGACAACCGTCGTGGGTGCGAGTCCTGGTCTACGTTTTCGATTGGCTGTATTCCGGAAGGACGTCATGACCATGCTTCAACGCCTGCTGTATGGATTTGGCACGCTGCTGGCGCTGTTCGTGCTTGTCACCGCCTATGCGCTCTACGAGCAGCGCCAAGCGCAAGCGGCGATGCAGCGCATCGTTGAGGTTAACCAGCGTAAAAATGTCTTGCTGGGCGAGATGAAGGAGCGCGTACTGGTCGGCTCGCGCCTTGTGCGGACGTTATTCCTGCTGGACGATCCGGCGGCCCGCGAAGAACTCCAAAAGCAACTTGAAGAGACACGCGCGGGCTACGAGGCGGCCTGGCAAGCGCTGCAACAGTTTCCGGCTGATGCGGAGACTGCGGCGCTCCGGCAGCGGATCGAGGAGGCACGCAAAGCAGCTGAGGCAGTTAGCGCACAGGTGCTCGCGCTGGCGGCCGAGATTCGCACGATGGAGGCCATCAGCCTGTTGCGTCGGGAGGGAGCGCCCGCTACCGATCGCTGGTTGGCAGCACTTAACGAAAACATCGCCTTGCAGAGGACGCGCAATGAGCAAGAGGCGCTGAAAGCCGGTCGCGCAGCGGCGCGCGCGACGGTCATATTGCTCGCGGCTATCGTGCTTGGCACCGCGCTTGGCGGGTTCGTTGCGTTAGCGATAAGCCGACGCGTGCGGCGCGTGCTCGGTGGCGAGCCGGAGCAGGCGGCGACGATTGCGCAGGCGGTCGCGCGTGGCGATTTGACGACGGCGGTGCCAGTGCGCGACGGCGACCGCGACAGCCTGCTTGCCGCGATCGCCCACATGCAAGAGCAGCTGCGCCGGCTGGTTGGCGATGTGAAAGTAAGCGTCGATTCGGTGGCGACCGCCGCGCATCAGATTGCCGCTGGCAACCAGGACCTTTCTAGCCGCACAGAACAGCAGGCAAGCAGCCTGCAGCAGACCGCGGCTTCATTGGAGCAATTAACCGCTACTGTGCGGCAGAACGCGGACCATGCCAAGACGGCAAATGAACTGGCGGCGCTCGCCTCTACTGCAGCGACCGAGGGTGGGGCCGCCATCAAACAAGTGGTGGAGACGATGCAGGAGATTCAGGCGGCAAGCGACCGCATCGCGGAGATCATCCGCGTCATCGACGGCATCGCCTTCCAGACCAACATCCTCGCGCTGAATGCTGCGGTGGAGGCCGCCCGCGCTGGCGAATCAGGGCGCGGCTTTGCGGTGGTGGCCGGTGAGGTGCGCGCACTCGCGCAGCGCAGCGGGGAAGCGGCGCGGGAGATCCGTGCCTTAATTGAAGATAGCGTGCGCAAGGTTCAGCGCGGTGCAAGCTTAGTTGGCGAAACCGGGGCAAAGATCGAAGACATTGTCGAGCGGGTCCGACGCGTCACGACGCTGGTTGGCGAGATCGCGCAGGGTGCGCAGGAGCAGCACAGCGGTATCGAGCAGGTCAACCAGGCTGTCAGCCATCTGGACCGCACGACGCAACAGAACGCCGCGCTGGTCGAGCAGAGCGCGGCGGCAGCCGCAAGCCTTAAAGAGCAGGCCGAGCGGCTGGCAGCAGCGGTGGCGCTGTTTAAGCTGGGACGCGAAGAAGCGCAACGCGCAATTGCGCGCGCGCAGGCCAGCAGCCGTGCTGCGGTTGACGCGGCAACGGCACCGCAAGCGGCGCCGCCTGCGGGCAAGCCCGCTGCATCCACCAAAGCGGCCGCTGCACCAGCGCGCGGTCAGCCGCAACAGAGTGGCGAAGACGGCTGGGAGAAGTTCTGAGCTGACGCGCCGCGTGCAGCGGGCGCGCGGCAATTTTGCAAGGAGGGATACCGATGTTTCGCAAAACGGGCTTCCCACGATGGGGTGTGCTGTGGGCGCTGTCGATGGCGTTTGCTATGTCGCCGGCAGCTGCCAGCGAGGTGGGCGTCAGCGCCCATGAAATCCGCATCGGCATGAGCAACGCCTTGAGCGGGCCGGCTGCCGGGCTGGGTACCCAACTGAAGGCGGGCGCCGAGGCGTATTTCGCGCGCGTCAATGCCGCCGGCGGCGTCCACGGTCGCCGGATCGTGCTGGTCAGCAAAGACGACGGCTATGAGCCGGCGCGCTGCGCGGCGGCCACCGAAGAGCTGATCGAGAAGGACAAGGTGTTCGCGCTGTTCGGCTACGTCGGCACGCCGACGTCGAACGCTGCCATTCCGCTCGCCTCCAAGGCGGGCGTGCCGTACCTGTTTCCGTTCACGGGCGCCGAGTCGCTGCGCAATCCGGTCAACAAATGGGTGTTCAACGTCCGCGCTTCGTACTTCGACGAGACCGAGACGATGGTCGAACATCTGACCAAGGATCTCGGCATCAAGAAAATCGCGGTCTTCATCCAGGACGACAGCTTCGGCGAGGCCGGCAAGGCCGGCATCAACCGCGCGCTGCACAAGCGCGA
>JANWXE010000090.1 GCA_025055385.1 Burkholderiaceae bacterium | reverse complement strand
GTGCGCCTCGTTGCCGATGCCATCTAAGCCGACGATCTCGCCGGCCATGTGGAAGCCGGTCACCTGCTCGCGGCCGTCGCTGGAGGTGACCGTGCTCTTCAGGAAGCCGAGCCGCACCGCATACAGCGCCTCGAAACGGTCACCGGCGCGAAACAGCGCCTCGCGGCGGCGCACACGGCGGCGCGTTGCCACCAGAGCCTCAACCTTCTCTAACTCTGCAAGCGACATGCCCAGGGGCAGGCACAGCTCGCGCAGGTTGCAGTTAGCGCACGCAACCTTCAGACGCGACAGCGAAAAATTGGGCGCATTCATCGGGTAGGGCGCCAGAGGCGTAGCCGTGGAGCGCGGTTGACTGACATCAAGGCGACGATGGAGGGCTGCCGAATAATACGCCGAGACCTATGAGCGCCGAGGCGCCGATTGAGTGCCGAGCCTTGCATGCTGACTGCCGCCCCCACCGACGTGACGCTGCCGGAGCCTGAGCTGCTACGGCGTTTCGACGTGCCGGGGCCGCGCTACACCTCCTATCCGACGGCGGACCGCTTCGTCGAGGCGTTCGACGCCGCTGCGCATGCGCAATGGCTGGCGCGGCGCGGACAGGTGCCAGCGGCGCCGCTGTCGCTGTACGTGCACATCCCCTTTTGCAACACGGTTTGTTACTACTGCGCCTGTAACAAGGTCGTTACGCGCGATCACGGGCGGGCGGCTGACTACCTGCAGGCGCTGGCGCAAGAAATCGCGCTTGTCTGCCGCCATCTCACTGGGGTGCGCCGCGTCGAGCAGCTGCACCTCGGCGGTGGCACGCCGAGTTTCCTCACCATTGAGCAGCTGCAGCAGCTGATGGCATTGCTTGCTGGGCATTTCGAGCTCGATGCCGCGCGCGGCGAGTTCAGCATCGAGGTCGATCCGCGCAGCTGCGGGCCGCAGAAAGTACGCGCGCTGGCGCAGTTGGGTTTCAACCGTATATCGGTGGGCGTGCAGGACTTCGAACCGGCCGTGCAGCGCGCCGTCAACCGCCTGCAGAGCTTTGAGACCACGGCGGCAACCATCGACGCAGCGCGCGCAGCGGGTTTCCGCTCCATCAACCTCGATCTGATCTACGGCCTGCCAGGCCAGTCGCGCGCGACCTTCGCCCGCACGCTGGACCGGGTCCTGGCGCTGGCGCCGGAGCGCATCGCGCTGTATCACTACGCGCATTTGCCAGAGCGCTTCAAGCCGCAGCGCCGCATCGATGCCCGCTTGCTGCCGAGCCCGCAGGAAAAAATGGGCATCATGCGGGATGCGATCGTGCGTCTGACGGCGGCCGGCTATCACTACATCGGCATGGATCATTTCGCCAAGGCCAGTGACGATCTGGCGCGTGCGCAGATGACTGGTCGACTGCACCGCAACTTCCAGGGCTACTCGACGCGGCCGGAGTGTGACTTGCTGGGGCTGGGTGTGTCGGCGATCAGCAAGATCGGGCCCACTTACGCGCAGAATGCGCGCGAGCTGCCGGAGTACTACGACCGGCTTAAAAACGGCCTGCTGCCGACCGCACGTGGGGTGCAGTTGGACCGCGACGATCTGGCGCGGCGCGCTGTGATCATGGCGCTGATGTGTCATTTCCGGGTCAGCAAAGAGGCGATCGAGACCGCGCATCTGCTGAATTTCGACGACTACTTCGCCCGCGAGCTGGCGGCGCTGCAGGCCTTCGTCGAGGCCGGTCTGGTGACAGTGGATGCGGAATGGATCAGCGTGACCGCGAAAGGTAAGCTTTTGGTGCGCGCGATCGCGATGGTCTTCGACCGGTACCTGCAGCAGGACCAGCGCGCGCGTCGCTACTCGCGCATCATCTGAGTCAGGCCATGCTGGATGCGCTGACCGCGCAAATGTCGGCTGCGTTCCTGCTCGCGCTGCTTGGCGGCGCCCACTGCGCGGGGATGTGCGGCGGCTTCGTTGGCGCGCTGCAACTGCGGCGGGCGCCGCAGATCGGCGCAGCGGCCTTGTCGCTCGGCTATCACGCCGGCCGGCTGACGAGCTACACCGCTGCCGGCGCGCTCGCCGGTGGCGCCGGCGCGGCCCTGTTCGCGGTCAACGTGCTGCCGCTGCAGGTCGGTCTGCTCGCCGTGGGGGCGGTCATGCTGCTGGCCATCGGCGCCTCGATGTTCGGCGCGCGCGCGCTGCTGGCGCGGCTGGAGCCGGCCGGTGCATGGCTGTGGCGCGCGATCGCGCCGCTGGCGCGGCGAGTGTATCCGCCGCGCTCACGGACGCAGGCGTTCATGGCCGGGCTAGCCTGGGGCTGGATTCCGTGCGGGATGGTCTACGGTGCCTTGCCGCTGGCGCTGGCCGCCGGCGGCGCCGCGCAGGGCACGCTGGTGATGCTGGCCTTTGGCCTCGGCACGCTACCGAACATGTTGGCCCTCGATGTTGCCGTGGTGCGCCTCGGCGCCGCGCGCGACGGCGTGCTGGCACCGGTGGCCCAGTGGGTCAAGCCTCTGGCGGGCGCGGTGATCGTGGTCTTCGGGCTATCCGGCCTGGCGCATGCGGCGCGGGTGGCTGGCGCGCAGCATCCGGCGATCGCCGCCATCGCCTCGATTTGCCACCGCTGATCCGGGCGGCGCACGGGCTGACCTGCGCGGGCGGCTGAAAGCGTCCTGCTATTCATGGCCGTGAAGGCCGGCGGCCTGCAAGGCGTCCAGCTGCCTTCCGCTGATCGCCCGCCGACGCGTTGCTATGATGGCTCGCAGATTGGTTCCGCCTGCGGCCGCCTGCTTGGCGCGCCGCCGCTTCCGATGAAAAGCGCTGAAATCCGCGATAAGTTTCTGAAGTTTTTTGAAGCGCGCGGGCACACCATCGTGCGCGCCTCTAGCCTGGTGCCGGCCAACGATCCGACGTTGCTGTTCACCAATGCTGGCATGGTGCAGTTCAAGGATGTCTTCACCGGGCGCGAGACGCGGCCGTACAAGCGCGCGGTGACCGCGCAGAAATGCCTGCGCGCCGGCGGCAAGCACAACGATCTGGAGAACGTCGGCTACACCGCCCGGCACCACACCTTCTTCGAGATGCTGGGCAACTTCTCCTTCGGCGACTATTTCAAGCGCGATGCGATCCGCTACGCCTGGGAGCTGCTGACGACCGTCTACCGGCTGCCGCCGGAGCGCCTGTGGACGACCGTTTACATCGACGACGACGAGGCCTAC
>JANWXE010000066.1 GCA_025055385.1 Burkholderiaceae bacterium | reverse complement strand
CCCTTGCGCCCGCGTTTGAGGCGAGGGGCCGACTGCAGGATCACCTCGCACTTGTGCCGCCAGCGCGGTGGCAGTCGCCGTGGCGCCAGCTCGTTGAGGGCGACGAGGCGGGTGGCGAGCTCCAGGGAGGTGCGCGCCTGGCGGTTGCGCGGCAGATCGCGATACAAATCGGTGCCCGTTAAAACGACGATCAGCGGCCGCTGCGGGTATGCGCGCGCAAAGGCGCGGATGGATGCCGCCGAGCGGCGCGCATGCAGCGCGATCAGGCAGTCGTCGGTGCCGCCGTCCCAGCGGTCGCTCAACCGGACCCGGAAGTGCGGCTTCAGGAAGCGCGCCCAGCGGGCGGCGGTGTGCCAGTTGCCGGTATTCGAGGCCGCGAGGGTGGGCGTGATAATCGCGACGCGGGGACGAACAGGGCGCGGCAAGCGATGCGACGGCTTAACAAAGCGCAGCTGCGAGAGGCGCTGCTGGACGCGCGGCAGTATACGCAGGCATGGCTCGCGGACCTGGACGATGCGCGTTGGCAGGTGCCGTATCTGACGATCGTCAATCCGCCGCTGTGGGAACTGGGCCACGTTGGCTGGTTCCAGGAGCGCTGGTGCCTGCGCTGGCGCGACGGGGCCCTGCGCGAGCCGGCGCGCCTGCGGGACGCCGACCGCTGGTACGACTCCAGCGCGGTTGCGCATGCGACGCGCTGGACGCTCGATCTGCCCGACCGCGGCGCCACGGAACGCTATCTGCAGCGGGTGCTGGAGGATACGCTCGAGGCGCTGCATCGGGCCGAGGACAGCGACGACGGCCTGTATTTTTTCCGCCTTGCGCTGTATCACGAAGACATGCACGGCGAGGCGTTTGCCTACACGCGGCACACGCTGGCGTATCCGCCGCCGCCGGCGCTCGCCATGACGGTGCCGCGGTTCGCTCGCGGCGGCGACGTTGAGCTTGCCGGGGCGGAATTCACGCTGGGCGCGCCGCGCGGCGCAGGCTTCGTGTTCGACAACGAAAAATGGGCGCATCCGGTGCGCCTGCAGCCGTTTGCGATCACGCGACAGCCGGTGACCAACGCCGAGTATCTACCGTTCGTCGAGGCCGGCGGCTATGAGCGGCTGCAGTACTGGGACGAGGCCGGCCGCGCGTGGCTGGCGCGCACGCGGCGACGCCATCCGCGCGACTGGCGTTTCTTCGACGGTCAGTGGCAGCAACGCGTCTTCGACCGCTGGGTGCCTCTGGCCGCCGACGAGCCGGTGATGCATGTCACCGCCTTCGAGGCGGAGGCCTGGTGTCGCTGGGCGGGACGTCGGCTGCCCAGCGAGGCCGAGTGGGAGTACGCAGCCACAAGCGGTGCCATTGAATGGGGAGAGGCGGTGTGGGAGTGGACCGCGAGCCCCTTTGTGCCGTATCCGGGCTTTGCTCCGGACGCCTATCGCGACTACTCGGTGCCCTGGTTTCGCACGCATCGGGTGGTGCGCGGCGGCTCGTTTGTGACGCGGCCGCGGATGCAGCATCCGCGGTACCGCAATTTTTACACGCCCGAGCGCGATGACTTGTTTATCGGCTTCCGCTCGTGCGCGCTGGACACGCCGCGTTGAAGGCGGGCGCAGTGCCTGTGGCGGCGCCTTACTCGCTGCCGACCGCCGACGGCCCGAATGCCACGGCGCGGAAACCGCAGTCGACGTAGAGGATTTCGCCGGTGATGCCGGAGGCAAGGTCGGACAGAAGGAAAGCGGCGGCGTTGCCGACTTCTTCGATTGTCACGTTACGACGCAGCGGTGCGGTTTTCTCGTTGTACTCGAGCATGCGCGAGAAGCCCTTGATGCCGCTGGCAGCCAGGGTCTTAATTGGGCCTGCCGAGATGCCGTTGACGCGGATGCCCTGTGGGCCGAGATCGGCGGCCAGATAACGCACGCTAGCCTCTAGCGAGGCCTTGGCCAACCCCATCATGTTGTAATGCGGCACCGCTCGCTCGGCCCCGAGGTAGGTCAGGGTCAGCAGCGATGCTCGCCGGCCGGCCAGCAGGGGCAAGACAGCCTTCGCAAGCGCCGGAAAGCTGTAGGCGGAGATGTCGTGCGCGATGCGGAAGTTCTCGCGGCTTAGGCCGTCGAGGAAACTGCCGGCGATTGCCTCGCGCGGCGCGAAGGCGATCGAATGCACCAGGCCGTCGAGCACGCCCCAGGACCGCTTCAGACCCTCTGCGAGCGCGGCGATCTGCGCATCGTCGGCGACGTCGCAGGGAAAGAGGAGCTGTGAGCCGAACTCGGAGGCGAACTCGGTGATGCGATCCCGAAAGCGCTCGCCAACGTAGGAGAACGCAAGTTCGGCGCCTTCGCGCCGGCACGCTTGTGCGATGCCATACGCGATCGAGCGATTGGACAGCAGGCCGGTGATCAGGATGCGTTTGCCGGATAGAAAGCCCATGCGGCCCTCACAGGTCAAGCGGGATTCGAATAAAAGGGAGTCAGCGCCGCGCCGCCAGCACGGAGACCGTACGTGCCGGGCCGCGCACGCCAGAGGTTTGCAGGACGCCACTGCTGCGGCGTGGCGCAGCAGCCGTGCGTGCGCTCTTCGGTTGTGGCCGCGCCGCCGGCGCACGTGCCACCATCAGCGTCAGGCGCTGCCCGGCAAACAGTGCCCTGCTAGGCAGGTTATTCCAGGCGGCGATTTCCTCCGGACGCACGCCCCAGCGCCGCGCCACTGAGGCGAGCGTGTCACCGCGGCGGACTCGATAGGTGATCTGACGCAGGTTTGCTTGCTCCGGCACGAGGGTGAGGCCCGCGGTCAGTTTCTCCGGTGCAATGTCTTCGTCCATCGTCTCGTCGCGCGGAATCAGGATCGTGGATCGTGGCGCGATCCGATAGCGCGGCGGAATGCGGTTCGCCTCGCGCAACTTGGCCTCGGCCACCCCGACGCGAGCCGCCACCTGCGCAAGGGTCTCACCCTCGCGCAGCGTGTAGGCAGTCCAACTCGCCAGAGGCTGGCCGGTGGCTTCCCAAGCGGCCAGGTTGGCCTTGAACGTTTCAACACGGTCTGCCGGCAGCAGGATCGTCGGCGCGGCCGCACCGACGATAATCGGCCGCTTAAAGGACGGGTTCAACGCGCGGAACTCCTCAAGCGGCAGCTCGGCCAGTTTGGCTGCGGTTGCAACATCGATGTCGCGCGTTTTGGTCAGCGTGACGAAGTACGGTTCGTCGCGGATAACGGGCAGGCTAATTCCGTAGCGGGATGGCTCGCGCACGATGTTTTTCAGCGCCTGCAGCTTGGGCACGTAAAACTGCGTCTCGCGCGGCAACGCAAGGCTTGCGTAATCGGTTGGCCGCCGCTGCGCGCGGGCGCGCGCCAGCGCCCGCGCCACGCAATTTTCGCCGCAGTTATAAGCGGCGAGCGCAAGCTGCCAATCGCCGAAGTCATCGTACAGCTTCTGTAGGTAATCCAGCGCGGCGCGGGTTGATTGGACAATGTGCCGGCGGTCGTCCTGCCATAAGTTTTGCTCGAGTGCATACAGCTTGCCGGTCGACGGGATGAACTGCCACAGACCGACGGCCTTCGCATGTGATTCCGCCTCCGGCTGCATCGCGCTCTCAACAAATGGCAGCAGCGCCAGTTCCATCGGCATGCCGCGCCGCTCAATTTCTTCGACAATGTGGAAGAGGTAGCGGCTGCCGCGGCTGACCATGCGCGCGATGTAATCGGGGCGATCTGCGTACCAGCGCGTCGCGCGAGCGGCTGCGGGTGTGGTCAAATCAGGCAATACAAAGCCGCGCCGGATACGCTCCCACAGATCACCGGGTACTGGGCGTGTCGATGCCGGCGCTTGCCTCGCTGCGGCTGGGGGTTCGCTGGCAAGTGCTGGGGCCGCTTCGGGGACGGTTTGTTCAATCAGCTTCTCAAGCGCGTCCTTCGCTTCTGGCGCTGCGGCGGCCACGACCGCTGTGCTCGATGTCGTTGCCATGGGCAGGGCGGCGTCGGCGGTTGTCTCGAGCGCTTGCGCGGCGAGCGCCATGCTGCTCATGACGACGAAGGCGATATCACGCAGGCGTAGATGCATGCGCGCGAGTATAGGGGCAGTGCTGGACCCCGTGCGGCGCGGGCGCGCGCACGATGCTACGGCTGCGACTCCTGGGCGCCGTGGCGCGCGCTCGGCGGCATAACATCCGCGGCCGAGAAGCGTCGGCGGCCCGGCTCGACGGCGGTCAGCGGCTGCACCTCGCGCATCGTGGCGAGCGACCGCCGGGCGAGCTCGTGGTATTGCGCTGTCCCCTGCGCTTTTAAGCGCAGCTCGTCCTCGCTGAGCTCCCGCACAACGCGTGCCGGCATGCCCGCTACCAGTGTGCGCGGCGGCACCTGCATGCCGGTCTTCACAAAGGCGCAGGCAGCTACCATGGCGGCCTCGCCGACCACTGCCTCGTCCATCACGACCGCGTTCATGCCCACCAAGGCGTTGCGGCGCACCACGCAGCCGTGCAGTACCGCGCCGTGGCCGATGTGGCCGTCGCGCTCGATCACGGTGTCGGTGCCCGGAAAACCATGCATGACGCAGCAGTCCTGCACATTAGCCCCTTCATGCAACACGATGCGGCCAAAATCGCCGCGCAGGCTGGCGCAGGGACCGATGTAGCAGTGCGGGCCGACGATTACGTCGCCGATCAACACGGCGGTCGGATGGACATACGCGGTGGGGTCGACCACCGGCACGATGCCGTCGATGCTGTAGCAGGGCATACGCAAGACTGGAGCTTAGAACAGATGAGGCTAGCAGCTTAGCGCGCGTTGCAGCGCATATTGATTGACCGCTCGGTCACTCATTAATTACGAATTACGATGAAAAGGGATAAGCCATTTGCGGCGCTGACTCGATGAGCACAGGCTACGAGACGATCTTGCTGGAGATTGCCGATGGGGTCGCGACGCTGACCTTGAACCGTCCGCAGCGGCTCAACAGTTTCACGGTAGCGATGCACGAGGAGGTGCGTGCGGCGCTGGCTCGCATCAGCGCTGACCGCAGTGTGCGCTGCCTGGTATTGACCGGCGCGGGCCGTGGCTTTTGTGCTGGCCAAGATTTGTCTGAACGGGCCGTGGCACCGGGGCAGGCGCCGCGCGACCTTGGAGAATCGATCGAGACCTACTATAAGCCGTTGGTGCTCGCGCTGCGCAACCTGCCCCTGCCGGTGATCGCAGCTGTCAATGGTGTGGCCGCAGGCGCGGGTGCCAATTTGGCGCTTGCCTGCGACCTCGTGTTCGCCGCGCGGTCGGCGAGTTTCGTGCAGGCGTTTGCCAAGATCGGGCTGGTGCCGGACTCGGGCGGCACCTGGTTCCTGCCGCGCCTGGTCGGCAACGCGCGGGCGCTCGGCATGGCCCTGCTCGCGGAGCGTATCAGCGCCGAGCAGGCCGAGGCCTGGGGCCTGATCTGGAAGTGCGTCGATGACGCCGAGCTGATGCCGACGGTCAGGAACGTGGCGGCGCAACTGGCGGCCAGCCCGACGCGCGGGCTGGCGCGCACCAAGGAGGCGATCTACGCGGCCTGGTCGCTGACGCTGGCGCAGAGCCTCGATCTGGAGCGCGATTTTCAGCGCGAGCTGGGCCGCACGGCCGATTACGCGGAGGGCGTAGCCGCCTTCCTGCAGAAGCGCGCGCCGCGTTTCCAGGGGCAATGACGATGAACGAGGCCGCGCAGGCGCCGGACCCGCAAAGCGTCGCCGAGGCGGTGGCGCGCAGCATGTACGAGAACGACCCCGCCTCGCGCTCGCTCGGCATGCGGGTCGAGGCGGTCGCTCCTGGCTATGCGCGGCTGACGATGGTGGTGCGCAGCGACATGCTGAACGGCTTCGGCATCTGCCATGGCGGCTTCATCACGCTGCTGGCGGACTCGGCGTTCGCCTATGCCTGCAACAGCCGCAACGAGCTTACGGTGGCCGCCGGCATCGCGGTGGAGTTCTTTGCGCCTGCGCATGCGGGCGACCGGCTGGTGGCGGAGGCGCGCGAGCTCGCGCGCCGGGGCCGCCAGGGCATCTACGATGTCGCGGTCACTAATCAGGCCGGCGAGACGGTCGCGGTGATGCGCGGTCGCTCGCACACGCAGAATGGCAAGGCCGTGATCGCGCCTAAAAGATGGCAGCAAGAAGGCGGCGATGCCCGCTAACCATCCGCGCGGCACCTACGAACCAATCAAGCGGGCTAGCCGCGACAGGCACCGGCGCGACAACGAGCGAGGCTGCAGTGGAAGCTGCGGCGTCGCTACCAGAACGTGCTGCAGCACCGGCGCGTTTGATTCCGTTAGGGGGCGGCACGGCGATATCGTGCACTCGGCCTACGGCTACGGCTTTTTTACGGGAGGAATGCGCGCGACGGGAGTGACCTGCTTGGCTGCCTGTGGTGCCGCTGTCGCGCGGTGTGACCGAGCGGGGTGCAAGTGATCGCGCATTGGCGCCCGACATCATCAGGATGATGCCCTCATCCATGCTAACCATCGTGAAAGATGCAGCGCCAGGGCCGCGATCCGCGCGCCTGCGCGCCGATGATCGGCCCTCTTCGGCGCCGCGCCGTGGACGGAATCGATGCAGCAGGCGATCAAGCGGGGCACCGGGCTCGATGCGATCGACATCGACGGGCTGTCGGAAATCACCGGCCCGGCGGTGTTGCGCACGATTGCATCAGGGCTAAGGACGGCCTGACCGTCTGGCAAGACCACTTTTTCCCCGCGCGCATCGATTTGACGGCGCGCCGCGTGCTGCCCGATGCCAAAGCGGTGAAATCCTGCTGAGGACATTTACCAAGGAAACGCTGCCGATGATCTGCGACCGCAGGCGGAATCTGACTCGGCTGCTGCTGCCGGCTGCGCGCGCGATGGGCTGGGTCCAGAAGATCACCAGCCGCCGCAGCCCTATGCGAATCATCCGCGGCGTCAGCGTTTTGCCCGCGCAGACCGAGGAGCTGATCCGGAAGCAGCAGCTGCTGGCCCCGCACTAGCTGCGGGCGGTGACGCCGCCGTAGCACTTCGATGAGCGGACCGCGTACGTGAAAATAGGCGCGGCGCTCGCTGCAGGCAGCCAGGAGGTAGGCGCGGCAGCGGCGCGACAACTGGAACACAACATCACAGCCTAGGTCGGCGCGACGGTGACCGTGCGGCGGGCGCTGCCGCAGGCGCTGGAACGTTCACGCTGGAAGTCTAAGCGTTTTTGGACAAACGACCGAAGGCATAAGCAGTGTACACGCGCGTGATCGATGTTGCGTAGGCCATGCGCGATCGGAAGCACATGCCGACGGCGGAGGATCCGCCCGACTCACCAGCGTGGAAGGCCAAAATCGGGCGCGGCGAGTTCATCTAGCCAAAGGACTGACTGCCGCAGGCGTACCGCCACACGCTAATTGGCCAGATCAGCCAGCCGTTGACGCGCGGCTCGTAGGCGCCTTATGCGCGGGTGATGATCCGTTTCTGCAACGCGGAATCGTTGCATCAGCGCCAGCGCGTCGATTTACTGCTGATGATGCACGGCTTGCGATCACAAGCGCAATGCGGCCGCGGGCAGGCATCAGAGCGAAAATGGCGCTGCCATGCGCGCGCCCCGTCTACCGGTGGCGGCAGGAGGGCGTCAGCATCTGGGTGGTGCGCTGCGACCCGATCGTCGCCAGCGATCCGGGCGCAAAGCGCGAGTTGTTCGATCCGGCTGCGGACAAGATCTGTCGGCACCCTACCTTTGATGAGCGGCCCGATGACGTGCGGCACATCTGACGGGGCGTCCGTGGATACCGCAACGGCCCGCCTGCGCGGCCTATTCCGCCGCTGAGCTGATTCCATGTGACGGTGCTGCGCGCCGCCGGTGCCCGCCCGGTACAGTTTGCGCCGCTTCTGGCGCCGTCGTCGACCACCACCGACGGGATTGCGCCTGCGGGGCGCGCACATATGGGACTCGGTGGCAGCGCTTCGTCGGGGGGCTGCCGCGTCTTCGCTCACCTTCGTGCCTAGCGCAGCGCCGCTGTTCTGCCCGCGCTGCGACAGCGCCTACCGCGAGCCGCTGGCGCAGTTTGGCGCCAACGCCGGCAAGGCGCGCTGTACCGCGGCCGCGCCTGCGATGAGCCGTTCGAATACGTCAAACCGCTGTGATGCGGCTCGCGGAAGCGCCGCATGAGCCTGCGTTTCCATCGGCTGCGCGTCGCCGCGCTGCGGCGCAAGACGCGCGCAGCGGTCAGCGTTCAATTCGACGCGCTGCCCGCGCTGGCGCAGGACTTACCGGTGCCTGCGGGGTAGCACCTGAACATGTGCGCGCGGCCAACCGTGGAAAGCTGTGGCGCTCCTATTCGATGCGCCGGCATTGACGATCGCAAGCTGCGCATCGCGCTTAAGAACGTGCTGGGCGACCGCTTCTTAGCGAAGCAGCCGATCCTCTGGGCGCCAGCAACATGCGGCAGGAGATGACACCGCAAGGGCGCTTTCAGCGCTGCTTGATTTCGCGCCCGAAAAGCATGACGAGGCCTTCGTCGCCGCCATCGCTGCTGCGGTACCGCCGCTGGCCGGCAGCCCGCTGCTGAAGCCGGTAAGGAGGGCCGTGTTTGGGTCGATGAACGAGACTTTCAACTGTGACCGCAGCGGCGGGCCCGTCGCGTAGGCCAAGCGAGTGCATGATGGCGCAGCTCTTTCCAGCTGATATTGCGGCCGTTGCGGGCAGCCATGTGCGAGGGTGCAGATTTGGCGCTTACTCGTCGTTCAAAGCAGGCCGTTGTGCAAGCCTTGGTCCGACCTTAGCGCAGGCGGCAGCCACCGATCGCGGCGCGAAAGCGTTGATGTCACGCTCGCGCAAGCTGCTTAAAAGCGATCCTTCCAAGCGCGGATTGCTGCGAACGTGCGTACTGCATCCGCACCGGCGCCCGGCTCCCGCGCTTCGGCGGCGGCGCGCACCGCAGGCTGATCGCAGCGCAAAAAAGGATTGGTTGCCAACTCCTCCGCCAGCGTCGTCGGTATCGTCGGCTCGCCGCGCGCGCGCTGCGCTTCGCAGCGCTGCATGCGTTCCACCAGGGCCGCGTTGTCTGGTTCCACCGCGCGCGCGAAACGCAGGTTCGCCAGCGTGTATTCGTGCGCGCAATAAATGCGTGTCAGCGGGGGCAGCGCCGCCAGTTTGGCCAGCGAGGCATACATCTGCGGCGGCGTGCCCTCAAAGAGCCGTCCGCAGCCCGCCGCGAACAGCGTGTCGCCAACGAACACAATGTGCGCGGAGGGTGCGTGGTATGCAATGTGCCCGCGCGTGTGCCCGGGGACGTCCAGCACCGTAAACGGCACGCCCAGTAGATCGATCGTGTCGCCCTGCGCGAGTGCAGCGTCGCGTGCTGGAATCTCTTCCGCAGCGGGGCCATATACGTAGGCTCCCGTAGCTGCCTTCAGCTGCGCCACACCGCCGACATGATCGCGGTGATGGTGCGTGACTACAATCGCGCGCAGGCGCAAACCTTCCCGGTGCAGACGCTCCAGCACGGGCTGAGCATCGCCCGGATCGACGACGGCGGCGTCGCCGTTGCGCACTAACAGCCAAAAATAGTTGTCTTCAAAAGCGGGAATTGGTTCGATGCGCAGCGTTTCCATGCAGAGACTCTGCCGATTAGGGCGATCGATTGTATGAGTGCGGTCGACCCGATTGTCCACCTGTGGGATTTCCTGCGTCAGCCGCCAGGCCGTTATCTGCTGGCGTGGGAGCAGCAACAGTACGATCAGGCGGTCGCCGATATTTTTGGCTACCACGCGCTGCAGCTCGGTCTGCCGGAGCTGGATGCGTTGCGCGAGAACCGGATGCCGCTGCGGTTCTGCGTCTCTGACCGGCTGCGGCCGGAGCTGAACGTGATGTCTGGCCACACCCAGGTGGCGGTGATCGCGCGTTTCGACGAGCTGCCGTTTGCCTCGCAGTCGCTCGACCTGGTGGTGATGCCACATGTGCTGGAGTTCGCCGACGATCCGCACCAAGTGCTACGCGAGGTCGACCGCGTGCTGGTGCCCGAAGGGTACATCGTGATCACGGGTTTCAATCCCGCTAGCCTATGGGGCGCGCGGCAATATTTGGCGCGACTGGGCGCCGTGCCGTTTCTGCCGCGCGAGGGTCAGTTCATCGCGCTGCCGCGGCTAAAAGACTGGTTGAAATTGTTGTCTTTCGAGGTCAACCGCGGCCGCTTCGGCTGTTATGCGCCCCCCTGCCGCAGTGACCGCTGGCTAGCGCGTTGCGCCTTCATGGAGAAGGCGGGTGATCGTTGGTGGCCGGTGCTAGGCTCCGTTTACATCCTGACAGCGGTTAAGCGCGTGCGAGGCATGCGGCTAGTCGGGCTAGCGCGCAACTGGCGTGGCGAGCGTCGCCGGGTGCTGCGGCCGGTGGCCTCAGGCCATGTGCTAACGGGTACCGATGCTGCGTGCCGCGTGCCGGGTCGGGCCGATTTAGGCCGCGCCGGCAGGCCGCGGCGCTGCACAGCTCACACATGAGGCGGGGGCGGGGCGCCGCGTCAACCTCGGCGGCGGCGTGGCCGACGGTAGAGATCTGGACCGATGGCGCCTGCAAAGGCAATCCGGGCCCGGGCGGCTGGGGCGCGCTGCTGCGATCCGGCGCGCACGAGAGAGAACTCTTCGGCGGCGCGCAAGAAACGACTAATAACCGGATGGAGCTTACTGCCGTCATAGAGGCATTAGCAGCGCTGAAGCGGCGCAGCCGCGTCGTCCTGCATACCGATTCCCAATATGTACAGCTTGGCATCACCGAGTGGATGCCGAACTGGATCCGCCGCGGCTGGCGCACCGCGGACAACAAGCCGGTGAAGAACGCCGATCTCTGGCAACGGCTCGCTGAACTGGCAGCGCGGCATGACATCCAATGGTGCTGGGTGCGCGGCCATGCAGGTGATGCTGACAACGAGCGCGCCGACGCCCTTGCCAACCGCGGCGTGCAAGCAGTGCTATCCGGCAGCAGCAAGGGGTAAAGTCGTGGCGCGTGGCGCCGCCGCTGCCGGCACGAAACCTCCGACTCGAAACATCGCATTACAACGATGAAAAGACGCGCTATCACGGTTACCGCTGTGGCCGGCCTCGCGCTCACGATGATGGCGGCCTATTTTCTGCTAGGTCGCAGCGGCGGCCCGCCGCCTGCGCTACCGAAGATCGCTGAGACAAAAAGAGGCGATGGCAACTCAAAGGGCGGGGCGCCGGGCGGTTTTCCTGCGGCACCGGTTGAAGTGGTGGCTTTGAAGCCAACCACGGTGAAAGACGAGCTGCAGGCCGTCGGCGCGCTGCGTGCCAATGAGAGCGTGATCTTGCGGCCGGAGGTGGCGGGACGCATCGCGGCGATTTATTTTCGCGACGGCCAGGCCGTGAAGAAGGGGCAGGTGCTGATCGCGCTGGATGCGACGCTGAACGAAGCCGAAGTGGCGCAAGCGCGGGCCGAGCTGGAGCTGGCGCGCAGTAATCTGAAACGCACCGCTGATCTGGCGGCGAGGAATTTCGTCAGCGGCAGCGCCCAAGAGCAGGCGGCCGCTAACGTCGAGGTGTTGGAGGCAAAACTGAAGCTGGCGGAGGCGCGCCTGGCGAAGACCCGGCTGACCGCACCGTTTGACGGGCTGGTCGGTATCCGCAACGTGAGCGTCGGCGACTTCGTGCGCGACGGGGCCGATTTGGTCAACATCGAGGACATCGCGCAGTTGAAGGTCGATTTCCGACTGCCGGAGCGCTACCTGCCGCAGTTGAAGGTCGGACAGGCGGTGGAGGTGAGCGCCGATGCGCTGCCGGGCAGCCGCTACCGGGGCGTG
>JANWXE010000048.1 GCA_025055385.1 Burkholderiaceae bacterium | reverse complement strand
ATCGGCGGCCGCCAGCGCCGGCGCGTCGTTGATGCCGTCGCCGACCATCGCGACGCGCGCACCGCCGGCCTTTAAACGCGCGACCGCCTGCGCCTTCTCCGCCGGCAGTACGCCGGCCTGATACCGCGCGATGCCGGCCGCGCGTGCGGCGGCCGCCACCGCCGCTTCATGATCGCCGGAGATCAGCACGGTTTCGATGCCGAGCGCATGCAGGCGCGCGATGGCCGCGCGCGCGCCCGGCCGCAGCGCGTCGGCGAAGCCGATGGCCGCCAGCACCTGCAGCGCCGCGCCGTCGCCCCGCGCCAGATACGAGACCGTGTGCCCCTGTGCGGCAAGCGGCGCACCGAGCGCCAGCCGCGGCTCGCCGATACCGAGCGCCTGCAGGTAGCGCGCGCTGCCGAAGTAAAACGTCGCGCCGCCGAGGCGCACCTGCACGCCCAGACCGGGCTGCACCGTCGCCTCCTCGATCGCGGAGTCGGACGCGCCGGCCTGCGCGCGCAGCGCGGCCGCCAGCGGATGGTTGCTGGCCGCGGCGGCGGCGGCGGCGAGCGCCAGCGCCTGCTCGCGCGCAATACCCTCGGCGGTGGCCACGGCCGCCACCCGCGGGCGGCCCTCGGTCAGCGTGCCGGTCTTGTCGAATGCGACCACGCGCACCGCGCGCGCGATCTCCAGCGCCTCCGCATCCTTGATCAGGATGCCACGCCGCGCCGCCACCCCGGTGCCGGCCACGATCGCCGTCGGGGTGGCGAGCCCGAGCGCGCACGGACAGGCGATCACCAGCACGCTGACGGCGGCGACGATCGCCGTCTCGATGCCGGCGCCGGCGGCGAGCCAGCCCACGACGGTGACGGCCGCGATGGCCAGCACCACCGGCACGAACACCGCGGCCACACGGTCGACCAGGCGCTGGATCGGGGCCTTCGCTGCCTGCGCGTCCTCGACCCAGCGGGCGATCTGCGCCAGCATCGTGTCCGTCCCGACCGCGGTCGTCACGATCTCGATGCGGCCGCTTGCGTTCAGCGCGCCGGCGGCGACACGGTCGCCGGCGACCTTCGACACCGGCAGGCTCTCGCCGGTCAGCAGCGATTCGTCCACGGCCGTGGTGCCGGCGCGGATCGTGCCGTCCACCGGAATGCGCTCGCCCGGCAGCACCACGACCACGTCGCCGGCGGCGACCTGCTCGACGGGCAGCGGCCTCTCCTCGCCGCCGCGTAGCACGCGCGCCTGCTGCGGGCGCAGTTGTCCGAGCAGCCGCACGGCGGCGGTCGTGGCGCGCTTGGCGCGCGCCTCCAGCAGCCGGCCGGTCAGCACCAGCGCGATCACCACCGCCGCGGCCTCGAAATACAGATGGCCGTCCTGCCCGCGCCACCATAAATAGAGCGACAATCCGTAGGCTGCGAGCGTGCCGAGCGTCACCAGCAGATCCATGTTGCCGGAGCTGGCGCGCAGCGCGCGCGCGGCGGCCACGTAGAAATGACGCGCGCACCAGAGTTGAACCGGCGTGGCAAGCAGCCACTGCAGCCAGGCGGGCAGCGTCCAGTGCCAGCCGAAGGCAGCGCCCGCCATCGGCGCTGCCAGCGGTGCGGCCAGCGCTAACGCGAGCACCGCATCGCGCGCAAGCGCCGCCGCGTGCGCCGCTGCCGGCTCCTTGCCAGCCGACAGCTGTGCCACGCGGTAACCGGCAGCGGCCACGGCCGCCGCCAGCGCGGACTCGTCGACCGCGCCGCGGACCGCCTCCACATAGGCGCGTTCCTGCGCCAGGTTCACACTGGCCGACAACACGCCCGGCACGGCCACAAGGGCCTGCTCGACGCGCGCCACGCAACTTGCGCAGTGCATGCCTTCGATCGAAAGCATCAGCCGCTGCGTTGGCACCGCATAGCCGGCGGCGTCCACCGCCCTCACAAGCTGCCGAGCATCGAGGCGGTCCGCCTCGACGGCGGCTGATTCGGTGGCCAGGTTCACTGCCACGCGCCGCACGCCCGGCACGGCCGCCAGCGCCTTCTCCACATGCGCCACACAACTGGCGCAGCTCATGCCCTGCACCGGCAGCACGAAGCGCCGCGCGGCAGCAGGGGGCACGGCAGCGGGCTTCAACGGCATGCGCGCAGTCTAGCGAGCGCGCTCGCTGCTCCGTTTACGTCTTGCGCCGACGCTTCGGCAGCGCCAGCATCGTGCCGCGGCAGTTCGGCGCGCCGCAGTGGCACGCGTACTGCCGCTTCAGCGCCGGCGTGATGCGCTCGTCGACGATTAAGCCGTAGTCATACGACAGCTCTTCGCCGGGCGCGATGTCACGGATGGCTTGGATCCAGACGCGGTCGCCATCTTCCTCGGTCTCGCAGTTCGGATCGCAGGAGTGGTTAATCCAGCGCGCGGCGTTGCCGCCGACGTTGGCATCGATGACGCGCTTGCCGTCGGAAAGCGCAAAGAAAAACGTGTGGTTTGGATCATTGGGGTCCGACGGCGGGCGGCGCTCGCACTCCTTCCAGGTGATGATCTCGCCTTTGTATTCGATGATGCGTTCGCCGGCGCGGAACCGCCGGCCGGCGTAGACGCCGCGGCCGTGGATGCGCGAGGACTTCACGATCAGTTTCGGGCGGACGCGTTTAGCAGGCTTTTTCTTCGCAGCAGACTGTCGGGCACCCATGCAGCAAGGAAAGAGGCAAAAAAGGCGGCGCAGTATGGCAGAAGCGGCAGGCCTAAGTGGTGTCCGCGCCAGCGGTGTCGCTTGCAGTGCGCGTCAGCATCTGCAGCGCGCGCCGGTGCAGCGGAGCCGCAGTACGCGTGCGGTCGGCCAACGAGACCACCGCGCCGGTGAGCCAGTTCAGCTCGTGCGGACGCCGCTGCTGGAGGTCCTCGGCGAGCGATGGCCGTAAGTTCTCGGGAGCTTCGAAGAAGGCGCGCCAGCGCTTCACGTACAGCTCGTCAGTCAGCGGCACGCCGGCCGCCCGTCCGACTGCAAACACCTCCTCGAAGAGGCCGCGCAGCATCACCAGCGCGTGTGGTGTGCGCCGGATTTCACCAACGCTCATCTGCGTCACTGCGCTGGTGGTGGCAAGCGGCTCCACGCCGACGAACTTGGACCATAACAACTGCGTGGCCACCGGCCGCGTCGGCGCGTCGATGCCCGCGGCGCGCAGCCGTGCCGCCACCTGCTGCGCCAGCGGCGCGTCGCCAACGCGCAGCGGGGCAAGCGCCAGCCGGCTCGCCTCTGACAGCATCTGGACCTCGCCTAGGCCTACGCGGTAGGCGTTGACGACGGCAGCCCCGGCCAGCACGCGGCGATGGCCAAACAGGGCTGCGGCCATCTCTGGCGCCGCCAGTCCGTTTTGCACGGTCACATAGATGCGCTGACCGTCGTCGTCGGCCTGCGCCGCCCGCAACGCATGGTCAAAGTCCGGCATCTTCGTGCACAGCAGCACCAGCGCGTGCGAACCTGGCGCGACGGCATCGCAGATAAAGCGCTCGCCCTCGATGTTGAACGCGCCTTTGGCGCTGCGCACCAGCACACCGAGGCGGCGGTAGGCAAGGAACGTCTCTGGGCGGATGCGGAACGTCACATGCCAGCCGGCGGCAAGCAGACGAGCGCCGAGTACCGCACCGACGGCACCCGCGCCCACCACCAGTGCGCTGCGCTCTGAGTAGATCACCGGCTGCTCCAAGGCGGGCTGAAAACTAGCAGCGGCTGCGCCGCGCCGGCAAGACCCGGTCGGCGGTGATTATTCGGGGATGAGCAGCGACCGCAGCGCATGCCACGGAGTCGTCTTTAGCACGTCCAGCAGGTTGTTGAAGCGGTCTGTCCACAGCGACAGCTCGGGCCGGGGCGCCAGAGGTTCGGCGCGTGCCGCCAATGGCGGACGCGCCAGGGTGGCGGCGTCCTCGGCCAGCAGCACCCAATCGGTGCTCGAGGCGCCGCTTTCCTCCGACGGGGAGTCGGCGACGTGCACCGCGGCCATACCGAGCGCAGCGGCGATGTTGGCCAGCACCGGCTGCAGGTCGAGGAAACGATTGGAGATGTGCACCGCAAGGATCCCGTCTGGCGCCAGATGCTGCCGGTAGAGCGCGACGGCCTCGCGCGTCAGCAGGTGCACAGGGATGGCATCGCTTGAGAAGGCATCGATCGCCAGCACGTCAAAGCGCTGCCGCTGGCCGGCGCGCAGCTCGCGCGTCAGCGACAGCCGCCCGTCGCCGAGCGCGAACTCCAACCGCGCGCGGGTATGCGACAGATAGCCGAAGTCGCGCTGCGCGATCTGCAAGACGTCTGGATCGAGCTCGTAGAAACGCAGCACGTCGCCCTCGCGGCCGTAAGCGGCGATCGTGCCGACCCCAAGACCTACCACACCGATGCGCACGGGCCCGCGTGCCTGCTGGGCTTCGATCGCGAGGCCAATGCCCGAGGAACGCGCGTAATAGCTGCCCGGCTCGTAGCGCTCGGGGCCCGTGGTCGGCTGCTCGCCGTGCAGGATCACGCCATGCAGCAGGCGGCGGATCTGCCGCTCGCCGCTGCCCTGTTCGCGCACCCGCAGGGTGCCGTAGAAATTGCGCTGCATCACGATGACGTCGCTGCGCAAGAATTGCACGTACTGCCAGCCGTAATACGCGGTGGCGGTGGTGGCCACCGCCGCGGTCAGCGCAATGCCGACCACCCAGGGGCCGACGAGGCGACGGTCGGTCCACGCGGCCCACAGCGCCAACGCGCACAGCGCAAACAATGCCAGCGGCAGCTCGTAGTAGGCCGGGAAAATGCGCGGGGCGACCAGGCCGACGAATAGCCCGCCGAGCGCACCGCCGGCGGACACCGTCAGATAAAAGTGCGTCAGGTAGCGCGGCGCCGGTTTGCGGCCGGCCAGTTCACCGTGACAGAAAAGACAGCCGAAGAACATGCCGGCGCTGTACAGCGGGATCGCGAGCGTCACATCCAGCACGCCGCGCGAGGCGGACAGCCCGGCGGCCATCGCGACGGCAAAAGCAAGCGCCACGTAAATGCCCCAGCGCGGGTCGTACAACCCGCGGCCACCGCGGCCTTCGAATGCCAGCACGAAGCTGAGCAGATACAGCGCTAGCGGCAACACCCACAGAAACGGCACCGAAGCGATGTTCTGGGTGATGTGCGCGGTGGCCGCCAGTAGCAACACCGAGCCGAGTGCCGCCAGCGCTAGCCATAACAAATAGTCGCCAAGCCGCGGTGGCGGCTCCATCGCTGCTGCCGCATCGGCAGTGATCAGCCGAACATCCGGCGCGGGGGCGCACCGCGCCTGCCAGGCGAGTGCGGCGCTGGCGAGCACAAACGCCGCGTAGGCGGCGCTCCAGAGGTAAGCCTGCGTGCGCGAATCGGCGAGCGGTTCGATCGCGAACGGAAACGCCAGCAGACCCAGCAGCGAGCCCAAGTTCGACAGCGCGAACAAGCGGTAGACGGTCTTCTGCGGAAAACGATGCGCAACCCAACGCTGCAGCAGTGGCCCGGTGCTTGATAACAGAAAGTACGGCAGCCCAACCGTGGCAGTCAGCAGCGCGATGATCGCAAGCGCCGCGTCCTCATCGCCAGCGGGCGCAAGCGACTCGCGCGCGACAATGGGCAGGAAGGCCAGGCTGATCGCCAGCAGCGCGATGTGCAAGCGCGCCTGGGCGGCGCCGTGGAGGCGACGCGTGACGCTGTGCGCATAGGCATAGCCGGCCAGCAGCAGCACCTGGAAGAAGACCATACAGGTCGTCCATACGGCCGAGGTGCCGCCAAACCACGGCAAAATCTGCTTGGCCACAATCGGCTGCACCAAGAACAGCAGAAAGGCCGACAAGAAAATCGTGACGGCAACCAATGCCATAGAGGCTATGCGCGAAAAAATCGATTCTCGCATGCAGCGCACACAGGCTCGCGCTCCCCGCCCTTTAAGGGGCCAAGCGCGGTGCGCGCACCACCCTCGCTGCGCATGGTGGCGGCCGAAAAACGATGCGTAGCGCCTTCCAATTTGCGCCTTTGGCCAGCTTAAGGCGCTGACCGCAGCGGCCGATGGGCACCGAGGGACTGCTCGGATAGAGCAGCCGGAGTCAGTCTTGTTTGATCTGCCCTCTTATCGCCGAGAACCGATGCCTGAGCCCGACCTGGGCGTGGTGGCGCCGATTTGGGCGCCGGTGGTCGCGCGCGACCTGCGCGCGGTCGGTTTCCGTATTGCGCTGCGAGCGGCGGCAACGCAGCTGTCGGAGACGCCCCTTGCCACGCTGTTGGACAGCGTGCTGAACGGCTTTCGCGCCAGCGAGGCCACGGGCTTTCCGCACGGACTGATCGTGCTGGCGCCGCTGGACCTGCCGCTGGACGATTCGCTCGCGCACTGGCGTGCGCCTCGCAATGTGTTGCTGGAAATCGCCCAGCAAGAAGCCGAGCATCCGGACCGTCTGCGCCTGCTGCTTGAGGTGCAGCGGCATGGCGTGCGGCTGGCGCTGCGGCTGGCTGCCGAGCAGGCGCCGCCATCGCAACGCTTGCCGCTGTTCCAGTATGTGACGCTGCCGGCGGCGCGCGCAGGCGCCGCTCCATGCGGGTCGGCGGTGCTGGCCCTCGATCCGCGTTCGCGCGCCGCAGCCGCCGAGGCCTTTGCTGCGGGTGCGCATGCGGTTGTTGGCTGGCCGCTGCAGGAGCCAGCCGCCGACGCCAACGGGCAATTGCAGCCCCTGCAGAAAGCGGTGCTCGAGTTAATCCGGCTCGTGCAGTCCGACGCCGACGGACCGGCGCTGGAGCGCGCGTTTAAGGCTGAGCCGGTGCTCTCTTACATGCTGCTGACGCTGGCAAACTCGCCAGCATTCGCGCGCGCGCAACCGATTGCCTCGATTGCGCAGGCGATCAGCCTGCTAGGCTATCAGCGCCTGCTCAAATGGCTGGTGCTTCTGCTGGTGGTCGCTTCTAAGCACAGCAAGGCGCTGCCATACATTTACACGGCGGTGGCGCGCGGGTTTTTCCTCGAACATCTTGCGCTGGCGCGTGGTGCGCCGCCTGTCGAGCGTGACGAGGGATTTGTGGTGGGCGCGTTCTCGTTGCTGGACAAGATTATCGGGCGCAGCCTCCCGCACCTGTTCGCTGACCTGCCGCTGCCGTCGCCGGTCATCGGCGCCTTGCTCACCGGCGAAGGCCCGCACGCCGCACACTTGCGCCTGGCCTGCGCACTGCAGGGCGTAGACTCCGTGCTGCCAACACCGCTGTGCGGACTCGCCGACTTGCCACGCGCGGTTATTAACCGCGCGCTGCTACAAGCACTGGCCGCTACCGACGCGCTGCATAGCGCCGTTTAAGGGCGTGGGCAGTGCCATGGCAGCTCAGTTGGGGGCGTGCACGAAGGCAGATGCGCAGTGCGGCAGATCCACGCGCACTGGCGCCAGCGCAAGCGTGCCAGTGTCGCCCACTGCGATGTACTGCTTGACGCTGCGGGCAAACGCAACGCTGCGGGCGTTGGCGCCGAAGGCATCGGTGTACCAGATCGTCGGTCCGGCAGCGTTGCGCACGATATCAGCGCCCAAGTGAGCCGCGCGGCGGCAGGCATTGAATGCCTGCGCGGCGGGCGCGTCATAGGCGAGTCGCTGTGCAAGCGGCGTGCGCGGGCCCTCGGGCGCAAGCGCTGCACAAGCGCCGCCGCGTGCTTGGCGCACGATGCTGCTGGCCAGCGCCGGCTGCGTCACAAGGTTGCCCGCTGCATCCAAACCCCAATAGCAGAGCTCGATCGTGCGCGCTAGGCCGCCGTCGAAATAACGCGCGGGATTGAACACGACAAAGGCCATTGCAAGTGTAGCCAGCTCACTGCCGTCGGCACGCCGCAGGCGTAGCGCGGTTTCCCAGCGCTCGGTAAGCGCCGCCTCATAGTCCGACAGCGCGCCGGGGGGCACGAAGACGTTGGCGAACACGCGCCCGCGTGCGGGGATCCAGCGCCCGAGTTCGTTGCCACCGGGCGGCGAGTTGGGCGGCGCCGGTGCAGCGCCGGCGTTCTGCAGCACCGGCACGCCGTTGACGACCTCCAGCGTGAAGCTGCCCGGCGCACCGTAGGTGGCCATCACGCTGACGATCAGCCGCACCGGATACTGCGACTGCGCGCTGCCGCGGTTGCAGTCGACCGCATAGATCACTGAAAACAGGTTGCTCGCGAACGCGTCAGCGTTGGCCGCCGGCTGGTTGTAGGCAGCGAACAGATCGCAGGCGAGGTCAAGCGCCTGCGCGCCGCCGCCCGCGCGCGTGCGGGACACCGCGTTTGCGTAAACGATCTTGTAGCCGGTGTGCTCCTCGGGGCGCGGCGTGGCGCTGCCTTCCAGCTGCTCGGCGACGTAGCCAAACGGGATGCCGCTGACGGCTAGCTCGTCGGCGTCCAACGTGCCGTTGCGGTTGGCGTCGTAGCCGAAATGCCGCTGCAGCTCTGGCCATAGCGCCGAGGCCCGCGGATCAAGGCCATGATCGTGACCGAAGCGGCACGGCTGTCCGGTGGCTGGGTCGACCGCCTCCGGCGGATGCCAGGTGGGATAGCGCTTGCCGTCCGGGCCGACCACGTAGAACGAATCGTGAAACGCCGTACTGCAGCTGTCGTGCGGCGCCACCGGCGTCCAGCGGCCGAGCGCGTGGCTGGCCGGGGCGGCGCTGCCGCCGCCGCTGCCGGGTGCGTCCCCCGCGCAGGAGACGACCACGGACCCGGACAGCAGCGCTACTGCGCCCGCCGCCGCCAACGCGCGTCGCGTCAGGGCGATGCCGCGACGTCGCCTCACTTGCGCAGCAGCCACAGCAGTAGCGTGACGAGAAGCGAGATCAGCAGGCCGGTCGTCAGCGGGAAATAGAAGCCGAAGCCGTCGCGCTCAATGCGAATGTCGCCCGGTAAGCGGCCGACCCATTGCCAGAGGCGCGCATTGGACAGCCAGGGCCAAAACAGCCCAAGCGCGAGCAGCACAATTCCAGCGACGATCAGAAAGCGTTGCATAGGCGCAGGATAGCGCGCAAGCGGTTTAGCGGCCGCCGCGCCCGGTGTGGGTCGCCTTTTTTGCCGGGCGGGCCGACTCCACGCCGGTGGCTGCCGCGCGCCGGCGGGTGGGCGCGGTGGCTGGTTTCTCCTCGGCGGCGTCGTGAGCGGGTGCAGCGGTGCGGGCGGCGGTCTTGCGGCCAGGCCGCGGCGCAGGCGGCTCCTCAGCGGCCGCGATGCTGTCCTGCCCAGCTTCGGCGGCGGCGTTGGTGCGCACGCCGCGCGCCTCAAACTCGAAGCCGATTGAGCCGTCCGGCTTGCGCACCAAGAAGGCTGCGAACTTGCGCCGTGTGCGGTTAGAGACGAAGCCGCGCAGCAAATCGGTGCGCCCCTGCGCGAGCAGCTTGCGCATTTGCTCGGCCTCCACCGGTTGCTGCAGGATCACCTTGCTGGAGCGGAAATCGCAGCTGCGCGTCGCCCCGACCGCCTTTTCGCACACATACGACATCGGCTGCTCGTAGACGGCGGCACCGCACTTCGGACAGGGACCCAGCGGCGACTGGCCGGAGAGGTCGGCAGCCTGCGCCGGCTCCTCCGCGGCCGGCGCAGTGCCGAAGTCGAACTCCAACTTGTGCTCCGGGGTGAGCTTAAGCACCGCTGAAAAGGGTCGCCCCTGCCGGCTGCGGAACCCGGTTAGCGGGCCAATCTGGCGCTCGCGCAGCAGCTGCTCCACCTCGTTGATTTCAAAAAAGCGGCCGCCCGGATGCTTAGGAATCGAGAAGTCGCACTGCGTGCAGGCGAAGCGGCGATAGTTTTCGACCACGCGGCCGCCGCAATTCGGGCAGGGGGTTTTCAGCGTCGCATATTCGCCTGGGACGTCGCCGCTGGCGGCTCCGCGGCGGATGCGCTCGACGATGTCCTGTGTCATGCGCGCGATCTCGCGCATGAACGTCTCGCGCTTCAGCTTGCCGCGCTCCATCAGCGAAAGCTTGTACTCCCACTCGCCGGTCAACTCAGGCGCATCGAGGTCATCGACGCCAAAACCGCGCAGCGCGCGCAGCAGCTGAAACGCTTTGGCGGTCGGATGCAGCTCGCGTCCGTCTCGCACCAAATACTTTTCAGCGATTAAACCTTCGATGATCTGCGCCCGGGTCGCCGGCGTGCCGAGCCCCTTGCCGGCCATCGCCGCGCGTAACTCCTCGTCCTCCACCAGTTTGCCGGCCCCCTCCATCGCCGACAGCAGCGTTGCCTCAGTGAAACGCGGCGGGGGCTTCGTTTGCAGCCCCACCGCTTCGATGTGCTGCGTGTGGACCTGCTCGCCGGTTTGCAGAGGCGGCAGTGAATCTTGCTCTTGCTGATCCTGCCGCCCATACACGGCCAGCCAGCCGGGCTCAACCAGCACCTTGCCCTCGGTGCGAAACGCCTGGCCAGCCACCGTCGTGATACGGGTGGTCACCAGGTATTCGGCTGGCGGGAAGAACACAGCCAGAAAACGCTTGACCACCAGATCGTAGATCTTCTGCTCGGCCTCCGTCAGATGCTTCGGTGGTTGCAGCGTCGGGATGATCGCAAAGTGATCTGACACCTTGCTGTTGTCAAAGACCCGCTTGTTGGGACGGATCCAGCCGCTGTCCAAGATCCGCTGTGCATGCGCCGCGTAGTCGCGCAGACCGGCCACCATCTGCACGGTGGCCTTCGCCACTGCCAGGTAGTCCTCCGGCAGCGCTCGCGCGTCGGTGCGTGGATACGTCAGCACTTTGTGTCGCTCATACAGCGCTTGCGCCAGCGCAAGCGTAGTCTTGGCCGAAAAGCCGAAGCGCGCATTGGCCTCCCGCTGCAGCGAGGTGAGATCAAACAGGAGCGGTGCAGCCTGCGTGCTTGGTTTCGCCTCCTCGCTGACTGTTCCCGCTTGGCCGCCACACGCGACCACGATGGCTTGTGCCTGAGCAGCGTCCCACAGTCGCTCGGCGCGCGCATCCGGATCGTCCTCGCGCTTGCTAAATGCTGGATCAAACCAGCGTCCCTCATAGGTGCCGGCAGCGCAGGCGAATACGGCGCGCACCTCCCAGTAGTCGCGCGGTACAAACTGCTGGATCTTCTCTTCGCGCTCGACCACGATCGCCAGCGTGGGCGTCTGCACCCGCCCGACCGTGGTCAGGAAAAACCCGCCGTCCTTGCTGTTGAAGGCGGTCATCGCGCGGGTGCCGTTGATGCCAACCAGCCAGTCGGCCTCGGCGCGGCAGCGCGCCGCATCGGCCAGGGGCAGCAACTCCTCGTCGGCGCGCAACTGTGTGAACGCCTCGCGGATTGCCGCCGGCGTCATCGACTGCAGCCACAGGCGGCGGATCGGCTGTTTGGCCTGGGTGTACTGCACGATGTAACGGAAAATGAGCTCGCCTTCGCGGCCGGCGTCGCACGCATTAATCAGCGTGGTGACATCCTTGCGCCGAATAAGCTGCGCAAGCAGCTTCAAGCGTGCTTCGGCTTTTTCAATTGGCTGCAGCTCAAAGTGAGGCGGAATAACCGGCAGATGGGCAAAACTCCATTTGCCGCGCTTGACCTCATAGGCATCCGGAGCCTTCAGCTCCAGCAGATGGCCGACCGCCGAGGACAGCACGTAGCGGTCGCTTTCGTAATAGTCACCGTGCTTGGTGAAGCCGCCTAAAGCGCGCGCGATGTCGGCGGCCACGGACGGCTTCTCAGCGATGATCAGCGCCTTGCCCATTGCGCGGTTCCGTTAAAAAAGCACGGCCGCAGCAGGCGGCCTTTTTTCAGAATAACAATGAACGGTGGGGGCGGCGCAAGCAGCTGCTGGGCCCAGGCGGCGCACCCCGCATGGCGGCTCACGCAAAGTGGCGACGGTGTCTGCGTCGCGGCGAACGGCTTGCGCATGCATCCGCCTCGACACGAAAACGGCCTGTCGCAGCGGCGGTGAGAAGAAAGCGTCGCTACTTTATGCGTTGGTAGCGGTTGCCGGGCAGCCGTTCAACGTATTCTGCTAACTCGAGCTCGAGCAGGGCCGCCGTCAGGTGCCCTGTGTCTAACCCGCTGCGCGCCGCCAGCGTGTCGACATCGACTGGATCGTGCCCGATGACCGCTAGCAGCGTACGCAACGGCGGCGGCAGCGCATCGGATGCCGTATTCGCGGTCGGCTTGCCCGCCGCGGCGGCCGACAAGCGAAGCTCTTCGAGGATGTCGGCGGCGCTTTCCACCAGCTTAGCGCCTTCTTTGATTAGGCGGTGGCAGCCCTTGGCGGTTGGCGCGTGGATTGAGCCCGGGATCGCGAACACCTCGCGCCCCAACTCGGCGGCGATGCGCGCGGTGATCAAACTGCCGGAATGCAGCGCGGCTTCCACCACCAGCACGCCGCGCCCAAGCGCGGCGAGGATGCGGTTGCGGCGCGGAAAGTTGTGCGCCAGCGCTGGTGTACCAAGCGCGAATTCAGACAGCAGCAGGCCATGCGCGCGGATCTGCTCCGCCAGCCAGCGATTGGCAGCGGGATAGACGCGATCGATGCCGGTGCCGACCACCGCGATGGTGGAGGCGGGCCCGCCCTCGGCGGCGGCCCGCAGCGCGCCGCGATGGGCGGCGGCGTCGATGCCGCTGGCCAGTCCGCTGACGATCGTTAGCCCCGCGCGCGCGAGCGACTGCGCAAAGGCCTCGGCAGTGGCCGCGCCTTGGCGCGAGCACGAACGGCTTCCGACGATGGCGAGCATCGGCGTGGCTAGCAGCGCCCGTCGTCCCTCGGCGAACAGCAACGGCGGCGGATCGTGGCTCGCCAGCAGCAGCGCCGGGTAGTCGGCATCAGCCAACGTCAGCAGGAAGCGGTTCGGGGCGGCCGCGAGCCATTGCTCGGCGGTGCCGATGGCGCGCGCTAGCGCCGACTCGGGCGGGGCGGCCAGCGTGGTCGCCAGCGCCTCCGGGACGACTTGGCGCAGCGCCGCCGCGGAGGCAGCGAAGATATGCTGCGGCAGGCCAAACGTGGACAGCAGCGCGCGTGCGGTACGCGGGCCCAGACCGGGCGTCAACGCAAGCCGCAGCCAGGCGGCGCGCTCGTCGGCGTTCATTCGACGGGGCGCGCAATGAAAGAACGCGCAGCGCGCAAGGCGATCCTGCGGTGGGGCTTTACGCGCGGGCGCCGTCTATCGCATCGGTGAGACGGTTTGCGGCCCTCCGACGGGTGCTGCCATTGGCACGGCGGATGCTGCCGGCCGCGGTTCGGCATCGGCCGACGGCAACTCATCAGGCTGCGTGAAGCGGTCACCGACCTTCACCGGCTTGGTCGATGTCATGATCAGCGCATACGCGATGCGATCGAAGACGCGGAACACAAACATCGTGCCGATGCGCTCGTCGGGTAGCTTGACGAATTCGCGTCCTGGCACCGTGCGGTCGCGCACGGTCGCGCCGGTCTCCAGCAGCGCGAGCACGTGACCGATTTCCAGGCCGTCGGCACGACCGCGGTTCAACGCAACGACGCTGTATGGGCCAGCGTGTGCCACACCTCCATAGACGGAGACGATGCGGCCGTCGATCGCACGCTCAGGGCGGCGCGGCACGTAGGCAATCAACGGCTGCCGCTCAATCGGCACCAGGCGGTCGCCGACGCCGATTTCCTGTTTGCTATCTTGGATACGCAGCGTCGCCACCTCGCCCCGTTTGATCAGGCGCGCGGTGCCCAAATACAGCGCCTCGTACGCAATGGGCGTGCGGCGTGCTTCGTCATCGGGATCGAACAGAGGCTTCGCGGGGCGGAACACGTGGTAGTTCTCGACCGGGTCGTCCCCAATGCCGCGCGCATAGGCGGTGTCGGCGCGGCCCAGATTGACACGGCCCTCCGGCGTGGCAACGATGCGCGCGTAACCGGCGAGCTCGTTAGCACCGACGATCAAGGGCTGCGACAAGAACGGCTCGATCAGGTTGTTTGGGATGCTCGAAATGGCACCGGCGCGCTCGCCATCGGCGATTCGCACGCGTGGCGACAGCTTCACGACATCGCCCGGTGCACCAGGCAGCGCCGTGCTGTCGGCAACCTGCAGCCGCGCGCGGCCATCCGCACCGCGGATCAACACCAGCGTCTGACCCGGGTAGATCAGATGTGGGTTGGCGATCTGCTGCTTGTTCATACCCCACAGCTCAGGCCAGCGCCAGGGGCTGCGCAGGAAAATCGCAGAGATGTCCCACAAGGTGTCGCCGCGTTTAACCGTGTAGCTGTCGGGGGCATTAGGCGCAAGTTCAGACAGCGGCACACCGGCCTGCGCGACCTGATCGGCGGTGCGGCGCTGTTGCTCGGTCACTGGCCAGCGCTGGCTGGCTGGTTGCGCGAGGGCACCGCTGGCTGCCGCGACGGTCAAAGCAAGGCATGCGCGAGCTAGACGAAGCGGTCTCATGTTGGCTCCTGAAAGCTGGCCGAACCGGGCTGAACCGTCGGGCTGCGGTCCGCGCCGACTACGCTGGTGGCCGGCGCGACACAACACGTAAAATTCTGGACGCAGTGTCCCGATGTCGCAACGCATCCTGACAAGGGTTCTAACAGCAATTAGCGATAGGGGGCTCGCTTGAGCGCGCCGCGCGGCAGCGGGCCCTTGAGTATCGCGACGATGCGCCGGCGGCGAAAGACCGAAAAGCGCGGTCATCGGCGCACTAGCAGCTGTGCGGAGAACGTTCATCATGGCTTTGCTGCCAATTCTTGAGTATCCGGACCCGCGCCTGCGCAAGGTAGCGCGGCCGGTGGCGGTGTTTGACGCACGCTTGCGGCAATTGGTCGCCGACATGGCCGAAACGATGTACGCGGCCCCGGGCATCGGGCTTGCGGCAACGCAAGTCGACGTGCACGAGCGCGTGATCGTGATTGACGTCTCGGAGACGAGGGACCAGCTGCGCGTCTTCATCAACCCCGAGATCGTCTGGGCTTCCGAGGAGACCGCGCTCTGCGAAGAGGGCTGTCTGTCTGTGCCCGGCATCTATGAGGAGGTGCGGCGGCCGGCGCGCGTGCGCGTGCGCGCGCAGGACGTGGAGGGCAAACCCTTCGAGCTGGACTGCGAGGGCCTGCTGGCTGTCTGCATTCAGCACGAAATGGATCACTTGCTCGGCAAGGTTTTCGTCGACTACCTGTCGCCGCTGAAGCAGGAACGGATCAAAATCAAACTGAAGAAGCGCAAGAAGCGCGCGGCTTGATCGGTGCCGCCAGCGGCGCACGCCAACTGCGTATCGCGCCGATGCGCGTGGTCTTTGCCGGTACACCTGAGTTTGCTGCAGCCGCGCTGGCGGCGTTGCTAGATGCCGGCGTCGAAGTGGCGCTGGTGTTGTCGCAGCCTGATCGCCCAGCCGGCCGTGGCCTGCGCACAAGCGCCAGCCCGGTGAAAGCGCTGGCGCTGGCCCGCGGGCTGCGCGTTGCGACGCCGTCGACGTTCAGCGCCAGAGGCGACGCGCAGGCGGCTGCGGCTGCCCATGCGCTGCTGCGGCAGGCTGCACCGGACGTCCTGGTGGTCGCCGCCTACGGGTTGATCCTGCCGCAGAGCGTGCTCGACATCCCGCGCGGCCTTCCCGATGCCGGCTGCGGCCCCATCACGGCCATCAATATCCATGCTTCGCTGCTGCCGCGCTGGCGCGGCGCGGCGCCGGTGGCGCGGGCGATCGAGGCCGGCGACCGGGAAACGGGCATCACCATCATGCAGATGGATGCGGGGCTCGACACTGGTCCGATGCTGCTGCGCGAGGCGCTGCCAATTGAGCCTGCGGACACCACCGCCACACTGACCGCGCGGCTGGCGTCGCTCGGCGGCCGACTGATTGTGCAGGCGCTGACGGAGGCGGCCGCTGGCCGGCTGCGCGCCACGCCCCAGCCCGTCTCCGGCGTCACCTACGCGCGCAAGTTGGACAAAAGTGAGGCGTGGCTGGACTGGCGCGAGGACGCGCAGACGCTGGCGCGCAAGGTGCGCGCCTTCGATCCGTTTCCAGTGGCCGCTGCCCGCAGCGGTAATCTGCAATTGCGGATCTGGCGCGCCCACGCCACCGACGGAGCCGGCGCGCCGGGCACGGTGCTTTGGGCCAGCGCGCAGGGTCTGGCGATCGCCTGCGGCGTTGGCGCCCTGGTCGTCACCGAACTGCAGCGCCCCGGTGGCCGTCGTCTGCCGGTGCGCGAATTCCTGGCCGGCGCGCGCATCGAGGCCGGCCGCTGCTTCGAGCTGCCGACGCGGTGAGCGACGCGCCGATCGCCGCCGGCCCGCCGCTTGCCGCAGCGCTGGCGTTGGCAGCCGCGGCCTGGCGCGAATTCCGCCAGGGTCGGGCGCTGGACCGTGCCCTCGAGTGGGCGGCCGCGCAGGTGATGACGCCCCATCCGCGCGCGCTGGCGGCGGCGCAGGACGTCGCCTACAGCGCCGCGCGGCACCTGGCGCTGCTGGAGGCGCTGATCGCGCGGCTTGCGCCGAGGCCGCCTGCGCCGCCGGTGGCGGCTCTGCTGGCGCTTGCGCTGTCGCAGTTGATCAGCCGCCGGCATCCGCCCTATGCGGTGGTCGACCAGGCCGTACATGCCGCACAGGCGGTGCCGTCCACGCGCAAGGCGGCGCCGTTCATCAATGCCTGCCTGCGCCGGTACCTGCGCGAGGCGCCTGCGCTGCATGCAGCCGTTGAGAGCGAGGAGACCGTGCGGCACAACGCCCCGCGCTGGTGGATCGACCGCCTGCGCAGCGCCTACCCGCAGGCCTGGACGTCGATCCTGCAGACGCAGCGCGAGGCCCCGCCGCTGGTGCTGCGAGTCAATGCCCGGCGCACCACGACGGACGAGTACCTGCGCCGGCTCCGGCTGGCGGGCATCGCCGCCACGCGGGTCGGTGCGCAGGCGGTTTGGCTGCACGAGCCGCGGCCGGTGGCCGACATCCCCGGCTTCGCGGCCGGCGAGGTTTCGGTGCAGGATGCCGGCGCGCAACTGGCCGCGCCGTGGCTGCAGGCGGGCGCCGGCATGCGGGTGCTGGATGCCTGCGCCGCGCCCGGCGGCAAGACCGCGCATCTGGCGGAACTCACCGAGGCGACGATCGATGCCGTCGAGCGCGATGCGGCGCGCAGCGCGCGGATTAGCGAGAACCTCGCCCGCCTCGGCTTGGCGAGCGACCGCGTGCGGGTGATTGTCGGTGACGCCGCGCAGCCGGCACAGTGGCATCGCGGCCCGCTTTACGACCGCATTCTGCTCGATGCTCCCTGTACCGCCTCCGGCATCGTGCGCCGGCATCCGGACATCCCGTGGTTACGCCGGCCGGCGGATGTTGCGCAATTGGCAACGCAACAGGCGCGCCTGCTGGATGCGTTGTGGCCGCTGCTGGCCCCCGCTGGTAGATTGCTCTACGTCGTGTGCTCGCTGTTCCCCGAGGAGGGCGTCGAACAGGCGGCCGCATTTGAGCGCCGTTGGACCGATGCCCGGCGCGTGCCGCTGCCAGGCCTGCAAGCCGGCGAGGGTCAGCTGTTGCCGGTACCGTTGACGGCGGCGACTGCTTGGACAGTGGATTGCGCGCGGCCGACCCTGCACGATGGTTTTTTCTTCGCGCTGTTTGAAAAACGCTAACGGCCCCATTTATGCTCGCCGCAATCATGGCCCCGTGCAGCGCGCGTGCTGCGGCGCGCGACCGGTGGCGTCACGCGATGGCGCTGCTGGCCACGCTCTGCTGCTTGTGGGCAGTGCCTGTGGCGGCGCTAGCCTCGGAGCGTATCGTCGTGCGTGCCGCCGAGCTGTCACTCGGCAGTGACGGCGAAGGGGCGTTGGTCCTGGACGCGGCATTCGATTTTGAGCTGCCGGCGGTGTTGGAAGACGCCCTCAAGCGCGGCATTGCGCTGTACTTTATCGTCGAATTTGAGCTGTACCGCACGCGCTGGTGGTGGTTCGACAAAAAGCTGGTGTCGGCCGCTCGCACCTTCCGCTTAAGCTACAGTCCGCTGACGCGGCAATATCGGCTGGCCAGCGGCGCGCTGGCACAGCCGTTTGACACGCTGGCTGACGCACTGGCGGTGCTGCGGCGCCTGCGCGCCTGGCGCGTCGCCGACCGCAGCCTGATCCGCCCCGACGACGATTACAAGGCACAGGTCCGGATGCGGCTCGATACCTCGCAGCTGCCGCGCCCATTTCAAATCAACGTGCTGACTAGCCGCGAGTGGACTTTGGCCTCGGACTGGCGCCATGTGCAGGTGTCCGCTGAGCTGGCGAGGTGACTTGCTGCGGATGGCGCGTACCGGCTGAGGCGATCATGGCTGCCATAACGATGTCGCGCGCGCTGCGCTACGGCGTGCCGGTGGCCGCGGCGGCTGGCCTGGTGCTGCTGTTTTTGCTCGCCTCCGCGAGCGGCAACACGCATACCTTCGAACGCCACTACCCGCTGCTGCTGGCCATCAACGCGGCGCTGGCGGTCACGCTGCTGGTCTTCGTGTTGCTGCTGGTTGCGCGGCTGGTGAAGCGCTGGCGCGCGCGGCGCTTCGGCGCGCGGCTGATGGCGCGCTTCGCGGTGGCATTTGCGCTCATCGGGGTGCTGCCCGGGCTGCTCATCTACGTTATCTCGGTGCAGTTCCTGCAGCGCTCGATCGAATCTTGGTTCGACGTGCGCGTGGAGCGGGCGCTGGAATCGGGGCTGGCGCTCGGCCGCTCGGTGCTGGAGGCACAGCTCTCGGAGGTCAGTGGCCGGGCGCGCGCGCTGGCGCAGGAGCTCGCCGACGTGCCAGTGGGGCAGCAAGTCGCGCAGCTGGAGCGGCTGCGCGAGCGAGCTGGCTTTGACGAGGTGCTGCTGCTGTCGGCCAGCGGCCGTCTGATCGCGGTGGCGCGCAGCGGCGCCGCGGAGCTGGTCAGCGAGCTGCCCGGCGTGGCCGACCTGCGGCAGGCGCGCGGCGGGCGCACCGTGGCGAAGATCGAGGGTGACCCGCTGGCGCTCGATGCGCGCACCGGGCTGCGCATGCGGGCGCTGGTGCCGGTGCCCTCGGCGCTGCCGCTCGGCGTGGGCGCGCCCGCCGAGCAGCGGCTGCTGCAGGCAATCCAGCGCGTGGCCCCGTCGGTGGCCGCCAATGCCGAGGCGCTGCAGAGCGGCTATCGCGAATACCAGGAGCTGTCGCTCGCCCGCGGCGGACTCAAGCGGCTGTACACGGCCACCCTGACGCTGACGCTGCTGCTTGCGGTCTTTGCGGCGGTGGCCAGCGGGGTGCTGCTGGCCGGCTCCATGGCCGCCCCGTTGTTACAGGTTGCCGAGGGCACCAAAGCAGTCGCTGAAGGCAATTTCCGTCCGCTGCGCGAATTCCGCGGCAAGGACGAGCTGACGCTGCTGACACAGTCATTTAACGCCATGACACGGCAGCTGGCGGAGGCGCGCGATGCCATTGAAGCGCGCTCGCGCCAACTTGAAAATGCGCGCGCCTATCTGGAGCGCGTGCTAACCAATCTGTCCGCTGGAGTGATCGTGCTGGATCGCGACTGGCGTTTAGTGACCGCCAACCATGGGGCGAGCCGCATCCTCGGTGTGCCGCTGGCGCCGCACGTCGGCCGGCCGCTTGCCGAGATCGTGCCGGCGCTGGCGCAGCAAGTGGTCGATTGTTTCGCCGACCAAGTGCTGGCAGCAACGCCGAAGGATTCCTGGCAGCAGCAGATTCAAGTGCGGCGCGCTGGCAGTGCCGAGCAAACCGAGCCGCTGGCCTTGTTAGCGCGCGGCTCGCGGCTGCCGCTGGACGACGGCCCAGGGTACGTCGTGGTGTTCGACGACATCACGCAGGTCATTTCGGCGCAGCGCGCGCTCGCTTGGGGCGAGGTGGCGCGCCGGCTGGCGCACGAGATCAAGAACCCGCTGACCCCGATCCAGCTAGCCGCTGAGCGGCTGCAGATGAAACTGGCCGGCAGCTTGCCGCCCGAGCAGGCCGAGATCCTGCGGCGCGGCACGGCGACGATCGTCAACCAAGTGGCGGCGATGAAGCGCATGGTGGACGATTTCCGCGCCTTTGCGCGTACGCCGCCGGCGCGGCTGGCGCCGCTTGATCTAAACGCACTGATCGAAGAAGTGACCGCGCTGTATGGCGCGGGCCAGGAGGGGGCCGCCGCCGGCGCGCCCGTGCAGCTGGCGTTGGCACCGGCGCTGCCGCTGATTGAGGGCGATGCGACCCAGCTGCGGCAGGTGATCCACAACCTGATCGCCAATGCCCAGGAGGCGATTGCCAGCCGCGCTGGCGGCAGCGCCGGCCGCATTGTCGTGCGCACCGAGGCCGTAGCGGTCGAAGACGGCGCTGGCGGCAGCACGCAGGCCGTGCGCCTGTCGGTGGAGGATGACGGCCCCGGTTTTGCCGCGAATATACTTCGCCGTGCATTCGAACCGTACGTAACCACCAAGCCGGGGGGGACCGGCCTCGGATTGGCGATCGTGCGCAAAATAGTCGATGAACACGGTGCTCGTATTGAGCTGGTCAACCGCGGGCTAGCCGCTGGCGGCGGCGCGATCGTGACCATCGTGTTCCGCCGGCTCGCGCAGGCGACCGGTCCGGTATGCGGCGGCGCGCCGCTGACGGCTGAGGCGCCCTGATGATCGCGGTCCGGCCACCCGCGGGCTAGAGGCGCCGCCGACGCGACCTGCATGAACACCTGATGGCAACGATCCTCGTCGTCGACGACGAAATCGGCATCCGCGAGCTGCTGTCCGAGATCCTAAGTGACGAAGGACATGCAGTGGTTACTGCCGACAGTGCTGCGGCTGCTCGCCGACTCAAGGAAAGCGAAAAGCCGGACTTGGTGCTACTTGACATCTGGATGCCGGACACCGATGGCGTGACCTTGCTCAAAGAGTGGGCCTCCGCCGGGCAGCTGAACGTGCCCGTGATCATGATGTCTGGCCATGCGACGATCGACACGGCAGTGGAGGCGACGCGCTTCGGGGCCCTCGATTTTCTGGAGAAACCAATCGCGCTGGCGCGCTTGCTGGCGGCGGTCAAAAGCGGGTTGGAACGCGGCCGCCTGATGCGCTCGCTGCGAAGCGGGCCGATCGCGAACCAACGTGCGCCGGCAGCCGCCGGCGACGGTGCGCTGGCAGCGGCGAGCGATCGCAGTGCCGCGCCAGCGCTGCCACCGTCGACCGCTGCGGGCATCAGCCTAGATCAGCCGCTGCGCGAAGCGCGCGACCAGTTTGAGCGCGCTTACTTTCAATACCACTTAGCGCGCGAAAACTACAGCATGACACGGGTGGCGGACCGTGCTGGGCTGGAGCGCACCCACCTGTACCGCAAGCTCAAGCAACTTGGCGTGGAGCTCGCCCGCGGTCCGCGGCGTACCGCCGGCGGCAACGGCGCCGCGCCGTTGCCGCGCGAGGGTGGCGCCGACGGCAAGTAAGAGGCCGATGAAAATCATCATCCTTGGCGCCGGCCGCGTCGGCTCCTCGGTGGCCGAGAGCCTGGTGTCGGAGGCCAACGACATCACGGTTATCGACACCGATCCTGCCCGCGTGGCCGAACTGCAGGAGCGCTACGACTTGCGCGGGTTAGTCGGCAGCGCCACCCTGCCGTCGATGCTGAAGGAGGCCGGCGCCGACGACGCCGATTTGCTAATCGCGGTTACCGCTAGCGACGAGACCAATCTAGTTGCCTGCAAGATTGCCGCCGACGTATTTAACGTGCCGACTCGCATCGCGCGCGTGCGCAACGTCGAGCTGCAAGAGCACCCGGAATTGACCGGCGAGAAGGGTTTTCGCGTCAACCACATCATCTGGCCGGAGCAGAGCGTCACCGACTACTTGCTGAAGCTGATCGAGTTTCCCGAGGCGCTGCAGGTGCTGGAGTTCGCCGACGGCAAGGCCAGCCTTATTGCGGTGCGGGCAGTGGCCGGCGGTCCGCTGGTGTCGCACCCGATTGCCGACCTGCGCAAGCACATCCCGAACATCGACACCCGCATCGTGGCCATCTTCCGTAACGATCGCGCCATCCAGTGCGAGGGGCAGACGATGATCGAGCCTGGCGACGAGGTGTTTTTCCTTGCTGCCAGTGAGCATATCCGCACCGTGATGGCTGAACTGCGCCGCATCGACAAGCCGGTGAAGCGCATCATGATCGCTGGCGGTGGCAACATTGGTCTGCGGTTGGCGCGCGCCTTGGACACGCGCGAAGGCATCCACCGGGGCAGCGGCTTCAATATCAAGATCATTGAGTTCAACAAGCGCCGCTGCGAACACCTGGCGAGCCAACTGTCCTCGCAGGTGCTGGTGCTCAATGGGGATGCCACCGACGAAGACCTGCTCGCCGACGAGGGGGTGGCCGAGACCGATCTATTCTGCGCGCTGACCAATGATGATGAGAACAACATCATGAGCGCGCTGCTTGCTAAGCGCCTAGGCGCCCGGCGCACCATCGCGCTAATCAATCGCAAGAGCTACGGTGACTTGATGCAGGGCGGGCAGATCGATATTGCGATCTCGCCCTCGCACGCCACCCTGTCGGCGCTGCTAAAGCACGTGCGGCGCGGCGACGTGGTGGCTGCGCACAGCTTGCGGCGCGGCGCGGCTGAGGCGCTGGAGATCATCGCCCATGGTGACGCGAAGAGCTCGCGCGTCATCGGCCGCCGCATCGAGGACATTGATCTGCCGAAAGGGGCGACGATTGGCGCGATTGTGCGGGGCACGGGCCCCGACGCGCGGGTGCTAATTGCGCACCATGACACCGTGATCGAACCGGAGGATCATCTGATCGTGTTTGTGGCGCGCAAAAAAATGATCCCGCGCGTGGAGAAGCTTTTTCAGGTCGGCGTCGGGTTTTTCTGAGCTCGTTCAGCAGCGACTGCACAGCATAGGGGCGACCCTTTGCAGCATTGACTGCCGCGCCGCCCGTACTGTCCCAACATGACATCGAGGGCTAGAATGCAATGTCAGCGGCTAACCCTTCCTTTCCGATGTCCGCAGCCGCCGCGGCGCGTCGCGTTGCCAGCGCGACACTCCGTGCGGGCGCATCGCATCGACGACCAAGGAGACAGTCAATGGAGTTCTTGAAACGTACCGCGACAGACGGGCAGAAAAAAGCGCGTCGCAAATTCCTCGGCGCCGCGGCGGCCACGACGCTCGGCGTGCCGATGATCGCCAAAGGGCAAATGAGCCCCATCACGATGCGTTGGCAGTCGACATGGCCAGCAAAAGACATCTTCCACGAGTACGCCAACGACTTTGCTAAAAAAGTCAACGACATGACCGGCGGCGAGCTGAGGATCGAAGTGCTGCCCGCCGGTGCCGTGGTGCCCGCCTTCGGCCTGCTGGACGCGGTGTCCAAGGGCACGCTCGATGGCGGCCACGGCGTGCTGGTGTATCACTACGGCAAACAGAACGCGCTCGCGCTGTGGGGCTCGGGACCGGCCTTCGGCATGGACGCCAACATGCTGCTCGCCTGGCACAAATACGGCGGCGGCAAGCAACTGCTGGAAAAGCTGTATGCCTCGATCGGCGCCAACGTGGTGTCCTTCCCGTATGGTCCGATGCCCACACAGCCGCTTGGCTGGTTCAAAAAGCCAATTACAAAGCCGGAGGATTTCAAGGGGCTGAAATATCGTACCGTCGGCATCTCGATCGACGTCTTCACAGCGATGGGCGCGGCGGTCAACGCGCTGCCCGGCGGCGAGATCGTGCCGGCGATGGAGCGCGGGCTGCTGGACGCCGCCGAGTTCAACAACGCGAGTTCTGACCGCATCCTCGGCTTTCCGGACGTGGCCAAGGTGTGCATGCTGCAGAGCTACCATCAGAACGCCGAGCAGTTCGAGATCCTGTTCAACAAGAGCAAGTACGACGCGCTGCCGGCGAAGAT
>JANWXE010000035.1 GCA_025055385.1 Burkholderiaceae bacterium | reverse complement strand
ACCTGGTGGGCGGGATCGGCCTGCTCGGCCACGCCGGCGATCGCCACGACGTTGTCGAGCGACATCACGAAATCGGCGACGATGATGGTCTTGATCGCGGTCCACAGCCGGTCGCTCGCCTGGATCTCGGCATGGCCGTCCGCGCCGTCGGCCGGGGCGATCAGTTTGACGCCGATCCACAGCAACAGTGCGCCGCCGATGAGCTTCAGGACCGGCACGCGCAGCAGCGCGACCGCAAAGGTGATAAGCATGACGCGCAGCAGGATCGCGCCGGCCGCGCCCCAGAAGACGCCCTGCCGGCGCTGGCGCGGCGGCAGGTTGCGGCAGGCGAGCGCAATCACGACCGCGTTGTCGCCGCCCAGCAGGATGTCGATGACGATGATCTGCAGAATCGCGCCCCAGTCCAGGGTCGCGAACCAGCCAACCACCGCCCCCATCGCGCGGCTCCGCGTCGCCTCGGGCGCCGGCTACAGCACGCTCTTGAGCAGCTTGCCGATCTCGGATGGGTTCTTGGTGGTGCGGATGCCGCACTCCTCTAGCACAGCAAGCTTCTCTTGCGCAGTGCCCTTGCCGCCGGCGATGATGGCACCGGCATGCCCCATGCGTTTGCCCGGGGGTGCGGTCACGCCGGCGATGAAGCCCACCACCGGCTTGCGCATGTGCTGCTTGACCCAGCGCGCGGCGACTTCCTCATCGCTGCCGCCGATCTCGCCGATCATCACCACGGCGTCTGTCTCGGGATCGTCGTTGAACAGCTTCAGCACGTCGATGTGCTTCAGGCCATTGACCGGGTCACCGCCGATGCCCACGGCCGTGGACTGCCCCAAGCCGAGCTCGGTCAACTGCGCCACAGCTTCGTAGGTTAGCGTACCCGAGCGCGACACCACCCCGATGCGGCCCTTGCGGTGAATATGGCCCGGCATGATGCCGATCTTGATCTCGTCGGGCGTGATCACACCCGGGCAGTTGGGACCGACCAGGATCGTACGGCGGTTTTGCTTGCGCATGCGGTCGCGCACCTCGATCATGTCGCGCACCGGAATGCCCTCGGTAATGCAGATAACGAGGTCCAGATCCGCTTCCACTGCCTCCCAGATAGCGGCAGCGGCCGCCGGCGGCGGCACGTAAATCACTGAGGCGTTGGCGCCGGTGGCCTCCTTGGCCTCGCGCACGCTGGCAAAGATCGGGATGCCCTCGAAGTTCTCGCCGGCGCGATTCGGATTGACGCCGGCGACGAAGCAGGCGCGGCCGTTGGCGTACTCGCGGCAGGCGCGTGTGTGGAACTGACCGGTCTTGCCGGTGATGCCCTGCGTGATGACGCGGGTGTCGCGGTTAATCAGGATGCTCATCGTCGTGTCTGGGGTTCAGCCGCGCGCCGCGGCAACGACCTTCTGCGCTGCCTCGGCCATCGTGTCAGCAGAGATAATCGGCAGGCCGGATTCGGCCAGCATGCGCTTGCCAAGGTCCTCGTTCGTGCCTTTCATGCGCACCACCAGCGGCACCGTCAGCTTCACCGCGCGCGAGGCCGCGATCACGCCTTCGGCGATGACGTCGCAGCGCATGATGCCGCCGAAAATGTTGACCAAAATGGCACGCAGCTTGGGATTGCGTAGCATCAGCTTGAAAGCCTCGGTCACCTTCTCCGTGGTGGCGCCGCCCCCGACATCCAGGAAGTTGGCGGGCTCGCCCCCAAACAGTTTGATGGTGTCCATCGTCGCCATCGCCAGCCCGGCACCGTTGACCAAGCAGCCAATGTTGCCGTCAAGCTGGATGTAAGAGAGGCCGTGCCGGCTCGCCTCCACTTCGACCGGATCCTCTTCATCCAGATCGCGCAACGCCACGATCTCCGGGTGGCGGAACAGGGCGTTGGTGTCGAAATTCATCTTAGCGTCGAGTGCGATCACTCGGCCGTCGCCGCTGACGATCAGCGGGTTGATCTCGGCAAGCGACGCATCCTTGTCCCAGAATGCGCGGTACAGCCCCTGCAGCACGGCGCGGGCCTGCGGCAGGCTTGCCGCCGGCACGCCGATGTGGACGGCGATGTTGTCGGCCTCGGCGTCCGTCAGGCCGCGTTCGGGATCGACGTGCACCTTGTGGATTTTCTCCGGCGTGTGCGCCGCTACCTCTTCGATGTCCATTCCGCCCTCGCTGGAAGCCATCAGGCAGACGCGCTGCGTGTTGCGGTCAACCACCATGCCGACGTAGAGCTCTTTGCGGATGTCGGCGCCCTCTTCGATCAGCAGGCGGCGCACTTTTTGGCCCTGCGGGCCGGTCTGATGGGTGACAAGCTGCATGCCCAAGATGCTTGATGCATGCGCACGCACCTCCTCGAGGCTGCGCGCCAGCCGCACGCCGCCGCCTTTGCCGCGCCCGCCGGCATGGATCTGTGCCTTGACGACCCACAGGGGGCCGCCGAGGCGCTGCGCAGCAGCCACCGCCTCCTCAACGGAGAAGCAGGGTTCGCCGCGTGGTATCGCGACGCCATATTGGCGCAGGATTTCTTTTGCCTGGTACTCGTGGATCTTCATGAGCCGCCCCCGCGGCAGCCAACCCGGTGCCGCGATGCAGAACCTCTGCCCAGCCGCGCGCTGCCGCCCCAAAAAAAACCGGGTGGCCGTCCGCATGCCCCCGGTTGTAAAAATGTTAACACCGCCGCGGCGGCCGCCGCGCCGTTGACGAGGCGAAGCGCCGAGATGTCCACTCAAGCACGTCAATTGCAGCTGCCCGCGTCTCGTTTCGCCCACTGCGATCCCAGCGGCAGCGCTTACCGTGCCCAACCTCGCACCGCCTGATCGGCACTGGGTGGCCCCGAAATTCGCGCCATGGCCAGGCAAGCCGCCTACTCGCGCCGCGCCTACGCGAGCTTTTGGTCATTCTTCGATCCCGCCGAGGATGCGCCGGATCACCGCAGCGGAGAATCCGCGCTGCTGCAGAAAGCGCGCCTGACGGGCTCGCTCGGCGGCACAAGCAGCCGGCGCGCCAAACCGCTTCTGCCAAACCGCCCGCGCGCGCGCCTCTTCGCTGGCGTTAAGCGCAGCCACGGCGGCACGGATCAGGGCATCGGGGACACCGCGCTCGCGCATTTCCTGCGCGATGCGCGCTGCGCCGTAGCGGGGCGCCCGCGCCCGCACGAGCGCCTCGGCGAACCGGGCATCCGACAGCAGCCCGTCTCGTGTCAGCTCGTCCAGCAGGCGGGCCAGTTCCGCCTCCGGCAGCGGCGCGCCAGTGCGCTTCAGTTTGCGCGCCAGCTCGACGCGGCTGTGCTCGCGTCGTGCCAGCGCAGCCAGTGCCTGCTGTCGCAGCGTGCGCACCGCGCCGCGCATCGCTTGCGCGTCAGACCGTTGCCGGGCGCTGGCGCGGCGCGATGCCAAGCTTCTCGCGGATTTTGTTTTCGATCTCGAGCGCCAGGGCCGGATGTTCTTTCAGGAAATCGCGCGCGTTGTCCTTGCCCTGGCCAATGCGTTCGCCGTTGTAGCTGTACCAAGCACCGGACTTCTCCAGGACGTTGTATTGCGCGCCTAAATCGATGATTTCGCCCTCACGCGAGATGCCTTCGCCGTACAGGATGTCGAAGTCCGCTTGCTTAAAAGGCGGCGCCAACTTGTTCTTGACCACTTTGACCTTGGTTTCGGAGCCGATCACCTCCTCCCCCTTCTTAATTGAACCGACGCGCCGGATATCTAGCCGCACCGAGGCGTAGAACTTCAGTGCATTGCCGCCGGTGGTGGTCTCGGGGTTGCCGAACATGACGCCAATTTTCATGCGGATTTGGTTGATGAAGATCACCAGGCAATTGGTGCGCTTGATCGTAGCGGTCAGTTTGCGCAGCGCTTGACTCATCAGCCGCGCCTGCAAGCCCGGCAACGCATCACCCATTTCGCCCTCGATTTCCGCCTTCGGGGTGAGGGCCGCCACCGAGTCGATCACAATCAGATCCACTGCCCCAGACCGCACCAGCGCGTCGGCAATTTCGAGCGCCTGCTCGCCCGTGTCCGGCTGCGAGATCAACAAATCCTGCAGATTGACGCCCAATTTCTGCGCATACTGAATGTCGAGCGCATGTTCGGCATCGATGAAGGCGCAGATGCCTCCGAGCTTTTGCATTTCGGCGATTACCTGCAAGGTCAGCGTCGTCTTGCCCGACGATTCCGGCCCGTAGATCTCGACCACCCGTCCACGCGGCAGGCCACCGATGCCAAGCGCAATATCTAGCCCAAGCGAGCCGGTCGATACGACGTCGATGTCTTCGGCCACCTCGCCATCGGCCAGCCGCATGATCGAGCCTTTACCAAACTGCTTCTCGATCTGCGCCAGCGCAGCGGCCAGCGCTTTCTGCCGTTCTTTGCTGTCGATCACCAACCCGCTCCTTCCATCGTCCATTGCCGCCTCCGCTCCGCGGCCGCGCTGCGGCTGACCGCGCTTGACTGCTACTGGCTAAACATACAGTTGTCAGGAACTGTACGTATATTCAGTATTACCGTCAAGCCCGTCGGCGGCTTGCTGGCAGCGATAACCACCGCCTAGACTGACTGCTTAAGGCGTCCGCTCTGCTCTGCGCCAAAGGGGGCAGGAGCATAACAAGTGCGCATTTTGATTGCCGAAGACGACCCGGTGCTGGCCGACGGCTTGTCGCGCTCGCTGCGCGCCGGCGGCTACGCCGTCGACGTGGTGGAAGATGGCGCGGCGGCCGATACGGCGCTTGCCAGCCCCGGTTTCGACTTAGTAATCCTTGACCTCGGACTGCCCAGGCTTTCCGGCCTGGAGGTATTGCGCCGGCTGCGCGCCCGCGGACAAACCGTGCCGGTCTTGATCCTGACGGCGGCCGACAGCGTCGAGCAGCGCGTGCGGGGTCTGGACCTCGGCGCGGACGACTATATGGCCAAGCCGTTCGCGCTCTCGGAGCTGGAGGCGCGCGTGCGCGCCCTGACGCGGCGCGCACTCGGCGGGGCGCAAAACGTCCTGCGGCACGGAGCGCTGACCCTGGACCGGGCCGGGCGCGTGGCCGCCATCGACGGCCGGCCGCTGGACCTGTCGGCGCGCGAGCTGTCGCTGCTGGAGATGCTGCTGGCGCGGCCGGGGCGGCTGGTCAGCAAGGACCAGTTGGTCGATCACCTCTGCCAGTGGGGCGAGGAGGTCAGCACCAACGCCATCGAGGTCTACGTGCACCGGTTGCGCAAGAAGCTCGAGCCTGGCGGCATACGCATCGTGACAGTCCGCGGCCTGGGGTACTGCCTGGCGCGCAACGCGGAGGCACCGGCCGAGCCCCCGCGGCGATCCGGCGTTCATTAAGGGCGCGCCCGCGCCCCTTCGGCCGCGCGATGCCGGACGAGACCCGGTCCCAGCGACCACCCAGCCACGGCTGGCGTGCAAATGTGCGTGCGCTAGCGGCAGCGCTGCGCACGGCCGGCCGCTACCGCAGCGAGGAACTCCCGCCGGCGACGGTGCCGAATCCACTACGACCATACGGCGAACGGCGCTCGCTGTTCTCCGAGATGTTGGACTGGATGTGGGCACCGCTGATGCTGGTGTGGCCACTGTCGGTCACGATCACGTTCTTGGTCGCGCAGGGCATTGCCGATGCGCCACACGACCGCGCACTCGCGGCGGGCCTGAAGGCGTTGGCAAGCTACGTGCGCATCGATGCGCGCGGCGTTACGCTGGAGCTGCCGCTGCCCGCCGAAGAGCTGATCCGCGCCGATGCCGCCGATCAGACCTACTACATGGTGCTAGGCCTGCGCGGCGAATTCATCGCCGGGGATCTGAACGTGCCGCTACCGCCGGAAGCAGAGCCGCCGCAGTTGGGGCGCGTGCGTTTTCGCTTCGATCGACTATACGGGGAGGAAGTGCGCATTGCCTACACCTGGCTGCCGGTGCCCGAGGCGCCAACGGGCGCGCAGCCGGTGCTGGTGCAGGTGGCCGAAACACTGGAGAAGCGCGCGCAGCTTGCCAATGAAATCGTGCGCGGGGTGATCATTCCGCAATTCATCATCTTGCCGATCGCCGTAACGCTCGTGTGGCTCGGCTTAACGCAGGGGTTGAAGCCGCTGACCGCGCTGCGCGAAACGATCCGGCGCCGGCGCCCAGACGACCTGTCACCGATAGACCCACGGGCCGCCCCCGAAGAGCTGGAGCCGCTGCTGAATTCATTCAACGAGCTGCTGCAGCGCATGCAGCAGAACCTAGCCGCCCAGCGCCGTTTCATCGCCGACGCAGCGCATCAGATGAAGACCCCGCTGGCCGGGCTGCGCACGCAGGCCGAGCTGGCGCTGCGTCAGAGCGATGCCGGCGAGTTGCGGCGCAGCCTGCGTCAGATCGCGGAAGCAACCGAGCGCGCCACGCATTTGATCAATCAACTATTGGCGTTGGCGCGCGCCGAGCACCAGGCGACCGACCTGGCCGCGTTTACGGCGGTGGACCTCGCACAGCTGGCGCGCGAGACGCTGCAGGACTTTGTGCCGCTTGCCGTTGCCCGCGGCATCGACCTCGGCTTGGAGGCCGAACCGGCGGGCGACATCGTCGGCCTGCCACTGCAATTGCGGGAGTTGCTGCGCAATCTGGTTGACAACGCGCTGCGATACACACCTGCGGGCGGCGGTGTGACGGTGCGCATACGCGGCGGGGCCGGCTGCACAGTGCTGGAGGTGGAGGACACCGGCTGCGGCATCCCCGAGGCAGAGCGGCCGCTGGTGTTCGAGCGCTTCTACCGGGTGTTGGGCAGCCGCAGCGAAGGCAGCGGCCTTGGACTGGCAATCGTACGCGAAATCGTGCAGCAGCACGATGCGCGCATCAGCCTTTCGAACAACCCGCACGCCAGGGATTTAGACTTTCCCGGCACGCTGGTGAGAGTCGAATTTCCGCACCTTGCTCAGCCCACACCCGCTTTGCATGTCCGTGCCGGCTCGCCTCTGCCGCCACGCGCCGCGCACTGATGGCATAATGCGGTTGATGTGATCGGCGGATTAGCTCAGCTGGTTAGAGCAGAGGAATCATAATCCTTGTGTCCGGGGTTCGAGTCCCTGATCCGCCACCAAATACTGTCCTTCGTCGCCCGTGCTGCGCTTCATGATGATCGCCTTCGCGCTGGCGGCCGCTGGCGAGGTTTTCGCGCAGGCACTAGACCGCCGCATTCCGCAGGAGGCGGCGCGTGGTCGCATCGAAGAAGCCACTGCCTGGATGATCCGCATTGATGGCAAAACCTATCGTCTTGCGCCGGGTGCGCGCTTCCTGACACCGAAGAACCTGACCGTGACCCCTAACATGGTCACCCCCAGCACGCCGGTGCGTTTTGTTTTTGACGAACGCGGCCAGGTGCAGACGGTTTGGCTGCTCGAGCCTGACGAACGCTCACACACGCAGCCGGTGCGGCGCAATGCGCCCGCACCGTAGCGTAACGCGCAACCGCAACTTTGTCGTTTCGCCCTCGGATCTACACCGTGCCCGCGAAAAAGGTTTACATCAGAACCTTCGGCTGCCAGATGAACGAGTACGACTCGGCCAAGATGGCCGACGTGCTCGCCGCCGGCGGCGGCTACGTTACGACCGACGATCCACAGCAGGCCGACCTAATCCTGTTTAACACCTGTTCGGTACGCGAGAAGGCGCAGGAAAAGGTGTTCTCCGATCTGGGGCGCATCAAGGCGCTGAAGCGCAGCCGGCCCGACCTCCTGATCGGGGTCGGTGGCTGCGTGGCCAGCCAAGAGGGTGCCGCGATTGTCGCCCGCGCACCATATGTGGACTTGGTCTTTGGCCCGCAGACGCTGCATCGCTTGCCGGACTTAATCGAACGGCGCCGCCGCAGCGGCCGCCCGCAGGTCGACGTGTCTTTTCCCGAGATCGAGAAATTTGACGCGCTGCCGCCGGCACGCGTCGAAGGCCCAACTGCCTTCGTCTCGATCATGGAAGGCTGCAGTAAGTACTGCTCGTTCTGCGTGGTGCCTTATACCCGCGGCGAGGAAGTCTCGCGACCGTTACCGGATGTGCTGGCGGAAATCGCTGAGCTAGCCCAACAGGGCGTCAAGGAGGTCACGCTGCTCGGCCAGAATGTCAACGCTTACCGGGGGCGGGTCGACCATGGCGTTGCCGACTTTGCTACCCTGCTGGAGTGCGTAGCCGAGGTCCCCGGCATCGAACGCATCCGCTACACGACCTCGCACCCGAAAGAATTCACGCAGCGGCTCATCGATGTGCATGCGCGTCTGCCGCAATTGGCCGAACATGTGCATTTGCCGGTACAAGCTGGTTCCGATCGCGTGCTAGCCGCAATGAAGCGGGGCTACACGGTGCTCGAATACAAATCGATCGTGCGCCGGTTACGCGCTGCGCGGCCCGGCATTTCGATTTCGTCGGACTTCATTGTCGGCTTCCCCGGCGAAAGCGAAGCAGATTTCGAGCGAACCCTGGCGCTAGTAGAGGACATCGGTTTTGATACCAGCTTCTCATTTGTCTACAGCCGCCGGCCGGGCACGCCGGCGGCCGAGCTGCCGGATGACACGCCGCAGGAGGTCAAGCTTGCGCGGCTGCAACGGCTGCAGCGGCTGCTCGCGCAGCAGGCGCAGCAAATTAGTGCAGCGATGGTAGGCAGCGTGCAGCGCGTGCTGGTTGAAGGGCCGTCGAGGAAAGACCCCGCCGAGCTGACGGGGCGCACCAGCAACAACCGGATCGTAAACTTCGCCGGCCCGCCGCGCTTAGTCGGGCGCTTTGTCGACGTGCGCATCACACAGGCCCTGCCGCACTCGCTACGAGGCGAGGTGCTGCTGCAGGAGACCGTGACCACGGACTGATCGCGTCGTGGCGCGCGCATCGACGACCAAGAAGGTGCTGGCGTTTGCGGCGACGGCCGACAACGCCCAACTGGCCAATCTGACGGGTGCGCTAGACAGCAACCTGCGCCAGATCGAAACCGAGCTGGAGGTCTCCATCCGCCGCCGCGGCCATCAGTTTCGCATCGAAGGGGCGCGCGAGCGGGCCCAGCAGGCGGTCGAGGCACTCGAGCATTTCCTGGCGCGCGCCGACCGGCCGATCAGCATCGACGACATCCAGCTTTATTTCGTCGAGCGCACACGCAGGCTGCCAGGGGCTGCTCGCCCTGAGCCGCAGACGCCGACGCCGGTGCTGCACACGCGCCGGCGCGACCTGCACGGCCGCACGCCGCGGCAACGCGAATACATCGAAGCCATCCTCGGCCACGACATCGCCTTTGCAATCGGGCCGGCCGGCACCGGCAAGACCTATCTGGCAGTGGCCTGTGCAGTAGACGCGCTGGAGCGAGAGGCTGTCAAGCGCATCGTGCTGACGCGACCCGCGGTAGAGGCCGGTGAACGGCTCGGCTTCCTGCCGGGCGACCTGGCGCAGAAGGTGGACCCGTACCTGCGGCCACTGTACGACGCACTGTTTGACCTGCTGGGCTTTGACAAGACGCAGCGGCTGTTGGAGCGTCAGACGATTGAAATTGCGCCGCTCGCCTATATGCGGGGGCGCACCCTCAACCAAGCCTTCGTGATCTTGGACGAGGCGCAGAACACTACGCCGGAGCAGATGAAGATGTTCCTGACCCGCATTGGCTTCGGCTCTAAGGCGGTCATCACGGGCGACGTCACGCAAATCGATTTGCCGCGCGGCAGTGCCTCTGGCCTGATCGAGGCGCAGCACGTGCTGCGCGATGTGCGCGGGATTGCATTCACGTATTTCACCGCGGCCGATGTGGTGCGGCATCCGCTGGTGGCGCGCATCGTCGAGGCCTACGAGCGGGCCGAACAAGCCGCTGCCCGCAGCCAGCGTGGCTCGTGAAGGCGCGCGCATCGCTGTCACTGACGATCCAACAGCGCGCGGCGTTCGCCGGCCTGCCGGCGAGCAGCACGCTGCGACGCTGGGTCGGGCTCGCATGCCGGCGGCGCGCACATTTGGTGCTACGCTTCGTTGGCACCGCCGAGGGCCGGACGCTGAACCGCACCTATCGCGGGCGCGATTATGCGACCAATGTGCTGACCTTCGTGTACAGCCAGCGCCCGGTGCATGCCGACATCGTGATCTGCGTACCGGTGGTACGCGCGGAAGCGCGCGCGCAACGCAAGCCTTTTTACCACCACCTGGCTCACCTGGTGATCCATGGCGCATTGCACGCGCAAGGCCATGATCACCTCACCGCTCAACAAGCACAAGTGATGGAAACGCTTGAGCGGCGCTTGCTGGCGCGCCTCGGTATACCAGACCCTTATGCGTAAGTTTGCGCACGCTTCGCCTCATATTGCGCCGTCGGCCGCGCCGGCGTGCCCCCGCACCGCCCGTTCCAGCCGCCCCGGCATCGTATATGCTGTTCCCATGTTTAACTGCCGGGCGGCACGCCAAGGCCGCCCTTGACGATGCCTTCGGAGCCTCCCAGTCGCACCGCGACACATACAAAACACAAATCCCTTTTCGAACGCCTGAGCGCGTTTGTCTTCCGCGAACCCGACAACCGCACCGAACTGCGGGCACTGTTGCAGGTTGCCCAGCAGCGTGGCGTCGTCGACGCCGATGCGCTGTCAATGATCGAGGGTGTACTGAAGGTCGCCGAGCTGCGCGCAGCGGACCTGATGGTGCCGCGCTCGCAAATGCAGGTAGTTGACCTTCATGCTGCAGCCGCCACATGGCTAGCGCGCGCGATCGAAACCGCGCACTCGCGCTTGCCAGTCATCGACGGCAGCCTCGATCGGGTGGTCGGCATCCTGCTCGCCAAGGATTTGCTGCGCTGCCTGCAGGAGCCGCGCGTGGACCCGCGCAGCCTGCTGCGGCCGGCGCTGTTTGTGCCGGAGACCAAACCGGTCAACGAGCTGCTGCGGGAGTTTCGCGGCAGCCGCAACCACATGGCCATTGTGATCGATGAATACGGCGCTGTGGCCGGTCTGATCACGATCGAAGATATTCTCGAGCAAATTGTCGGCGACATCATCGACGAATACGACGGCGACGACCGCGCGCAAGGCATCGTGCCCGAGGCCGACGGCCGCTACCGCGTCAGCGCATTGACATCGATCGCGGCGCTGAACGCGGCGCTCGGCACTGAGCTCGCGAACGCCACCGCCACCACAGTGGGCGGGTTACTCGCCGAGCATCTGGGCCGCGTGCCGCGGCGCGGCGATATCGCTGAGATCGACGGCCTGCGCTTCGAGGTGCTGCGCGCCGACGCGCGCCAGGTGCACTTGGTGCGTGTCGGCTGGCTGCACCCGCCCGCCGCTGCCGACTTCCGCGCCGGCCTGCTGCTGCGGCATCACGCTTAAAAGGGCTCGCTAGACTGCGCCCGTTATATCGCCGGCGCGCTCGACGTTGCCCATCCTCCGTACCACGCTGACCTCCGCCGAAGTAAAGCTCGCGCTAGCCGCTGTCTTGGGCGCGGCCCATACGCTGTCGTTTGCCCCTTGGAACCTTTGGTGGATGCAGCCCCTGGCGCTCGCGGGCCTGTTCGCACAGGTGGCGCGCGTCGAACGGGTGCGCGCGGCCGCGGCGCTCGGCTTCGCCTTTGGGCTCGGCTGGTTCGGCAGCGGGCTCTGGTGGGTCTTCGTCAGTATGCACATCTACGGCCAGATGGCTGCGCCGCTGGCGGCCGCCGCCACGGCCGCCTTCGTCGCGCTGCTGGCCCTTTTTCCCGCCGCCGGCCTCGGCGTGGCGGCGGTCCTCGCCTGCGCGCCGGTACCGCGCCTGCTCGCTGCGCTGCCGGCGGGCTGGGCCGCGGCCGAGTGGCTGCGCGGCACCGTCTTCACCGGCTTTCCGTGGCTCGCCTCCGGCTACGCGCACAGCGACGGCCCGCTGGCCGGCTTCGCACCGGTGGCCGGTGTCTACGGCATGACGCTGCTGGCTGCCATCGTCGCCGCCGCGCTGGCGAGCATCGCGACGCTGCCGCGCACGCGCACGGCTGCGCTTGCCCTGTTTTTGGCCGCGGCCATCCTCGTCACCGGCATGTGGCTTGCGCAGCGGGACTGGACGCAGCCGGTGGGCGCGCCGCTGCGGGTGCGGCTGGTGCAAGGCAATGTAGCGCAGGATGAAAAATTCGGTCCCGAGGCGTTGTCACGCACCCATGCGCTGTACCTTGACCTGCTGCAGCGCCCCGGCACATTCGAACTGGCGGTGCTGCCGGAATCGGTGTATCCGGTGCCGCTGAACCAGTTGCCGCAGACGGTCGCGCGCGACCTGCTCTCCTTCGTCGAGCAGCGCAAGGCGGCGCTGGTGTTCGGCATCTTCGTGCAGGAGCCGCCCGCGCGATGGTTCAACAGCGCAGTGGCGATCGCGCCCGACCGCGACGGCGTGCAGCGCTACAGCAAGCGCCATTTGGTACCGTTTGGCGAGTTCATCCCGCCAGGCTTCCGCTGGTTCGTCGAGCTGATGACGATTCCGATCGGCGACCAGCAGCGCGGCCCGCGCCACCAGCCGCCGTTCGAGCTGGCGGGACAGCGCATCGCTGTGAACATCTGCTACGAGGATCTTTTCGGTGCCGAGATCATCGATGCCTGGCACGATCCGGCGCGCGCGCCCACCGTGCTGCTGAACCTGTCGAACCTCGGATGGTTCGGCGAGACGATCGCGCTGCCGCAGCACCTGCAGATCTCGCGCCTGCGCGCGCTCGAAACAGGCCGTCCGATGCTGCGCGCGACCAACACCGGCGCCACCGCGATCATCGACGCGCGAGGGCGCGTGCGGGCGCTGCTACCTTTTGCGACTGCCGGCGTCCTCGATGGCGAAATCCAAGCGCATACTGGCCAGACACCGTATGTCCGTTACGGCGATGTGCCGGCGCTCGCGGCGCTTACCATGCTGGGTGTACTAGCTGTCGCTTGCAGGCGCCGCGCACCGCAGCCTGCGCCGCAAGGCGCCCCGTAGAATCGCGCCTCGCTCAGGAGCCCTGATCGCCTCGCCATGCTGACGTTTCAAGAGGTCATCCTGCGCCTGCAGGAGTACTGGAACCGGCAAGGTTGCGCGCTGCTGCAGCCGATCGACCTGGAGGTCGGCGCCGGCACCTCGCACACCGCCACCTTTTTGCGCGCCATCGGCCCGGAGCCTTGGCGCGCCGCCTATGTGCAGCCGTCGCGGCGGCCGAAGGACGCGCGCTACGGCGAGAATCCGAACCGGCTGCACCAGCACCACCAGTACCAAGTGGTCTTGAAGCCCTCGCCGCCGGACATCCTCGACGTGTATCTCGGTTCCCTCGTGGCGCTTGGCATCGACACCGCGAACAACGACATTCGCTTCGTCGAGGACAACTGGGAGAACCCCACCCTCGGCGCCTGGGGGCTTGGCTGGGAAGTGTGGATGAACGGCATGGAAATCACGCAGTTCACCTACTTCCAGCAGGTCGGCGGGCTGGAGTGCCGGCCAATCACCGGCGAAATTACATACGGGCTGGAGCGCCTCACGATGTACCTGCAAAATGTCGACAATGTCTTCGACGTCGTCTACACGCGCTGGCGTGACCGCGGTGTAGAGAAGGTGCTAACTTACCGCGACGTGTTTCATCAGAACGAGGTCGAACAAAGTCAATACAACTTTGAGGCTTCGGACCCGCAGATCCTGCTGTCGCAGTTCAATCTGTTCGAGGCGGAAGCCAAGCGTCTGATGGATCTGCAGCTCGCGCTGCCGGCCTACGAGATGGTGCTGAAGGCCGGTCATACTTTCAACTTGCTTGATGCGCGCGGCGCGATTTCGGTGACCGAACGCGCCGCTTACATCGCGCGCATCCGCACGCTGGCGCGTGCCGTGGCGCAAAGCTATTACGAGGCGCGCGAGCGGCTTGGCTTTCCGATGCTGGGCCAGCCGCCGCGCCAAGCGGCATAGGGGGCCGCGCGTGACGGTTGCCAGCCTGCTAATCGAGCTGCAAACCGAGGAGCTGCCGCCGAAGGCGCTGCTCGCATTAGCCCGTGCCTTTGCCGACGGCATCGAAGCGGGCTTGCGTGCACGGCACCTGCTGCGCGAGGACAGCCGCGCGACGGCGTTCGCCACACCGCGGCGGCTGGCGGTACATATCACCCATGTGAAATCGCGCGCCGACGATCGGCCGGTGCGGCAGAAACTGATGCCGCTGGCGGTGGCGCAAGATAAGGCGAAGAACTGGACCGCCGCCTTCCTGAAAAAGCTGGAGGCGCTCGGCCACGGCCATCTGGCGCGGCTGTCGCCCGGCGAACGCGCCGGTGATGCGTCGCTGGTGGTCGAGTACGACGGGAAGGGCGAGGCAGTGTTCCTGCACCGCGTGGCCGCCGGCCAGACGCTGCTCGCCGCCGCCCAGGAGGCGCTAGAGGAGACGCTGGCGCG